>JBPCNO010000049.1:0-13857 GCA_051001135.1 Acidobacteriaceae bacterium
AGGAAGGGGTTGGTGGCGGTGTTGCGGAAGGAGGCCGCGCCGCCTTCAAAGGCGAGCGCCTTGGCGTAGGTGTAATTGATCGTGCCGCTTATATTTTTGAAGGCCCGCTGCCGGTAGCTGACGTTGAGACCATCGTAGTAGGAGCGGCCATTCGCCTCCTCGTCAGCGATCCTTCCCAGCACCGGAACGCCGGCAGCCGTAAACGCCGCGGAGAAGGGCCGGGACTTGTCGCTGAAGTAGCGAATGGGATTCATGTTGACTGTCTTGTCCTCATGCAGGCCGCGGGCCTGCACGTAATCGACCTCGACCACGGAGCGGTCGTTGGGCGCGACCTGGAAGCCGAAGTTGATCTGCTGGGTATAGGGATTGCGGTAGCCGTTGCTCATCAGGCGTCCGGTCGATCCGGCAGCGAGGTCGTGTCCGGCGGGCGGAATCACCGGGGCCGGATCGATTCCGTAGCGGTAATTGTTCAAAGAAATACTGGTGCCCGGCACGGTAGCGCCTGAACAGGTTGTGTCCGTGGGTCCGTTGCAGGCGATGCTGAAGGTATTGGCGAAGACCGTATTGTTGGCCTGCTGGATCATGAACAACGGAATGTTCTCGAATGACTGACCGAAGTAGAGACCATATCCGCCGCGCACGATGACCCTGCCGTTCCCTAACAGGTCGTAGGAGAAGCCGATGCGGGGGCTGATATCCAGATTGTCGTTCTGGGGCAAGCCGGTATAGATGCCGCCGATATTGGCTAGGTTCGGAACGTCTGAGGTGACATAGGTCTGCGGGTTGCGCATGGCGGGAACGGTGGGGACACCGGTCGCTGCCGCGGCAATCATCTCCTGGTGGGTGCGGCTGATGCGCTGCTTGTCGATGCCGTAGGTACCGATATCGCGGTCGTAGCGCATCCCCAGGTTCAGCAAGAGCCGGTGCGTGACTCTCCAGTCATCTTCCACATAGAGCCCCAGCATTTTGGGCGACAGATTGAAGGTCGGGTCGCCGGATGTACCGGTCATGGCCTGAACCACGCCGGGAGTGGAAAAGCCGTTTGAATATTTGGACGGATTCAAGAGGTTGGACGCGGTGTCGAAGAAGTCGAACTCCGGGGTCACGTTATTTTCGAAGAAGCCGCCTACCTGCGGCTCATAGAGAAAATCCACGCCCGCGCGCACGGTGTGGCTGCTGTGGCTCCAGGAGACATCGTCGCGGAATTGGAACTTGTGCTGGCTCGACTTCTGCGGCACGTTGATGTTGGTTCCGAAGCTGGTCCCATCCGGAAAGAGGAAATAGGGCGCGCGATTCGTGGAGTCGATGAGGTTGTTCCAGTACTGGAAGCCGACGGCAAAGGTGTTGACCAGGCGGGGAGACAAGACCGAAGTCAACGTGGCGTTGGTCAGGATCAGGTCGTTGATGGTGAAGTTGCCTTCGGTCAAATCAGCCTGGGCATTGGACTGGTCGTTTTGGCTCTTGTTGTCCTGCGCGGTGTAGCTGACAAAGGCCTTTTCGGTCGGGCTGAAGTCGTGATCGATGCGCCCGTTGTAGCGCTTTTCGTCAAAGGGCGTGGGAATGGTATTGGATGGCTGGGGCGCGACTTGAAACAGCCCAGGGTTCGCTTTGGCTGCTTGCGCTACCAGGCTCAGTTCGGCGAAAGAGACAGGATTGACGGAGAGGCTGGAGCGCTCGCGCAGGCCTTCGTAGGCGAAGAAGCCGAAATCCTTGTCTTTCCGGATTGGTCCGCCAAAGGAGCCGCCGTACTGCTGCCGGCTGTAGTCCGGCTTCGGCTGGTTACCCTTCTGGGCGAAGTAGTTGTTGGTCTGAATTGCCTGGCTGCGAAAGAAGCCATAGAGGCTGCCGTGGAAGTCGTTGGTGCCGGACTTGGTAACGACGTTCAGAGCAGCGCCCTCGCTCCGTCCGTTGGCGGCAGAAAAGCGATCGGGGCTGATGTTGAACTCCTGCACCGCTTCGAGCGGCAACTGCATGACCGCGCCGCCTACCGTATTGTCCTTGTTATCGATACCGTTGACGGTGGTGTTGGTGTTGCGTCCGGTCGAACCGTTGACGGCGTACACGGCATAGCGGTTCTTGGTCGGATCGTAGCTGTCGACCTGCTTGACGCCGGGCGCCAGAATGGCCAGGTTCGCGAAGTCGCGGCCATTGAGCGGGAGGTCCTCGATCTGGCGAGGCGTTACCGCGGTGGAGATATCGGTCTTCTCCGGATCGATCAACTGATTTCCGGACGAGACCTGCACGGTTTGGGAGACTTCGCCGGGCTTGAGCGGGACATTGGAGGCGAGCGTGGTACCGACAAGCAGCTCCAGGCCGCGGACTTCAGCCGTGCTGAATCCGGGGGCATCCACGCGAATCTGGTAGTTGCCGACTGAGAGCAGATCGAAGCGGTACTCACCGGCGGTGTTGGTGGTCGTCTTGCGCTCGGCGTTTGTGCCGGTATTTGTAGCGGTGACAGTTGCACCTGTAACGGCTGCGCCTGTTTTGTCTGTCACAACGCCGACAATACTGCCGGATGCGGTTGCCTGGGCCAAGACGGCGCTCTGGCCGAAAACCCAAATCGCTGCCACAACCATTAGAACGAGGAATGCCCGGACGGGCGTTCTTTGCGTCATCTGCATGATGCCTCCGAATGAAAAACAGAACTACAAAGGATGGCGATGCTGGTTTGGAAAGCTGGAGCCTGATCCAGAAGCAGCGGTGAAGTAATTTGCCGATTGGATTTCGTGAATACTAGGACGTCGCGACTGTGGTGTCGAGGAAAAAGTTTCAAGGACGCTGTGGAAACCAGGACAATTACTCTCACCGTGTGATCCAGGATGGGGGTCCGGACGGTAGGAAATCTCACTTCAGCTTGCTGACCCCACAGGCGGAGATTGCGGTTCAGGTGACCCAGTTCGCTCGAAGGCACCGGACTCAGTTACATTTTCCCCCTTCGTGATACCGCTGCTCGGGATGTGGTACCCACAACCGCAAATCCTTCGACTGCGCTCAGGATGACAGCCGGACGATAGCGACAGATGCTGAAGTGTCCCTGCGTTGGACGGCGTGCGACGAGGATGGGGAAGAGAGATGCGCTAGGATGGGCACTCGGGAGTTGCCGCCCGGAAGGAGGGCTTTCAATGAGGTTGACGGAACTGTTTTTGGCTCAGTTGGAGCGGGAGGCCGCATCCACGCGCCGCGCGCTGGAGCGGATGCCGGAGGGACGCAACGACTGGAAGCCGCATGAGAGGTCCATGCCGCTGGGGTATCTGGCGGCGCTGGTTGCGAGCATGCCGTCCTGGATTGCGTTCATGGTGCAGCAGGACGAGTTGGATATTGCTTCGCCTGAGGGAGCGAAGTTCAAGCCGCAGGTCGTGAGCACGAGCCAAGGGCTGGTGGAGGCGCTGACGAACACGACCGACGAACACCTGATGACGAATTGGAAGTTTGTCGTCAGCGGCCATGTGGCCGATGAGAAGCCGCGCCACATCATGATCAGCGACGCAGTGTTCAGCCATCTGGCGCATCACTGCGGCCAGTTGACGGTCTACCTGCGACTCAATGATGCGCCGGTGCCGGCGATCTATGGGCCGTCGGCGGATGAGGGAAATTTCGGTTAGGTCTAGGTTTAGGCGATGCGGTTGACGGCGCATTGCGCTAGGATGGGGGCACACGCAAATACCGAGAGATTACCGATGAACAATGGTCCTTGTGCTTTCCCTGTGTTGCTCCAATCGATACAGGATGAGTCGTAGAAATGAGTGAACCTAGCTTTCTTGCGTATATCGCGCGGCAGTACAGGCGCCAAAAGGAAGATGTTGGGACCGACATATTAGCGTACCTGCTGAATAAGCAGCCGGTTCAGGATGCGCTTGGACAACTTTTGTCCGACCTTGGCTATCCGTACTTTCCGCCGCATTTCTCAGTACAAACGCCGCGAAGCAGGGGAGCGCACGGCACGCCCGACCTGGAGATCATCGACGATCAGAAGGTCTGTTGCGCGATTATAGAAAACAAGTTTTGGGCAGGGCTTACGAGAAAGCAGCCAATTGAATACCTGAGACAGATCCGGTCCGCTGGTGGTCTCTTGCTCTTTATTGTGCCGGACGAGCGACGCGAATATATTTGGAAGATCCTGAGAGCCCGCTGTTCAGAGGCGAAGCGATCAATTGTTCCGGGCAGAGGAGGCAGCTTAATCGGCTTGACCAAAGACCGATATATCGCGGTATCTTCGTGGACTAATTTACTTTGGTATCTAAACAAATGTAGTCCGAATAATGCTGAGATTTCGGTTTTTGTTACAGAGTTAAGGAGGTTGTGCGCGGTGGCTCCGGAAGATAAGATTCAGCCGTTGGACGACAGTGAAGTTGGAGATAAAACAATCGGTTCCCGCGTTGTGAACTATGCTGCGCTAGCGAGTGAAATTGCAAAGCGAGACATCAAGGATTTCGTTAAGGACAAAAAGCAGAAATATGAATGCGGTCCTGGTTGGTCGGGAACCTGGGGTGAACTTGGACGTTTTCATGTTTGGATTGGATTTGAAGCGAACGCTTGGTCAAAACACGGTATCAGTCCAATTTGGATGTCATTTGAAGAGACATCTCAGATCAACCAGATGAGGCCGATCTTACGCAGTCAAACTGAAGTGCAGTGGTTTGAAGAGGAGCGCGAGCGGAACGGTCCCATTCTCTCGATTCCCGTCAGCATTAAGCCTAGGGTCGGCCACGACGATCTGATCGACGGAGCCATAGATTCAATACGTAGAGTGGCTATGATGTTGAGGTCTGTCCCTGAGTGACCAAGCTACAGAACTAACGCAGATTCGTTCGGAATCGTTGTGGCGATTGGCACAAAGAAAGAACAACGCAAGAGCAGAAGCAGATCCCTCGGCCTTGCTCGGGATCACAAGTGGCAGCAGCCTCTATTCCGTCTCCGGACGTTGGTAGGGCTTTTGCAGATACACCCGCGCCTGATTGACGGCGCCCTGGGTATTGTCGTTGGTTTGTACCGCCTGGCGGTATTCGGTGACGGCGCGGTCGCGCTGGCCGGTGACGTCGAAGATCTTGCCTAGCTGGATGTGGCTCCAGACTTCGGTCCACTTGGGATCGTCGTCGCCGCGCAGGCAGTCGCGGTAGGCGTTGGCTGCGGCCTGATAGTTGCGCTGGGTGAAGAGAACTTCGCCGATACGGTAGTTAGCAAGGGAGCTGGCGGGGTTAGCGACCAGCGCCTTCTGGAACTCCTCCACCGCCCCGGCGAGATCGCCCTGGGCCACGAGTTGCTGGCCGCGCAGGATGGCGACGCGCACCTGCAGGTCGGGCGAGTTCTTGAGGATCCAGTTGTCCGGGTCGATGGTGATGTGGCGCGGACGGCCGAAGGTATCCACGACATATTGCGAATCGGTGCCGACCACGTCGATGCGCTTGGTCTCGGTCTTGCCTTCGGTCTCGACCGAAAGGGCGACGGGCATGCGGAAGAGATCGAGGTCCTGCTGGATCTCGCCGATGGTGCGGAAGCCGGTGCCGTTGCCGAGGCGGTAGACGGCATATTTATCCGTGAACTGGGGCGCGCCGGTGCCGTCGAGCCACTGGGCGAAGAAGGCGGAGAGCTGCTGCTGCGACTGTGCTTCGGCGGTCTTCTCCACGTCGGAGGTCTTGACCGATCCGTCCTTGTGCTCGGTGAGCAGGGCCTGGAGGATCTTCTTGAAGGCGTCGTCGCCGACCTCCCAGCGGAGCATGTGGAAGACCATGGCGCCCTTTTCCAGGGTCATGGACTGGAATTGCGGGGAGAAGGGATCGAGGCGCGCGTCGGCGGTGAGGGGAATGGTGTCATAGGCGAGCGCGCCGGCGGAGACATCGAGCACCGCCTGCTGGAGCGCCTGCTTGCCGGAGACGTCTTCGAGATACATGAGCTCGCCGTAGCGCGACATGCCGTTGGTGATCCAGGCGTCATTGAGGGTGGCAGGAGAGACGAGCGAGCCCCACCACTGGTGCGCGATGGTGTTGGCGAGCAGGCGGAAGTTGTTGCGGTCAGCGATGCGCGCGCCGGCGACGGCGGCGATCTCCGGCGCCCAGTAGGCGGGCACGGTGTCGTCGGGCAGCTCGACGATGTTGAGGCGGGCGGACTCCGCCGGGCCGAAGGTGCCGCTGAAGAAATCGAACTCGCGATTGGCGGTCTGGGCGTAAGCGGGTGCGGCCGCGTCATGCGCGGCGGTGGTGTAGACCTTGATGTTGGCGGCCCCGGCGACGGCAGTGGGGTCTTTGAATTTGCCCGCGATGACGGTTCCGGGGAAGCCGGGTTTGTCCCAGTTGAACTGGTAGATCTGGCCGTAACCGGTGGTGCGGGGCGGTCCGGTGAGGCCGCTGCCGATGGCTTTGTAGCCAGTGGGGATGTGAACGGTGATGTCGGCGGTGAAGCGATCGGTGAGATAGCCGGTCATGGGAAACCAGCGTGCTCCATAGAGGAGATAGCTGACCGGGTCGCCGATAGAGGCGAGCTTGAGGCCCTCAACCGGACTGCCTTCGCCGCCGGAGAGCGCGCCGTCATAGACGAAGGTGTAGGTGGCGGTATCGCCCTTGGCGAGCGGATCGGCAGGGGTGACGCGGAGGGTGGAGTTCTGGCCGCGCTCGGCGTTCAGCGCATGGTTGTGGGCGTCAGTGACGCGGGTGACTTTGAGCGCGCTGTGCAGCTCAAAGACGGCGGTGGGCAGAGTGTCCAGCGCGGTGAAGGTGACGCGCGCGGTGGCATGCAGTGCGTGGGTGGCAGGGTCTATCTGCGCGTCGATGACATAGCCGGTGATGTCGAGGAGCGGCTTGGCGGACTGCTGCGCGAAGGCGGGAATGGCCGCCAAGACGAGCAGCAGCGCGAAGGCGAGCGGGAGAAAGCGCAGGGCGGCGAAAGAGGCTCTGGATAAGTTCTTCATGAAGGTGTGCGTAGCGGGTGCGGCGGTTCGGTTGCCCCTGAGGCGTTTGGATGGTGATGACGGGCCGGCTCCGCTGATTTCGATGCCAGAGAAGGGACCAGGCTGAGAGCGATGCGGGCGACGCGATCGACCACGGTTTCGGTGGATGATTGGCCCAGATGAGCGGCGGGAGCGTGAAGCAGGGTGCGGATCTGCGCGAGGCCGGCCATCTGGTGCGCTCGCTCGCGGGTGTTCTCCAGCAGCGGCTCGAGCGCGCGCACGATGTTGGCGGCGGTGAAATCGTGCTGGATGAGCTCCGGAACCAGGCGCTGGCCGGCGATGAGGTTGACCATGGCCACGTGTGGCAGATCCACCACCTTGCGGGCGATGGCGTAGCTGAGCGCGGAGAGACGATAGACCACAACGAAGGGATTGCCGATGAGGGCGGCTTCGACCGTCGCGGTGCCGCTGGCCACGATGGAGGCGCGGGCATGGTGCAGGGCAGCGCGGGCGTCATCCACCAGATGGATGCGCAGGGTGGCGTTGTGCGGATGAAGCAGCGCCTGGACGCGGCGCGGGTCGAGAGTAGGCGCGACCGGCAGCAGGTACTCGTAGGCGTCAGGAAGCATCTGGACGGTGGCTATCATCTCCAGCAGGTTAAGGGCGACTTCTCTCATGCGGCTGCCGGGGAGCAGCGCGATCCATTGTTTGGACGGATCGAGGCCGTGTTGGCGAGCGAAGTCGGCGTGGGAGATGGTGGGAAGGGGAAGATCGGCGAGCGGATGGCCGACGTAGTCCGCGGGAACCGACTGCGCGCGGTAGAAGGGCTCTTCAAAGGGGAAGATGACGAGCATGCGGGTGACAAATTTTTGCACCGCGACGATGCGGCGCTTCTTCCACGCCCAGAGCTGCGGAGAGACGAAGTAGACCACCGGCACGTTGAGACGATCGAGCTCCTCCGCCAGCCGGAGATTGACGTCCGGGAAGTCGATGAGGATAGCGAGATCTGGAAGCTCGGCGGCGAGCGAGCGCTTGAGCCTGCGGTACTGCGCGTAGATGTACGGCGCGTGGCGCAGAATCTCGGTGATACCCATGTGAGCGACATCTTCTGCCCGAACGATGCGGCGCAGACCGACGGCTTCCATGCGCGGGCCACCGAGGCCGAAGAAGCTGGCCGAGGGTGCGAGCCGGCGGATGCTTTCGATGAGCGCGGCGCCGTAATGTTCACCGCTGGCCTCGCCGGCAGAGAGGAAGATGCTCGGATTGGAGGCCGTGGGCATGCGGTGCTACGTCAAGGGTATCGTACGGAGGCACCGGTGTGGCCATCCGGCGCAGCGTGCTGCTAGCGGGGCATGGCACTGCGGCAAAGGAAAAGGCTCCAGCCAGAACTGGAGCCTCCTGTGAATAGCCTGGCTTGGTATGAATCAGGCGACCCGACCGGTGATAGCGGGAGTCTGCGTGACCGACTCCGCACCCTTGACGCCGCCGATCTGTTTAAGAATGCCGAGTTCGTCGGAGCTGCCCCAGCGCTCGACGATCTTTCCATTTTCAAAGCGCGCGATCTGGACGCCGCGAGCCTTGATCTTCTTGCCCGTGGACGGGATTCCGAGAAAATTGCCCTGATGCGTGCCCGTGATCGTGTAAGCGATGGCGACGTTGTCTTCGTCCGTGACCATCTGTTCTGGAGCGATCTTCAGATCCGGAAACGCGCTACGAAGGTCGGTGAAAAGGCGGACGAAGCCGTCGGGGCCCTTGGCCTGGTCGGGAGCCGGGTCGTGATCGACAACATTCGGAGCGAACACTTCACGGAGCACGTCGAGGTTGCCTTTGTTGACCGCCTCGCCCAACTTTTCCTGTGCAGCAACATTATCCTGCTTACTCATGAAATCTCCTTTCCTTCCATCAGATGCAGGCACACGCCCTGCAGTGCCCTGTTGGGGAGATTTCCGTGAGATATGCCGCCGATGGCTGTGCATTGATGTGCCTTGTGGCCGTGCATCTCACTTGGAGCGAAGAGCCATTGGAGGCATGAGAGATGAATCAGGGAAATGAGCAATCCGGGGAGATGCATCCTGTCCGGGGAGTGCTGGCAGGCTTGGCCGGAGGCTTGATCGCCGCCTTTGTGATGAACGAGTTTCAGGCGGCGCTGAGCAAAGCAACGGAAGCGCTCAAGGAGCAGAAATCCTCACCACAGCAAGCGCAGCACCAGGATGGCGAGCAGCAGGACGGGCGGGAAAAGCCGGATGACGCAACGCAGAAGGCCGCCGATCGAATCGCGGCGGCAGTCACTGGTGTTCACCTGACCAAGCAACAAAAGGAGATCTACGGGCCGATGGTGCACTATGGCATGGGTGCTGTATCGGGGATAGTCTATGGAGTGGCCGCCGAGTGCTTGAAGTCCGCACGGATCGGCTTCGGCACATTGTTTGGAACAGTGCTGTTCGTGCTTGCCGATGAGATCGCGGTTCCGGCCTTGGGCCTGTCGCAGTCACCAACCGAGCAGCCGGCGACCGCGCAGATCACTCCATGGCTATCTCATCTGGTGTACGGGCTGACGGTTGAGTCGGTGTGTTGGACCTCGCGTAAGATCTTCTAACTCCGTGCGCGTCGGACGTTTATTCGAACCGCGCCGTCACTGGTAGCAAAGCTTCGCGTCTTCCAGATCAGGCTCATTGAGACTGCGGCAATGCTGGTCCAGTTCTCCGGCGGCTACCTGTGCATAATTGAGAAAGTGCTGCGCGGACAGGAGCACCATGAACGCCAGCCATATCTTTGCCGGCTGACGCACCCAGTGGCGTACGGCGAGCGAGAGAAAGCGCCAGTAGGCGCGCCGGTACCGCGAGCGGACTCCCTGATGCCATGCCGATGAAAGCAGGACGCGCAGGTTGTAGGAGAGCGCGAGCGTGGGCGGCTGCTGCGATGGGCGCGGGTGCCATGACTGGATGGAATGAAAGGCGCGGCGGAAGTACGCCTCGGGCGTGTATAGCTTCTCGAGCAAGCCGCTCAATCCACCAAGCAGCACCGGCAAGGGCAGGACAGTGCGAAAGTTCGGAGGGCTGAAGTTCGAGGTCGCCTGGCTGTCTTCGATGAGACGGCCTTCTCGCTTCATGCGGTCGAACAGCGCCGTCGTGGGGGGAGCCATCAGCACGCCGGCCATGGCCCAGGGGATCGCGGTCTGATCGATAAACGCCAACTGCCGTTCGAAGATGCTCTCGTCGTCGGAGTCGAAGCCGACGATGAATCCAGCCAGCACCCACAAACCGCTCTCGCGGATGAGGCGCACCTGCTGCACTAGGTCGCCGCGAAGGTTCTGGAACTTCGAGGCGCCCTTCAGCGCTTCCGCCGAGGGAGTCTCGATACCGAGAAACACGTACATGAAGTTCGCTTCGACCATTGCGGCCATCAGTTCAGGCTTGGCGGCCAAGTCGATGGAAGCTTCGGTGTAGAAGGAGACGGGGCGCCGGTTGCGTTCCTGCCAGATAGCCAGCTCACGCGCGAGAGCCAGGGCCAGCTTATGATTGCCGATGAAATTGTCATCGACGATGAAGACCTCGTTGTGCCAGCCGAGGCGAAGCAGCGTGTCCAGCTCCGCAATCAACTGCGGCGGAGTCTTCGCTCGGGGGCGGCGTCCGTAGATGGTAATGATGTCGCAGAATTCGCATTGAAATGGGCAGCCGCGCGAGAACTGCACCGGCATGGACGTGTACTTGTCCAGATGGAGCAAGTCGTATCGCGGTATGGGGCTGCGCGACATGTCCGGCTTGTCGGCTACGCGATATAAGCGCTGCGCGGTTCCGTTCTCGAGCGCAGCGGCGATCCCCGGGAAGACCTCCTCCGCTTCGCCGGCCAGCACGTGATCGGCCTTCGCGAGCAACAGCTCCGGTTCGCTCGAAGCCCAGGGGCCGCCGATGAATGTTCTGCGTCCGAGAGAGCGAGCGCGGTCCAGCACGGCGACGGTATCGATGCGTTGCGCGTGCATGGAACTCACCATCACCAGATCGGCCCACAGCAGGTCTTCGTCGCGTAACTCTTCGAAGGCGCAGTCGAGGAGGCGCAGCGTCCAGTTGGCAGGGCAGAGCGCGGCTACGGTGATCAGTCCCAACGGCGGCATGACCGACCGCTCGGGAAGCATTGCGAGCAGCGCCTCGAATCCCCAGAAAGAAGGCGGAAAGCGTGGCCACACGAGCAGGGCCTTCACGTTCGGGCCTAGAGGCGGGAAGAGATCGGGTTGCGACGCCTGGGGCAGCACTGAGAATTGCGGGAGCAGATCGGTCATAGGCGAAGCCATAGCAATTCACCGTTTTTCAGGGAAGAGGAAACCCTTGTCGGGATGATACGCTGGCCCGGTTACGGCCGCTCGCGCGGTGCGCCGGCGTCACGGTGCACCGGCATGCTGAATGCAGAACGCTAGATCTGACGTGCAAAGGCGTCAATCGGATGCAGGAATTGGTAGTGGGTCACTCAGAAAAGCACCACGGGGAAGCGGGTCTTTGTGTGCTCTCCTCCATCGATCCCGTCCGGCTGCACAAGGCGGGAGCGTCCGCATTTGATGCGGAGACGGTCTTGTTGCATAAAGGAGTACACAGGAGAGTTTCTATGGGCGCAAAAGAGAAAATGAACTCGATCGGTCAGCCAGTGCCGGAGTTGCCGGTCGCTGATGTCGAACGCGCACAACAGCATTACAGGGATGCACTCGGCTTTGAGATTGGATGGCTTTACCCAGGCAAAGAGATTGGGGCTGTGTCACGCGATAACGCGGTGATCTTCTTTCGGAAGAGAGTGCCGCCGTTCGAACCTGCCGTTCACTGGGTGTTCGCTGAAGATGTCGATGCCTGGTATCAGGAACTGATGTCGTCAGGTGCGAACATCGTGGATCCTCTGGAAAGAAAACCTTGGGGATTACGGCAGTTCACCGTAGAGGATCTGGACGGAAACCTCTTCTATTTCCATCACGACTAACCAGGCGCCGCATAACAAGCAGTTGGAGCGGGCCGCTGAAAAAGGCGGCGTTGACAACTCTGCTCCGGCCGAGGCACTCTTTTCATGGCTGCGTAGGGCGCATCGGTGCGGATCGAAAGGGCAACGCCCACCTACACAAGTGAATACTGCTGCGCCGATGCCGAACATCCAAAACCTCAAGAAGCAAGCTAAACAATATCTGCGCTGGCATCGCGAACGGTATTATCCGGTCGCAGCCAGAATCAGGGCAGGCTTGCCCCGGTTTCGCCGCCTCGGCGACGAGCAGGTACTGGACGCAGACTTCAAGCTCGCCGACGCACAGGAACTCGTGGCGCGCGAGAGGGGTTTCGTAGGATGGAAGGCGCTCAAATCAGGAGCCCATGCCCCGGGAGCCCACGCTATGACCCATGAAGCCGGACAGACTGGATTACGCCCTATTCTCAGTGCAACCGAAGCACAATTGTTCGTTGCCGATATCAAAGCATCGTGCGATTTCTATACCGATAAGCTCGGCTTCACGGTCGCCTTCGTCTATGGCGATCCGCCATACTACGGGCAGGTCACCCGCGACCATGCGCGGCTTAATTTGAGGGTGGTCGGCGAACCCGTGTTCGTTGGCGATATTCGGGAGCGTGAGCATCTGCTCTCCGCTTCGCTCACCGTCGCCACCACAGACGAGATCAAACAGCTTTTTTTGAGTTACCAGGCCGCAGGGGTGCGCTTTCGTCAAACATTGAAGAAGGAGCCTTGGGGCGCCAGAACCTTCATCGTACTGGATCCCGATGGGAATCTCATTCTCTTTGCCGGCCCCGCCAATTAAACGGGCTGGCTGTGCAGGAGGCCGAGAATGGGTGGGAGTGGTATTTCAACTGACCCACTACCCAGGATTGGTAGTGTTCTAATCAGGTCATACTGAAATTCCGGCTAAGTGGCGCCTGCGGGCGGCACAGTGGTAGACTACCCGCCCTGGTCGGGAGGCATGACTTGAAAGCGCGTGTATTTTATCGAATCGCCGCTGTTCTTATGCTGCTTTTTGATCTCGGACATACGCTTGGTTTTCGCCAGTCCGATCCCAAATGGGGAGTGGACACGCTTCTTGGCTCAATGCAGTCAATTCACTTTGTCGTGCAAGGATTTAGCCGGACTTATTGGGATCTCTTTGTTGGGGCCGGACTCTTCGTTTCCGTGTTTCTTCTATTCGCCGCGGTATTAGCGTGGCAGCTCGGCGGCCTTTCGGCAGAGACTTTGGCGCTCATGCGCCGCACTGCGTGGGCGCTTGCCCTTTGCTTCGTCGCCCTGACGATTTTGAGCTGGAGATACTTCTTCATCTTACCTATCGTTTTCTTAATCCTGATTACGGTGTGTTTGGTTGCTGCGGCATGGCTTTCGGCGAAGCCAATCTGAAGCCGTTGGTTGCGTGTGTTCCACAATTCTATTTCGATTTCATTCAGGAATCCCCTAAAACAGGCATCTCCATCAGATGCTCAGTCGGTGCCGAGGGCGAAGGGAGCTTCGAGCATCTGTGCGTCGGGATCGCCCGCGCCCGGGAATTCCTGATCGCGGTATTGGAGTTGGTAGAGCTTCCAGTAGACGCCGCGCTCGACCAGCAGTTGCTGGTGTGAGCCGGACTCACGCAGCCGGCCCTTGTGCATGACCAGGATCACATCCGCGCGCTGCACGGTGGAGAGGCGGTGCGCGATGACCACCGAGGTCCGGCCGGTGATCATGCGATCAAGCGCGGTGCGGACGCGCATTTCGGTCTCGGTATCGACGGAGGAGGTGGCCTCGTCCAAGATGAGGATGCGGGGATCGTGCGCCAGGGCGCGCGCGAAGTTGATGAGCTGCTTCTGGCCGGTGGAGAGCCCGGCGCCGCGCTCTTCAAGCGGCGTGTCGAAGCCCTGCGGAAGGGTGCGGATGAAATCGAGCACGTTGACCTCTTCGGCGGCGCGCTCCAGTCGCTCATCCGTGATGGAGGCGGTGCCGAGCCGGATGTTTTCGGCAATCGTGCCGGTGAAGAG
>JBPCNO010000050.1:0-26955 GCA_051001135.1 Acidobacteriaceae bacterium
GTTCGACATCATCCATGATGATGAAGTGATCGAGATGCGCGAGCAGGGCGGGCACCTGGTTCCGGTCCGTCTCGAGCAACAAGCGGTCGGCGAGCCGAAAGGTCTGGCAATCCCCCTGAATGCGTCCCTGCGCATTCAGAACGAAGTTGTAGTTCCCCTCGCCCAGGGCGAGGTCCTGCACATTATTGGTGAGCATCCCATTCAACCAGCGGGAGCGGTCTTCTCCGCGGACTTCAATGCGCGCGCGGTAGCCCCGGTCGAAGATGCCTGTGCCCCCGAGGAGCGCGTGCAGTTCGCATTCGCGTCCGCTGAAGGCGCCGGGAGTATATCCGCCGCGGTACTGATCCAGTTCCAGGGTACTAACGTGAGTACTCAGCGCCTCGGCGAGGGCGGTCGGGCGAGCGCCCTCTGCACCCGTACCGCGCGAGGTGGTGGGGGCCGCATCCACGGGATCAATCGCCGCATTATTTGGGGAGTCGCTCATTGCGGGGCCTGATGAGAGTATAGCTTTGGAGCAGAGATTCACGGGGCGAGACGAGGCGGGTATGCGGAGGAGCCGAGCAGTACGGCAGATAACATTGGCGATGGCTTTGCCGCTGGTTGGGCTGGCGCTTCATGCGCAGGCGAAGCCGGGTTCCGTGCCCACACCGCCGCCGCCGGTAAGCTCCGGTGCGTCTCCGGGCTCGTCTCCTGGCTCGCCCTCGGGCTCATCCTCTGCCCCGACGTCAGCGACGCCGGAGAAGCACATCACGCCGGAGCAGGCCAAGGAGCTCTTTGCGTCCGTCGATCCTATCCTGCGCTTCGCGAGCGACGACTCGAAGCTGCCCCTGCGGCGCTCTGTGAAAAAACGGCTCACCAACCGCGCGGAGGTGGAGCACTATGTACTCTCAAAGTTAAAAGAAGATAAGGACACGAAACGGCTGGAACGCGCGGAGATCGTGCTTAAGAAGTTCGGTCTCCTCGACCGCGATTTTCAGTTGCAGCCATTCATCATCAGTCTGCTCACCGAGCAGATCGCCGGCTACTATGACAGCAAGACCAAGACCGTGAACCTGCTGGATTGGATTGCGCCAGAGGAGCAGAAACCGGTGTTGGCGCATGAGCTGACCCATGCCCTGCAGGATCAGCATGTCGATCTGGAGAAGTGGGCCGACCAGACGATCCAGGGAACCGCGCATACCGTGGATGAGGACAACCGGCATCTGGCGGTTGATGAAGCGGATACCGCGCGGAATGCAGTCGCCGAAGGACAGGCGATGGTCGTCTTCCTGGACTGGAGCCTCAAGCCTTCCGGTAGAAACCTGGCAACCATGCCGGATGTAGCCGATCAGCTTGGCGACGAGATAGACGAGTCCCGTAGTTCGCCGATCCTGTCGCGGGCGCCCCTGCTGTTGAAGGCGTCGTTGCTTTTTCCGTATCGCGCCGGTCTCAACTTCGAACAGACTGTGCTCCGTGACCAGGGCCCCGAGGCTGCCTTTGCCCAGGCGCTCGATCGGCCGCCGGCATCGAGTTACGAGATCATGAATCCGCACGTATGGGAGCAAAGCGCACACGTGCCGATGCTGCGCATGCCGGACATTCACCCGCTGCTCGCGGCGGCATACGACCCATACGATATCGGTGTCATGGGAGAGTTGGACGTGCGCATCCTGATGGAACTCTTTGGCGGACGCGACGTGGCCGCGGTGCTAACGCCGGAGTGGGATGGCGGCTTGTATTATGCGGCGCAGAGCAAGCGGGCGGCAACCTCGCAGCAGAAATCCTCGACCGCGTCGGTTTCGCTGTTCTATCTCTCACGGTGGAAGAGTGCTGCAGCAGCATCAAGCTTTGCGGACATCTACGCCACCAACCTTCCGCGGAAGTACACCCGTGCCGTACGCCGCGCCGCAGAGTCCGCCGGTGCGGATACCCCGGCGCAAGGCGGCAAAACCGCGGTTGCCGAGCGAATCTTCGATACTGAAGAAGGCCCGGTGTTGATTGCAGTCGATGGCAAACAGGTCTTCATCAGCGAGAGCTTCGACCTGGAGACGGCGCGCAAGCTGCAGTTCGTCCTCACCGGTGCACAATCCGGCGCCGAACAGCAGGTGGTATGGAGCGCCCCCGGCAGCGCCGAGTTGACCGGCAGTCTGCGCCGCATGCTTCCGGAGTTCGGCGCCATGTGCGTCACTCTGCCACACTGAACGTCGCTTCACCTGGGTTGTAAGACGCCGTTTATACTTGGGGCTCCGGTTCACGTGAGAGCACAGGCCGCGCATGCATTTGCGCGACCCGGCCCGCGGAGAACATCTTGGGATGCGGAGAACATTTTGGCAGAAGCAGAAATCGGCATTATCGGCGGCAGCGGTTTATATGCAATGCCCGGCATGACAGCTACGCGCGAGGAGACGATCACCACCCCTTTCGGCAACCCCTCTGACAGCTATGCGCTGGGAGAACTGGATGGCCGCAAGGTAGCGTTTCTGGCACGGCACGGTCGCGGACATCGCCTGTTGCCATCGGAGCTCAACTTCCGCGCCAATATCCATGGCATGAAGCAGCTTGGCGTCGAGCGCATCGTTTCGGTCTCAGCCGTGGGCTCGTTGAAGCAGGAGCATAAGCCCACCGATTTCGTGGTGCCTGACCAATTCATCGACCGTACCTACGCGCGGATCTCGACCTTCTTTGGCGACGGCGTGGTGGCGCATGTCGCCTTCGGCGATCCCGTATGCGCCACGGTAGCCGCCGCCATCGGCAAAGGTTGCGAGGAAGCTGGGGTCGTCGGCAAGCGAGGCGGAACCTATGTCTGCATGGAGGGTCCGCAGTTCTCGACACGCGCCGAGTCGAACCTCTACCGCAGTTGGGGCGCGGATGTGATCGGCATGACCAATCTGCAGGAGGCCAAGCTCGCGCGTGAGGCCGAGATCTGCTATGCCACGCTGGCCATGGTCACCGATTACGATTGCTGGCACGAAGGCCACGACGATGTCACGGTCGAGCAGATCGTCGCCGTCATCCACCAGAACGCCGCGAATGCCGCCAAGGTGCTGCGCGCAGCCGTCGCGGCTCTTCCGCGCGACCGCGCCTGTGGCTGTGCCACCGCGCTCAAGTTCGCCATCATGACCAGCCGTGAGACGATTCCGGCGGCGACACGCACCAAGCTCGATCTGCTGATCGGCAAATATATCTCCTGAAGGGTTCTGATCACACTATGTCCATCCTGGTAGTAGGCAGCGTTGCCTTTGACAGCATTGAGACGCCCCATGGCCGCGTCGATCACATTCTGGGGGGCGCCGCGACGCACTTCGCCCTCGCCGCAAGCTTCTTCACCGATGTGCGCGTGATCGCCGTAGTCGGCGAAGACTTCACCGCGGAGCACGAGAACGTTCTCAAGAAGCGCGGTGTGGATACACGCGGTCTTGAGCATGTGAAGGGGAAGAGTTTCCATTGGACCGGTTCGTACGTGAAGAACCTGAACGAGGCCGAGACGCTCGCGACCGAGCTGAACGTCTTTGAGACGTTTTCCCCAAAGATTCCCCAGGACTATCTCGCGAGTGACTATCTGTTTCTGGCGAACATCGATCCGGTATTGCAGGCGAACGTTCGCAAGCAGATGCCCAAAGTGCGGATGGTATGCGGCGACACTATGAACTATTGGATCACCGGCCACGGGGCCAACCTCGCCAAGGTCCTGGAAGGGTTGGACACGCTGCTGATCAACGATGGTGAGGCCAAGCTGCTGGCCAAGGAGGACAACCTGGTGCTGGCGGCCCGAAAAGTATTGGCGATGGGGCCTAAATCGCTTATCGTCAAGCACGGCGAATACGGATCCACTGCTTTCTTCAGCGAGCGATCGTTCCCGGGTGCATCGCACACATCCGTCGCGACCCCTTTCCGTGCGCCCGCCCTGCCGCTCGACGCCGTCGTCGATCCCACGGGCGCGGGCGATTCGTTCGCCGGTGGATTCTTCGGCTCTTTGGCTGCAGAGGGCACGGTGACCCCGCAGAGCTTCAAGAAGGCTATGTTCTATGGCAGCGTGATGGGATCCTTCGCCGTCGAAAAGTTCGGTACGGAGCGCGTGCAGTCGCTCACCCGCGAGGAGATCGATGCGCGCTTCCGGCTCTTCCGCCAGCTCTCGCATCTTGACTGAAGCGGCCTCGGTGGATGGAGCGGTCGATCTTTCGGGGCATCGGCTGCTTCGTCAACGGCTAGGCCAGGAACTCTGGCTGGTAGCGGCTGGTTCGTTCGCGCTGTCACTGATATCGCTCGTCTATTGCTACACGCATGGACTGCTGCTGCTCTATGGCGACGCAGTCGCGCACCTCCATATCGCCCGCCGCATCTTTGACTCGCAGACCCCCGGTTTCCGCCAGCTTGGTTCGGTCTGGCTGCCACTCTCGCACCTGATGCTTGTCCCATTTGTGCAGAAGATGAGCTGGTGGCAGAGCGGGCTCGCCGGGGCGTGGCCGTCCATGGCGTGTTACGTCTTGGCCTGCGTCGCGCTCTATTGGCTGGCCCGCTGCTGGATGCCGCCTCTAGCCTCTGTTCTGGCGCTCGCCTTCTTCGCGCTCAATCCAGGCCTTCTCTATTTCGCGACAACGGCCATGACGGAGCCGCTCTTTCTGGCGGAGATGCTGTGGTCCGCGCTTCTGCTGGTCCTGTTCGCCCGCGCGGTGGCGGAATCGGCCCTGCCGCACGCCGGACGGCTACTCAGCGCGCTTTCGTTGGTGCTGGTGGCCGCGGTCTTCACGCGCTACGATGGCTGGATCTACGCCGCCGCCGTTTGGTGCGTCGCGACGGCGATCATCCTGCGCCGGCGGAATCTGCGCGAGCGGCTCACCGGCACATGGGTGCTCTTTACTGTGGTCGCAGCCGTCGCGCCGTTGATCTGGATCGCCTACAACGCCAAGCAGTTCCACGACCCGCTGGACTTCATTCGCGGCCCCTACTCCGCGCGAGCGATCGAGGCACGGACCGGCGCGCCCGGGGCGCCGCACTATCCTGGCTATCACAACATGGGCGTGGCGACGCTCTACTTCGTCAAAGCCGCGGAGCTCGGTGCGGTGACTCCGTATGCGGCGAACGCGCTCCTCCTGCTTGCTGTCGCCGGTACCTGTGCCGCACAGTGGACGCGCAACCGCATCGGCCTCGCCGCCACCATGCTGCTGTGGATTCCGCTGCCGTTCTACGCCTACTCGGTAGCCTATGGATCCGTGCCCATCTTCATCCCTGTCTGGTGGCCGTTCTCCTGGTACAACACTCGGTATGGAATGGAACTATTGCCTGCGTTCGCCCTCTTCTGCGCGTTTCTGATCGACAGACTCATGCGCTGGCAGCGGCGTCTGCACTCCTTTCTTCCAGCGATCGTTACTGTGCTGGTGCTGGTGAACACGACGCTGCTGCTGCACGCCGGACCGCTCGTCTATGGTGAAGCAGTGGCAAACTCCGCTACTCGCATCCCCTTCGAAAAAGCGCTCGCACGTACGCTTGAGGGCCTTCCGGCGCACGCCAGCATTCTCATGTATACCTCTAACCACATTGGCGCGGTGCAGCAGGCCGGCATACCGCTGCGGCACATCGTCAACGAGGTAGATTACTATCGCTGGCAGGCAGCCCTCAAACACCCGGCTCAGGCCGCGGATTTCGTAGTGGCCATCGATGGAGACGCAGTGGCGCAGGCAGTTTCCATGCATCCGGCAGATCTCCAGTTGCTCGATGTCGTCTGCGGGAGAGGCCAGGGGTGTGCGCGGGTGTATCGTTCGCATGGGAGCGGAGCGGGCCTGGACAACTCAGGCTTCGATGCAGGGAATCCAGACGCAAGCCAGGCAGAGGAGCACGGAAACCGGTGAGTATGACGCAGCCAGGACACGCGCTTAGCTTCAGCCAGGTGGAGCAGTGGGGGCTTACGGCTGCGATCGTCGGGCGGTTGCTGCTGGCTTCGGTGCTGGGCGGAGCGGTGGGGTTGGACCGTGAGTTCCGCCACAAGGCTTCCGGCATCCGGACCAACCTGCTCATCTGCTTTGGCGCGGCCCTGTTCACCTATCTCTCCGCCGTCGTTGCCGGAGAGGGCAGCACCAACAAGGGCCAGATCGCGTCCAACATTGTGCAGGGCGTCGGCTTTCTGGGCGCCGGGCTGATTCTGCATAATCGTAACCGCATCAGTGGCTTGACCAGCGCTGCCACGGTCTTCGCCGTGGCGGCAATCGGCATGGCCAGTGGCGCGGGACTCTATCTGCCGGCGACCTTCGCCACGGTACTGGTGATTGCCGCACTCGAATTTGTCGGTATGTGGGAGACGAAATCAAACCTCAAGATGCAGATCAGGATCTACGAGGTGCGCGGTACGGATTCTCAAGCCCTCACGGACGCGGTGGTGCGCGCAATGGACCAGGAAGAGCGGCGTCTGCAAAACCTGCAGCAGGATAGATTGGGCTCGGTCGATCGCGTATCCTTCCCCGTGATGGCGACTCACAAGAAGCACAAACGGCTGGTGGCGCTGCTTGAGAGTGAAGCGGCGGTGCAGCAGGTGCGCACCTTCCATAGCTGGGAGGAAGAGTGATGCGCGTCAGCAAGGCGCACGCCTGCGGGAATGATTTCCTCATCGTGGACGATGCCGCTGCACGCGGCCGCGACTATGCGGGACTTGCCCGCACGCTCTGCGCTCGGACGACGAGCGTCGGCGCGGACGGGGTTGAGTTCCTGACCTGGGTCGGCGACCGTGCGGGCCGCATTCGTCTTCACAATGCGGATGGCTCGATCGCAGAGATCTCCGGCAATGGCACCCGCTGCGTCGCGGCATGGATGGCTTACGAACATGGTTTGGCCACGGGGGACACGATCCTGCTGGAGACGGACGCGGGACCACGACAGTGCGGCATCGAAGAGCGGGAGAGCGCGCACTTTCTCATTCGCTCCGGCATGGGCATTCCGACGGTTGAGCGCCGTCGTCTTGTGCTCGCTGACGGATCTTCCGTCGAAGGCGCAGTGGTCTCCACCGGCAATCCGCACTTCGTCATCTTCACGGATGCGGATTTCGCCGTAGCTGGACGCTCGTGGGAAGAGATCGGCTCCCAGATCTGTTTCCATCCGGATTTCCCGAATCAGACGAACGTTGAATTCGTTCGTATCCTGACGCCCGGCCATATCGAGATACGGATCTTCGAGCGCGGCGTTGGTCCTACCTCATCCTCCGGCACTGGATCGAGTGCCGCTGCTGCCGCGGCCATCGCTCTCGGTCACGCATCGAATAGCATCCGGGTGCGGGCTCCGGGTGGCGAGCAGATGGTGAAGTGGAACGGCGGCGGCACCGGCGAGTTGCAGCTTACCGGGCCGGCACAGATCATCATGACCGGCGACGTCTTCCTCGCAGGGGAAACGATCCGGTGAAGATGCAGCCGCTTTTGCCCGGAGCGCGTCTTGCCGTGGTCTCCTTAGCCAGCAGCGCGAACCCCGAACGCGTACATCGTGGCGTGGAAGCGCTGCAGCGGCTTGGATACCTGCCTCAACTGTTTCCTACAGCGCTTGCGAAATCGCCGCCGTATTTTGCCGGGACCCCGGCCGATCGCCTTGCCGACCTGCATCGCGCCTTCGCTGATCCAACCATCGATGGCATTCTCTGTACCCGTGGCGGTTACGGATCGAATTATCTGCTGGAGGGCATGGATCTGGAACTGATTCGCAGCCATCCCAAGCCGTTTATCGGCTACAGCGACTACACGGCGATCCAGACATGGATGCTTGATCAGGCATCGATGCCCGTCTTCCATGGGCCCATGGTTGCCGCCGACTTCGCTCTCGAGTCAGGAGTCGATCTGCCCAGCTTCCAGGCAGCGCTCGGTGGCGAGGCCTATATCTTGGGGCCTGCCGCAGGTTTGCGTCCGCTTCGTTCTGGGACAGCACGCGGCATCCTCTATGGCGGGTGCCTAAGCCTGCTGACGCAGTCGCTCGGCACCCGCTTCGCTGCGCAAACAGAGGGCAAGCTGCTCTTTCTGGAGGACGTGGGCGCAAAGCCGTACCAGGCTGACCGCATGTTGCGCCACCTGATGCTGGCGGGGAAGCTTGAGGGAGTTACCGGCATCGTCTTCGGCGAGATGCTGGATTGCAGCTCTCCAAATACCGCGCCCTCGCTGCTCGAAGATGCGATCATGGGCGTACTCGATCGGTTCCACGGTCCCATCGCCATCGGGCTGCGTTCGGGCCATGTCTCACGCGCCAACGTAACGCTGCCCTTGGGCGTCGAGGCAGAACTCGAAGTAAGCCCGGAAGCCACGAGCTTGCGCATCGCATCGCGCGAGCGCGAAGTCTGATTCGCAGGACGATCACTCCAGCACGAGGACGGATGAAGAGAGAAGCGCAACACGTTCACCTGATTGGCATCTGCGGCACGGCGATGGCCTCACTCGCCGGCATGTTGCAGTTGCAGGGGCATCGCGTTACCGGGTCGGATGCGGCAGCCTACCCGCCGATGTCCGACTTCCTGCGCACTCTCGGTATCCCGGTGCAGGAGCCGTATGCGGAGAAGAACCTCGATCCGCGCCCGGATCTGGTCATCGTGGGCAATGCCATCTCGCGCGGCAATGTCGAACTCGAGGCTGTCCTTGACGCACGGATCCCGTTGCGTTCCATGGCGCAGACCATCCACGAGGAGTTCATCGTTAGCCGGGAGACACTCGTCGTCGCGGGCACGCACGGCAAGACGACGACCACCAGCATGCTCGCGTGGATCTATGAGACGGCCGCCCGGTTGAAAGGGGAGAGCGGGCCATCCTTTCTCGTCGGCGGTGTGGCGGAGAACTTTGGCGCCAGCTTTCAGCTCAAGTCCAGCCGTACGTTCATCCTGGAGGGCGATGAGTACGATACCGCCTTCTTCGATAAGGGGCCGAAGTTCATGCACTACTTTCCGGACGCTGCCATCCTGACCCACGTCGAGTTCGATCATGCGGACATCTATCTCGATCTCGATGCGGTGAAGACCGCGTTCAAGCGCTTTGTAAACCTGGTGCCGCGCCGGGGCCGCATCGTTGCATTCGACGGCAGCGACAACGTGAGCGAGTGCATCGAGCGCGCCTTTTGCAAGGTGGAGCGCTATGGTCTGCAGTCCGGCTCGGAGTGGCAGATGGTCGATCTGTCACATGCGCACGGCCGTACCCGGTGGCAGGTGCTGCGGGCGGGGCGACCATGGTTGACGCTCGATCTGCCCATGGCCGGGGAGCACAACGCGCTCAATGCCACGGCGGCAGCGGCGCTGGCAGCAGGACAGGGGATCGAGCCGGATGCCATTGCCGCCGCCATTGCCAGCTTCCAGAGCGTCAAGCGGCGGCTGGAGGTGCGCGCGGTGGTCGACGGCGTCACCGTGATCGACGACTTCGCGCATCATCCTACTGCCATCCGCGAGACGCTCAAGGCGCTGCGGGCGGCCTATCCGAAGGCCAGGCTGTGGGCGGTGCTCGAGCCCCGCTCGAACACGCTGCGCCGCAGTGTCTTCCAGCATGAATTAGTGGAGGCACTGACGCTGGCGGACCGGGTGGTGATCGCCGGCGTGTTCAAGCAGGAGAGCATCCCGGCCGCGGAACGGCTGCATCCGGAGGCGATTGTGAGTGAGTTGATCGACCGCAAGCATCCGGCCCAGCTTTGCGCCGATGCCGATGCGATTGTGGATGCGGTCGCGCCGGAGGCGAGGCCGGGGGATGTCATAGCCATCCTCTCCAATGGAGGATTCGGCGGCATCTATGACAAGCTGCCAGCGCGCCTGCAGTCCCTGGCCAAGGCGTAACCCGGCAGCGCATGCGATCTATTCTGCTGCTGCTCTTCTACGTGCTGGTCTCGGTGCCGACGGCGCTGGTGCTGCTGCCGTGGACGCTGCTCACACGCAATGCGAACCCGCTGCTTCACGCGGGCCTGGCGATTACGCGTACCGGGCTGCGCCTGGTGGGGATCCGGCCAGTGGTGAGCGGCAGGGAGAACCTGCCGCGGGTGGGCGGGTGCATTTTCATGGCGAACCATGTGTCGAACCTGGATCCGCCGGTGGTGCTTCCGTTGCTGCCGATTCCGACGGTGGTGTTTCTGAAGCGGTCGCTGATGAAGATTCCGATCCTGGGGTACGCCATGCACCTCGCCGGGTTCATCCCGGTATCGCGGGACGGCAGCGTGGAGGCGGCCAAGCAACATGTGGCCGAGGCGCGCGCTGCGCTCGCCGGCGGCCGGAACGTCCTGGTGTTTCCCGAGGGCACACGCTCGCGCGACGGGCGTCTGCTCCCGTTCAAGAAGGGGCCTTTTCATCTTGCGATGGAGTCGCAGGCGCCGGTGGTTCCCATCGCCGTGACCGGCACCGCGGCGTTGATGCCCAAGGGAAGCCTGCGCCTGCGGGTGGGCAGGGTGGGGCTGCATTTCCATCCGCCGATCGTGCCCGCGAACTATGGGACGCGCGAGGAGCTGATGGCGGCGGTGCGCGCGGCCATCGAGTCGGAGGTGGGTGGCGGGCAGTGAGCTTGCAATGTTAGCTTTGCCGGCACCTCCCCCCTCCCCATATGGTATGAAAGTCATTTGGAATGATGGAGATAGAGCCAAGAGTGGCGCTCCATATCTGATTCTAAAGGGCTTACGGGCAAATATTAGGGAACAAGAGACTTAGCAGCAAATCAGCGGGTCGGCGAGTCAGCGAGTCAGCGAGTCAGCGAGATTTTGGGGCTTATTTCAAGTGTAGAGAATTGCGCGAATCACTACGCCAGCTATTTCAAGATGGCGTTGTAGCCGTCGGCAAGCAGCTTTTCCTTGGTGGCCTCGGCTACGGTGTGATTGGTGAAGGGGCCGACCTGTACGTGGTAGAAGCTATCCGCCAGACCATTGCGGATCATGGGAGAGAAGCCGTGTTTGCGCAGCGCTGTGGAGAGGACTTCAGCGTCCTCGCGGCGGCTGACTGCGGCGATCTGCACGACCAGGGGCGAGGTGCTGCTGGAGGCCGGTGGCTGGCCGGCGGCCGCGGGTGTTGATGCCGATGGCGGGACCGGCCGGGGTTTGGCGACGGCCGCGACATGGGGGCGGGGTGGCTCGGCCGTCTGCAATGCGGTCTGAACTGAGGTCTGGGAGTTATCGGATTCGATGACGCGGGTACCACCGGAGTGCAGACGTTCGCTGCGGGTGGGAGCGGGGGCCTCGTCCGGCGACGGCGGTTGATAGTTGGCCGGGAAGTTAGGATTCGCGGCATCGGCGGCGGGAGCCTGGGGATGGCTGGGAGTGGCGCCGTTCACCACATCATCGGGCGGGCTGAACTTGGAACGGCTGCGCGCGTGTTTCGCGGAAGCGGCTGGGTTGGCATCGCCCTCGGCTGCCGGGGTCGTGGCAGTGGCAGGCGGGTTGTGGCGGCCGATGGAATAGCCGAAGCCGAAGAAGACGCCGCAGACCAGTACCACTCCGAAGAAGATGCCGAGCAGCGAGCCGATGCCAAGCGTCAGCTCGGCATCCTGCATCGGCTCACGGTCACGGTCGTAGTCTCGATCCTGCAGCATGGTCTTCATACATAGTCATCGGGGCGGGTGGCGGTGGGGTCCACCTGCTCCGTAGCGCTGGCCGGTTGGTTGGTTCTGCCCGGCGTGGATGGTGGCGTGCCGATGCCCGGACCCGTCATGCCACCCTGCACGGTTTTATTGAACAACGAGATGAGCTCGATCGGAAGGGGAAAGACGATGGTGGTGTTCTTCTCCGTACCTATATCGGTAAGGGTCTGGAGGTAGCGAAGCTGCAGGGTCATGGGTTGAGTGGAGAGCAGGGCGGCGGCATCGACCAAGCGCTGCGAGGCGGCGAACTCGCCCTCGGCGTTGATGATCTTGGAGCGCTTTTCGCGCTCCGCCTCGGCCTGCTTGGCCATGGCGCGCAGCATGGACTCGGGCAGATCCACCTGCTTCACCTCGGTGCTGGTCACCTTCACGCCCCAGGGCTCGGTGTGGCTGTCGAGGATGCTCTGAATGCGCTGATTAAGCATCTCCCGGTGTTGCAGCAGTCCGTCGAGTTCCACCTCGCCGAGGACCGACCGCAGGGTAGTCTGGGCAAACTGCGAGGTTTGGTAGACATAGTTGGAGACTTCGATAACGGCCTTGCTGGGATCGACCACACGCAGGGTGATGACGGCGTTGACCTTGAGCGTCACGTTGTCGCGGGTGATGATGTCCTGCGGGGGAACTTCGAGCACCTCTTGCCGCAGCGATACACGCACCATCTGGTCGAGCGGCCGGAAGACGAAGAAGAGTCCCGGACCTTTGGGCGGCATGAGCGCCCGGCCCAGGCGGAAGATGACGCCGCGCTCATATTCGCGCAGGATCTTGATGGAGCCGAGCAGGTAGATGATGACGATGAAGATGATGATGAGAGTGAGAGTGCTCATGGATGTGCCGCCCCCGGTGCGTGCCTGACACTGGATTCTAGTTCATTTACGTGGAGAGGGCGGTTGGGGCGCGAACAGGTGAAATCTGGGCTCAAACGAAACAGGAGATACATGCTTTCAGAAGGCCCTAACTGACTGTCCAACCCAGTACAGCTAATCTCTCGTGCACGGGGGTGGACCAGATTCGTTCGGAGCGCGGACACCCTCTCGCCTAGCCGAATGGATAAGACATCCCTTGCGATCACCTCAAAGGATTGGATGAGCGGCTCTAGACTGACCTGCGGAGGATCGTGCTCGTACCCGATAGCGAGAACAGCCTTCTGCTCTGGACATTGGTGAGCCCGCAATTTAAGGCAATCACCAAGTAAGCTCGTATTACCGATGTAAGGATGAAGGAGATTCACGGACCAGTTCTCGGCCAACTTCCCATTGTCGGTATTCCTAAGACGGAATCGCCTCGATGATCGCGAATTCGGCCTTGGTTGGGACGAGGGTGTTGAGGCGAAAGCCGCTGCTGGCCAGCAGTTCGCGATACTCGTCCAAGGTGCGCTCACGGCCTCCGGTCAACACCAGCATCGCCAGGTCAACGAATTTGCCGGACGAAGGAAGGTTTTCTCCCGAGAGAGAAAACTCCACCAAGAGAAGCACGCCGTCCGCCGGAATGGCTTTTCGGCAATGGACGAGAATGGTCCGCGCCTGCTCGTCGTCCCAGTCGTGAATGACGCTCTTCATCAGGTAGGCTCGGCAGCCCGGTGGAATCTCGCTGAAGAAATCGCAGGGCTCCATGGAGGTGCGTGCCGCCAGCTCTCCGCGCAGAAATCCCCGCTCGCGGGCGCGCTCGAGTACGTGCACCTGGTCCGCGAGCACGCCACGCAGTCCAGGGTGTGCGCGCAGAATGTAGGAGAGCAAGATGCCATTGCCGCCGCCCACATCCATCAGGCTTCCCCAGGCTCCGAAGTCATACGCTGCGGCGATCGCCGGACTGACATGGTCTGCCATATTCGTCATGGCGTCGTCGAAGATGCGGGCGAGTTCGGGATTTTGACGAAGATATTCGAAGGAATCCATGCCAGACAGTTTGGCCCTGGAGGGCTCTCCAGTCTGAATGCTGTACAGGATCTCACCAAAGCAGGGATAGTAGAACTCACTGCCCCAGAAGATAAATAGAGAGCGCAGTGATCCGGGCACGCCGGTACGCAAGAAGCTGGAGGTCTCGGTATTTGTGAACGTGCGAGCAGCGGTCTCTTCGAAGATTCCCTGGCTGGCCAGCAGGCGCAAGGTGCGATAGAGCGCGCCTTCGTTCACCTGCAACTCGCGGGCAAGTTCGGCGGTGGTGTGCAAGCCCTCTTCCACACGATCCGCAACACTTAATTTGGCTACGGCAGACAGGGCCTGGTGAAGAATCAGGCCCTCTCGCGCGCGCAGTAGGGACGCGGGCACGGTACTCGAATGGGCTTGCGATAGCATGAGTTCTCCTTTTTTCGCGATGCATAGAGCGAACGTGACTTCCCGGGGGATAACGTGTCCTGACCAGGACTACAGCGCAGGATTACGGCGTAGGATTAAACGCCACTCGCCACCCGCACAACGTCCAGTGGCTGTGTCTCTCCTCCCTCAACGCCGTATCGATACGGGCCGAGGCGGGTGAGCAGTCCCAGCGCGAGCAAAATTGCGATGCAGAAGCAGGCCAGCGGGGCAGTGTAGGAGTGAGTGAGATCAAATCCCACGCCCATCAGCAGCGTACCCGCCGCTCCGGCGAGCATGAACGCGCCGAAGACATGGCCAAAGGCACTGCCGAAGGCGCGCAAGCCGAAGTAGCGGCTGAGCATGTAGCCCATCACTTCCACCTCGGCTCCCATGCCGAGCCCGATCAGAAATGCGGCAGCCAGCGCCATATTCCCGCTCACCCCCGCCCAGAGTGTCGCCATGCCCACAGCCGATGCGCCGTAGAAGAGCATGGCGATGCGGGGCGCAAAGAAGCGGTCGAGAAGATAGCCGGACCCGGTTCTGCCAACAATCAAGGAAGCGCCGATCACGGAACTGCCAACGGCGCCGCGTGCCATGCTGAGACCTCGATCGCTCAGCAATGCCGGCATGTGAAGGACGCCCGCGTGGACGCTCGCGCCGGTAAGGCAGAATATGCAGATCATCAGCCAGAATGTTGGGTTGTGCCAGATCTCACGCCAGCTCAAACCCTGCTTGTCCTGGGGTCGTTGCGATACGCTGGGCGTGGCCTCCGCTCCGTCCGGGCGCAGGCCGCGCTGTGCGGGGTCGTTCTGCAGCCACGCTGTTACGACAGGGAGTGGGAGCAGCAGGACCGCTCCTCCAAAGATGGCGTACGCCATGCGCCAGCCGAGTATGGCGATCAGACGCTGGGCCACCAGCGGAACCACAATGCCGCCGATGCCAATTCCCAGCATCATCAATCCGAGAGCAAGCCCCCGGCGGCGATTGAACCAGTGCGAGATTACGACCCCGTAGGGCACGGGGTTGGGCCCGCTGGTGGAAAATCCCAGGGCCGCATAGAACAGATAGAACATCCAGATACTGCTGCCCAGCCAGATCGCGGAGAGCAGGATGAGGCCGTAGATCAGGGTCGCAGGAATGATCACCCGCCGCGCTCCGAAGCGGTCGATGAGCCTGCCGGAGAGCGGAAGCCATAGCGCTCCCACCGCGTTATGCAAGGTGAAGGCAAGAGAGATTGCGGAGCGGCTGGTATGGAAGGCGTGTACCAGCGAGGGAAGAAACACACCGAAGGAAAAGACAGCGAGGGGCGGCCCGAGGCATAGCCCCACGGCACTGGTGAGTACAATCCACCAGCCGTAAAAGATCCGGGGCCGATTGCCGGTCATGCATGACTCCAGTCGCGAGACCCGGGGGCATGGTCGGTTGCGTCGCGTCTCGCTCGGTGCTCTTGGCCCGCGACGGCAACGTTGTAGACCATATATGCGTGGCAAACAGGGAGTCAAACTAGAAGCGGGGGACATTCTCCAGCCGGTCTCTGCTCTGGAAGGGCACCATCCAACCGGGATACTCCGGCGGAAGGGCGCTGACTTCATCCAGCTTGGCAAGCTCGTCCGGCGTGAGTTCAAGATCGTCGGCGGCGAGATTGTCGTGAAGCTGATCGAGTCGCTTGGCGCCAATGATCACCGAGGTGACGAAGGGCTTCGCGAGAATCCATGCGAGCGCGAGGGTGGCGGGGGAGACGTTGCGCGCCTTCGCGAGGGGGATGAGCACGTCAAGGATCTTCCAGGTGCGTTCCTTATCCACCAGGGGAAAGTCGAAGGTGGAGCGGCGGGAGTCTTCGGGCTTCTGGTTCTCGCGCGTGTACTTGCCGGAGAGCAGGCCGCCGGCGAGCGGGCTCCAGACGAGGAGGCCGGTCTTCTCTTCTTCGAGCAGCGGAACGATGTCGCGCTCCAGATCGCGCCCGGCGATGGAGTAGTAGGCCTGCACCGTGTCGAACTTTGCAAGGTTCTTTCGCTCGGATATGCCTAGGGCCTTCATGATGCGCCAGGCGTGCCAGTTGGAGCAGCCGATGTAGCGGACCTTGCCTTGCGAGACCAGCGTATCGAGCGCGCGGAGCGTCTCTTCGATGGGCGTGACGAGGTCGGTCGCGTGGATCTGATAGAGATCGATGTAGTCGGTTTGGAGACGGCGCAGCGAAGCGTCCACCGCATCGAGGATATGGCCGCGGGAAGCGCCCACATCATTTCTGCCCGGACCCATGCGGGAGTAAGCCTTGGTGGCGAGGACGACATCCTTGCGGGCGATGTTGAGATTGCGCAACGATTGGCCGAGGGTGGTTTCGGATTCGCCATTGGAGTAGACATCAGCGGTGTCGATGAAGTTGACGCCGGCCTCGATGGAGGCCTTGATGAGATCGTCTGCGCCCTGCTGACCGACGTTGCCAATCGTTTTCCAGATGCCTTCACCGCCGGAGAGGGTCATGGTGCCCAGGCAAACCTTGGAGACGAGGAGGCCGGTGTGGCCGAGGGTCTTGTATTGCATCGGTGAGCCTTTCGGGGCGGGAGTGGTGGTCCGGTTATTGGATTGCGGAGGGGAGAGGGAGGATGCGGCTTTCGCGTGGAATGAACGATCCGGAATCCACAAACGCAGATCTTTCATCCTGACAAACGCAGATCCTTCATCCTGACAAACGCAGGTCCTTCGACTCGCGTTGCTCGCTCAGGATGACAGTAGTGGTATGGGGAAGATGGGAAGGATGCCGCGGATGAGATAACCGCGGATGGGATAACCGCGGATGGGATAACCGCGGCTTTAGGGGATGCGTTCGACGGTGAGGGTGAGGCCGTCGATGGCGCGTACGCGGACGCGGTCACCCCGGGCGGCGTTGCCGGGGCAGTGGGCCTGCCACAGTTCGCCATGCACCATCACCTGTCCATCGGGACGCAAGGGTTCCGTGACGGTGGCGAGCTCGCCGATCATCGCTTGCGCGCCGGTCATGACCTTGTTGTGCCGTGCGCGCCAGGCGATGCGCACAAGGAAGACGGTGATGAGGCCGAAGGCGATACCCGCGCCGAGGGCGGTGGTCAGGTGGACGCGCATCTCCGGCACCGGGCCCTGCACCAGCGTGAGCATGCCCAGCACCAGGCACACGATGCCCGCCGCCGCGAGGATGCCATGGCTGGCGAACTTCACCTCCAGCACCAGCAGCGCGGCGGCGCAGAGCAACAGCATCACGGCCGTGTAATGCACCGGCAGCAGGTTGAGGGCGAAGAGCGAGAGCAGCACCAGCAACGTGCCCAGCGCGCCGGGGATAATGGTGCCGGGCGCGTTGAACTCGACGTAGATGAGGAGTGCGCCCAGGACAAGCATCAAGACGGCGAGGTCCGGATTCATGAGGCGATCGAGCACGCGGTCACGCAGGGTGGGCTCCACCGTGACGATGTGCGCGTTGCGAGTGTGGAGCGTCGCCTTCTGGCCGTCCATGCGGGTGACCTCGCGGCCGTCGACAGCGTTCAGTAAGGCGGTGCGGTCGGGCGCGACCAGGTCGATGAGGCCGAGTTGTTTGGCCTCGCCCGCGCTGTAGGATTTGGAGTTGCGGACGGCGTCTTCCGCAGCCTGGGGATTGCGCCCGCGCTGCGAGGTGTAGGAGCGCAGGAAGGCCGCCGCATCGTTCTCGAGCTTCTGCTTCATGGTGTCGTCGATCTTGCCCATCTCGACCACGGGATGCGCAGCGCCGGCGTTGGTGCCGGGGGCCATGGCCGCGATGTCGGCCGCTTCCAGCAGAAAGAAACCGGCCGAGCCCGCGCGTGCCCCTCCGGGCGCGACGTAGACGATCACCGGGACGGGCGAGGTGCCGATGCGCCCCACCATGTGGCGCATGGCGGTGAGCAGACCGCCGGGAGTATTGAGCTCGACCAACAGGGCGGTGGCGTGGAGTTCCGCGGCGCGGTCGATGGCGCGCGCCAGGTAGTCTTCACTGATGGGCTGGATGGTGTCGTCCAGTTGCAGCACCACGACGTCGGGTTGTGGCGAAGCAGCTTGGGCCGCAGAAACGCCTGGAACCAATCCGCATAGGAGAACTAGCAACAGGAGGAGGAAGGGGACGCGAACACAAGACTTAGCGACACGGTGGTGGGGTGAACTATTCCACCCTAGCTTCGCTAGGATGGGGCACCCGGCGATGGTGGTGGAAGTCATGGAGTGGCCTGTGCCTTGGCGGCCAGCGCCTGCTTCATACCACGCGCGGCGGTATTGGCGGGCTCAAGCGCGAGCGCGTGATCGATATCGGCGGCAGCGGTGGAGTTCTGGTTGGCGGTCATGTCCAGCTTAGCGAGCACGATGTAGGCGGCGGCGCTGGGCTGCAGCTTAATGGCGGCCTGCGCCTCCTGGCGAGCCTGGCTGGTGTCGCCGTTGCGGGCGCGGACCTCGGCGAGGCCGGTGTGTGCGGCGGCGTTTCCGCTGTCGGCCGCCAGGGCCAGTTGGAACTCGCGTTCGGCCTCGAGCAGCAGTCCCTGATCGAGATAGCGCTGGCCTTCTTTCGCGAGCGCGGCAGCACGCTGGGCGGGGGGCAGCGAGGCGAGACGCATGGCCTGCACCTGCTCGATTTCAGAGGCTGCCTGGCGGAAAGAAGCATCGTTGAAGCTGCGCTTGATACGTTCCAGCGGCAGATTGCCGGGTACGTTGAGAGGGCGATTCGCTGTCGCAGGGATCGCGGCGGTGGGTGGGGTAGCTGCCGCGGTGGTCGCGGGGGTTGGCGGTGGGGGCGTCGGCGCCGGAGGCGCGGTGCGCAACAGAGTCATGAAGGATTGCGCCTCCGAGTCCTCGGGGCGAAGCTTCAGCGCCTGCGCCAGCGCACTCTGCGCGCCACGGATATCGCCCTTGCGCGCGAGGGCGACGGCGAGATTGAAGTGGAAGTCTTCGTCATGCGGATCGGCGGCGATAGCCTGCTGAAAGAAGCCGCTTCCGTCGCGCCCGCGCCGGCTCTGCGCGACGCCCTCGTTGTTCACCACCTCAGGCAGAGGCAACTGGGTCGCTACAAACGCGAAGGCATCGAGCGCCTTGGGATAACTGCCGGTGTAGAAGAAGGCCAGTCCGCGATAGAACTCGGCCTGCAGGGCGCTGGGGTCGGTCTTGGGCAGGTGGCCCAGCGCGAGGGCCGCGGGCTCGAACTGCTGCTCAGCGAAATAGGCCAGGCCCAGGGCCAGCCAGGCAGGGGAGAACTGCGGATTTTCGGCGACCGCATCTTTGAGATGGCGGATGCGCTCCGCCGGCTCGCTCTCCACCAGCCCGCGCGTGTAGTTTTCGAAGCCATCCAGCCGCAGGTGCGCGCCGGTGGCGATGAAGGTGTTCTCGGCTACGGGATACTTAGGATCGAGGGTGCGCGCCACGCGCCAGGCCACGCTGTTCAGCACATCGAGAAGTTGATGAATGCCCGCCTGCTCGACGATGGGCGATCCGAGCCGGAGCGCGTTGACGTCCAGCATCTGCGCCGATGCGCGGAAGGTATCGCCCTGTTCGGTGAAAAAGCCAACCACGATGTAGTCCGCATCGAGCGTCTGGGCCAGCCGCAGAGCAGTGGCGCGGGAGGGCTCAAAGTTGGTGGGCAGTCCCAGGTGGTCCAGCGCGTACTGCCGATCGCCGCGGCCGATGACGGTGTAGCCGGCCGAAGCCAGCCGCCGGTTCAGCACCTCTGGCACCGCCTCGCCGATCCAGTCCAGTCCGGGCTGGCCGGAGCGGTTGTCAAAGGGCAGCACGAGCAGCAGCTTGCCCGCAGCTTTGCTGGCGGCTGCTACCTCCGGGCCGGTGTTCGGCATGGGAGCATCCTGCGCCGCCGCCAATGGAACGCAGCACAGGAGCGCTGCACAGGCGGCGAGAATGCTGAGGCTATTGAAGAGAGATGTGCGCACGTCAGGCTGATTATAGAGTGGGTGACCCGCTATTCAGCCCGTCTCTTGGTTCAGGATGGGGCATGCGCTATCGCAACGAGGCCAACTGCGGACGGTCAAAATGCAGCACGGCGGCCCATTGCCCCTTGCGCTGATCCTGCCATGTGACTTTGCCGCCGAGTAGCGCGGCGACCTGTTGCGGGGAAAGATCGTGATGGAAGTCGAAGAAGCGTTGGTTCAGCCGCTCGTTACGCGCGCCCAGGTTGAAGAGAAGATGAGGCGGATCGTATTTGGTCGAGAAGAGCAGCCCGACGGTGTAGGGTTCGCGCAGGGATGCAGCCCGCTCGATCTGGGCCAACGAAAAGTTGTCGATAGCAGCGACGGCGACGGGGTGCTTCACGTATCCGAGTTCCGGCTTCGAAAGCTCATCGGTGGCGGGCCACGCAGTCAACACAGTGCTTCCCGGATAGCGGGTGAGGATCTGGCGGATCGCTTCCTGATGCAGCAGGACCACATCGCGATAGGCGAGATTGTCCTCCGGGGCGAAGCGGTAGGGCGGATTGATGAAGAGCCCGATGAGGAAGGCGCCCCCGCTCAAAGCGACCATGGCCGTCCAGGGATGCACGCGACGGTAGAAGGCATAGACACAGAACAGCAGCACGATGGGATAGGCCGGCAGCAGGTAGCGGGTGAGCAGCGCGCCTCCTACTACCGAGAAGAACAGCACGTTGGCGCAGAGCACGGTGAGCAGCGGAGCCGTCATCGTGCGCGCAAGCGGCGGACGTACGCTGCCATCCTTGTCAGCACGCGGAACCAGCAGCAGAGCCGCCAGCGCGCACAGCACCGGAACGAACATGTTCATGTGCGCGGCGACGTGCATGATGCGATGCGCCAGCGCGAGCAGGATGCGCAGCGGGTCGAGGGTTGCGGTCGCGTTGTAGCGCAGGTACTGAGGATTTCCGAAAACGTAACCGGTCCTGTGCCAATGGTACGCATACCATGCACAGAGCGGCAGCAGCGAGGCGAGCAGCGCGAGAGAGTCCTGCGCCCAGCGGCGGCGTGCAAGAGCGGACTCAGTGCGGCTTCCTGCGCTCTCGCGGGTTCTACGATCGCGGAATGCCAACGCGATTTCATAGAACACCAGCGCGAGCGGGGTGACCACGGCGGTCTCTTTGGCGAGCGCCGCGAGGGCGAAGCAGACCGCAGCCGCGATTGGCAGCCGGGCTCTCTGCTTTGCTTGCAGGAAGAACGCGAGGCCCCACAGCGTACCCGCGGCGGCGAACATATCTGCGTGCGCCAGGGTGCTCTGGGCGAACCAGACGGGGTAGAGCGCGGTCAGCAGGAGCGTGGCGATCGCGACCTGTGTGCGGCGGGCGACTACCTGCGCCAGCCGATAGACACCCAGCAGCGCGAGCGACGCTACCAGGCACATGGCCGTCCGCGTGACATAGGGAAAGAAGCCGGAGAGCTGCCACCAGGCGGCAAGGTAGAGCGACGGCAGAGGAGGATGGGCGTTCGAGAGGGTGCTGTAAGGAATGAGCGAGCCGGTGCGCAACAGGTCGTAGGCGGCCGGAATGTAATAGCCGGCCTCGTCCCAGTAGTAGGGAAGCCGGAGGAGCGCGAAATGAGAGAGATACACCGCGACGAAGATCAGTGGAAAGACCAGCGGCAAGGGGAAGGGCCGATCTCTCCTTACGATCTGGTGAGCGGCCCTCAGCGGCAACTGCGCTCCTTTGGCTGCATGTGCGGATGGCCCGAAGGGCCGTGCCTACTCTAGTTCAGGGGCCGTGGGGCGGACGGCGTCTGCGGTTCGAGCGCGATGCTGCCGAAGGCCTGTTCGTACTGCGCGAGGTTCTGCCCCAGCACGTTCCACAGCGCCTTGGCCTGTTGCGGGCTCAGGTAGACACCCTGGAAGCTCCTGATCGTGACCTGGTCGGCAGAGTCCTGGTGAGCCGTGCCGAAGGAGAGGAAGAAGTCCCAGACACTGGCGCGCACCTGCACGCTGTTGGCGTAGCCGTCGCGGTAGTCGTGCGCTTCGGTGAGAGTGATGCGGGGCTGAGTATTGGGTTGATGGATATCTGCCATGGGTGTGCTTGATTGCGCCTCGACTGCGATGGTGTGGGTTGACTGCTGAACGGTAAAGGGGAATCAAACCCCGATGCTGCATGCGGTGTTCTTAACTGGTGCGGGAGAAGGGACTCGAACCCCCACGGATTGCTCCGCTTGGACCTAAACCAAGTGCGTCTGCCATTTCGCCACTCCCGCATCCGGACTTCAACAGCTATCTTACCGAAGCCGTTGGCCGGCTGTCCTGCAGACTCTCCCGGTGCGATTCCTAACCCTGCGATGGCTGCTCGAATTGATTCAGGTTCATGCCGAGCGAGTAGGTTTCTCCGTGATCCATCAGATCCTGCCAGGTGACCTCGCGCTTTTGGTATCCGGCCATCCGGCCCAGCATGCAGGTCATGGCAGTCTCCACGCCCGCGGGAATCTGGTTGTGATACTTGCCGGAGGTAATGCTCTCGATAAAGCTGCGGTCCTTCTCGCGATCGGCGAGCGCCAGGTTGTCGGAGAAGCTTCCGTTTGCCGCGAAGGCGCCGCCGCCGGCGGCCTGCGGGGTCGCGTCGTCCCAGTTCCACTTTTGTGAGCCTTGAATCCGGACCGGGCCTGAGTAGGGAAGATCGGCCATGCCATCTGCTCCGAAGATGTGCAGCGCCGCATCGAAGGTTCCGTAGTCGCCGAATTGGGTGGAAGAAAATGCGACGTGCACATCGTCCGGATAGGTGTAGATCACCTGGTAGTTATCCCAGCAGTCGCCGGCATGCTGCAGGATGTTGCGCCCTCCAGTAGCGACCGCCTTCAATGGATGTGCTCCCAGCGCCCAGTTGAAAAGATCGACGATGTGGATGTCCTGCTCCACCAGAATGTCGCCGGAGAGAGCGCGATCCCAAAGCCAGTTCCGTAGACGGTACTCGTCGCTGGACTCGCCGGGTCGCGTCTTTTCTTTCGAGGCGGGCGCATTGTAGTTTCCCCTGATGCTTGCAATTTTGCCGAGCGCTCCAGCGTGTACCCGTTCCATGGCCGCGGCGATGGGCGGCGCGCTCCTCACCTGAAATCCGACATCGATGCTGATCTTGCCATCCACTCGCCTGGCAACCTCCAGCGCTCTTTTCGACTGCGCCACGTCGACGCCCACAGGCTTCTCGCAGTAGACATGCTTGCCGCCCGCCACGCCGGCTTCAAGATGCTCGACGTGAAACCACGGCGGCGTGGAGATCTGGATGAGATCGATGCCTTGAGAATGTGCCAGCTCCTCAAAGGCGTTGGGGCCGCGAAAGAGCAGTTTTGGATCGATTGCAGGCTGCCCGAGCTTTTCATTCACCTGATTGAAGTGCTCCTGCCCTGTGCCCAGGTTGTCGGCGAAGATATCCGCCAGGGCAACGACCCGCGCCGTCGTGTTCTGCGCGAAGGAGGTCGCCACCGCCGTTCCGCGATTTCCGCAGCCAAGCAGACCGAGGCGCACTGCGGAGTTTGCCTGATACCCGAAGGCAGTTTTAGCAGACACGAGCAGCAGGCCAGAGGCGGCCGATCCTGCGATAAAGCTTCGACGGTCCATGCGTGTTCTCTCTCCTGTGCAGTGGCGCGTTGAATAGGGCTGTGAATCCGTCCGGCTTAAATCTGTGCGAGCACCTGCTCCAGATACAGTTTCTCCTTGCGGACATCTTCGATCTGTTGCGGGCCGGAGGTCTCCCGCTCGATGGTTACGGCGCCCGTATAGCCGGCGCGCTTCAGCCTGGAGAAGACCTGCTTGAAGTCCACCAACCCCGAGCCGATCAGCACCTCTTCGCCAAGCTCATTCGGATTAGTCGGCCAGCGCCCATCCTTCGCGTGGATGCTTTTTACATGCGGTCCCAGGATGTCGACCGCATCCACCGGATTCGCCTTGCCGTACAGAATCAGATTCGCAGTGTCGAGGCCGACGCCGAGGTTCGGCTGGCCGACGTCCCGCAGCGTGCGCGACATGGTCGTGGGCGTCTCCTGCCCGGTCTCCATCAGGAAGCTCTGCCCGTTTGCCTGGCAGTGCATGGCCACCTCGCGAATGGCAGCGACGGCTTCTGCGTACAGCGGATCGGCCGGGTTCTCAGGAATGAATCCGCAATGCGTCTGCACCTGGGGAACGCCGAGCTTCTTCGCGAAGTCGGAAACGCCGGTCAGCGCCGCAATCCGCGCAGCGCGCGTGGCACGCGGCACCAGCCCGATGGTGGAGGGCCCACGTAGAAAGTTCCACTCGAGCGGCGGTGGACCCACGACCTCGACCGTGGTGGCACGGACTGCATACTTGGAGAGCAGGTCTCCGATCCGCTCCGCTGCTGACGGCGTGAATTGACCGATATAGTCATCGAGCGAGAGGAAGCAGGTCTTAAAACCCAGATCGTGCACCCTTCGAATTGTCTCCTCCGGCGCCTTCGCCGGCTTGATCAGCAGCCCAAGCTCCATCGGCTCGATTGCATTGCCTTTGGATTGACCTGCCATCGCGGTCCCCACGTCGCCATACGCGAGCGCTGCCACGTGAGTAAGTGCGGCCGCTGCTGCCGCACCAAGAAACTTTCTTCGTTCCATTCAGACTCTCCATCTGCCCAGACACCAGAGTATCGCCTTGCGTCCCGTGGCAACACCCCTCGACGGCAGGTTGGCGCCGGCCCACCTGCTGGCCGTGCGGTCCAGGTAAATTGCGATCCGGGCTAAATCTTGATAAAGATCTCTCGCCGATAGAGCGCGTAGGTGGCCAGCCAACAGACCGCGACGAAGGCGAGAGAGTACAGCAGGGAAGCGAACGCGGGATTGGGCACTGCGCTCAGAATGGATCCGTAGAACCACTGTTGCAGGTTGACGCCGGGGCGAAGGTGGATGTTTGCAATGGCTGACGCCAGCAGTTCAGAGAACACGTAGGCCGTGATCGCATTCGTTCCAAAGACGAGCAGCGCGGTGAAGGAGCGCGGCAGCCTGGCGGTTCCCGGGCTCCTCGCCTTCCCGCTGCGCAGGTCGACAATCCAGATGAAAGCGGCGAGCAGCAGAAGGCCCCAGCCCGCCGCGAAGAGTACAAACGAGCTGGTCCACAGCTTCTTGTTGATGGGGAAGGAGAAGTTCCAGAGGCCGCCCAGCAAAACGCCGCTTAGCCCGGCGATGGCAATGCCTCGCGCCTTTTCCGCAAGCGTGTGACTGGTGCGCAGCCATTCTCCGGTCAGCAGGCCGAGCAGTGTCGTGGCGAGCGCCGGCAAGGTGCTCAGCAGGCCTTCCGGATCGCGTGTCTGTTCGTACAGGTGGGACGGCGAGAATAGCTGTCGATCGAGCCACGCGGTCAAGTTGCGGTCGGAATCAAGCAGCGGGATGTTGTGCGTGGGGACGCCATATCCGGGGACGGGCACAAAGCGCATGAGCGCCCAGTAGCCCAGCAGCGCCACGATTGCCAGCGCGACCTTGTTGCGCCAGTCCGGACTGATCAGATAGAGCGTAGCCACGACAAAGTAACAGATGGCGATGCGCGGCAGCACGCCGTAGATGCGCAGCGTATGCGGATTGAAATGAGGAAAGCTGTTGACGAGCAGACCGAGGAGAAACAGCACCACAGCCCGGCGAAGCGTATGCAGAAAAAGCGCCTGCCGAGTGGCGCCTTTCGCCAGCCGCGCTGCGGTGGAGAGTACGGTCGAGATACCCACCAGGAACAAGAAGGTGGGAAAGACCAGGTCGGTCGGCGTGAACCCGTTCCAGAGGGTATGCTTGAGCGCCCAATACGCCCGCACCCCGTCGCCGTTGTTGTTGACCAGGATCATGAAGCCGATGGTGAGACCGCGCAGTAGATCCAGAGAGAGCAGCCGGGTTGCTCTCGTCTCGACGCGCGGCTGTGTGTGTTCCGAAGATGGACTGGTCTGCGGCATCGTTCTCAGCTTCCTCAATACTGCACAATGTGTTGTTTCATTGAGCCACACCCGCAGAGGAAACACCACACCGGAAGCGGAAGGGATTGGCGGTCGATCTCCCCGTTTTTTTGCCCTGCGAGCGCTGTTCAGGATCTATGAAACGTGTTTTCAAACATGATAGATGATTGAACAATGGGCACAACCGGTCATCTTCGGAGTCGTGCTGATCCGATCGGGAAGGTGCTCATTGCGCGGCAGGAAGCCAATCGGGCTCAGCGCTGGACGTTCTGGTCGCATCGGCGGAGATGGGCAGGATGCAAAGATCCGGAGCGCTAGATAGGAATCAGGAGGCGAATGAAATCGATCAGGTTTGTGGCGGCTGCTATCGCCGCCGCCGTTTCACTGCCCATTGCCGCAGCGCAGAGCCAGGGAGGCGAGAGTGTCTTCCGGATTGGAGCTTTCGATGGCAGCTCGGGCGAGTTTGCCACTGGAACTCCGCAACAACCTGTGACCTTCATCGTAGGGCGCAGCGACCCGGCTCATGCGTGGTATGGCTTCCAACCTATCGAGTCCAAAGCTAAGCCGGTCGAGACGGCACCCCGGACTATTCAATTTGCTCTGCAGCAAGCGCCCGCCTCCGCGTATACCTTTCGGGTTTCAATACTCATCGAGCACCCAAGTGTCCCGACTCTCAAGGTGGACATCAACGGACGCCGCGGGACCTTCTATTTGGACCCGAAGTTGGATAGCAGGATGGGAGACGGGTCTGCGGTTTCTTTTCCTGCCTATTCTCACGCACAGGTGGAGTTTGAATTTCCCGGGCAGTATCTCCACTCTCAAGGCGTGAACACGATTACGTTGGCGGCGGCGGAGGCTTCAGGTGAAGCCGTTCCCGACGCCGGCTTTACCTATGACGCACTCGAGCTTGAAAGCGCTCCCGGCCGCAAGTTCGACCAACAGGCAGCGTCAGTGACGGTGAAGCCGACGATCTTCTATAAGGAGGATGGCGGGGTGAAGGAGGTTGTCGATGCGCTGGTGCGGTATCGTCAGCGTCCCCAGGATGGAACCGTTGCGCTGACGGTGAGTGGAAAGCGCTACGTGCAATCGTTGCGCGGCGACCAGGATTTCGGCGAGGAAGAATGCCGTTTTCTGCTGCCTGATTTCGGAAAGCGCGCTCAGGCCAACGCGATCCTTCACATGAATGGCCGCACACAGCGGTTCCAACAGACGATCGAACCGCAGAAGAAGTGGACGATCTACGTAGTGCCGCATGTGCACCTCGATCTCGGATACACGGACTATCAGGCAAAGGTGGCGGCGATTCAGAGCCGTG
>JBPCNO010000051.1:0-36549 GCA_051001135.1 Acidobacteriaceae bacterium
CGCGAGCTTCAAAGTGCACTGTAAATCCCTGCAGGAGAACATGGAGCGGTTGCACCAGGTCGCTGATGATGTTCGCGGGCAGATCCGTATAGAGGCTTCGCCGGACGGAGTAGATGCAACCGCAACAACCGGTGATGCTGAAGATGCGGGATTGCATCTGTTTGATGCGATTCTCGAAGTTCCAGAACGCGATGGTCCCTCCGGCCGTGGGAGAAATGCGGGTGGGGTCAAAGTACTGGTAACGCCCGCTTGCCGCGCCCACACGCAGATCGTCGTAAACGCCAACAAGATACTGGAGCGCCAGGGGATGGAAGAGGGTTGTGGCGTCTGAGAACACCAGAATTTCATGACGCGCGGAAGTCACGGCAATGTTCTGCGCCTGGGTCTTGCCCCCACGCTGGGGGATCCGCAGCAACTCTACCCCGCAGCCCGCAAATTCGCTGACGATGGCGTCCGTGGCGTCGGTCGATCCATCAGAGACGACAAGAATCTGCAGCTTCTCCCGAGGGTAGTTGAGGCCGAGCGTATCCTCCAGCTTCTTGCGTATGCCCGCGCCCTCATTGTGAGCCGAAATGATCAGCGTCACTCGGCTCCGGGTCGAGGGTTGAACGGTCCGTGGGCGACGAAAAGAGGACACAATCCACAGACCGGCGGGGTAAAGCAGAAAGATGTAGATCAGGGCGCCGGAGCCGAGCGTCAGAAGGCTGGTGCCGAGTTCGCGGGCGTGCAGTGAGATCAACAGGACAGCTAACGGCACAGGTGCCCCGGATGCCGCGCGACGGCTGCTTGCATACGCCAGGGGAATAGCCTAGGTGACGAGGGCCACGAGTTTCGGTCAGGCAGGCAGCGACGACCGAAAAATGGACCAGTGTTGGGAGATGCAAGGCTAGTTGCAATCCTTTGCATAGGATCACGCAACGAGAGACAAAGCAGCCGAGGTGATGTCAGACAAGTCGCCATGGAACTTTCGAGCAAAACCATCGTTGCTGCGCCTCCAACTGAGCATTAGCACTTACATGACCAGAACTTCTGGTGCATCGTCGCGATTTCCTCATTCTCCCAGAGGGATCGCGGGGAACTCCCCGCCTCTGGTCGCTCGTGGGAGTGCTGCCCATGCCGTCCTGGCCGGCGGCTTGGGACCATGCCTTAGGCGGGGCACTCCGCCAACACTTCGGGCTGGAGTTGCATGGCGGCGGAGCAGGGAAGCAGCCCCTGTGCAGGAGCATCCGTTGCCTGCTGGTCAATGAGTTGTGCACGACAGACGAGACCCAAAGCTACCCACATATACGCGGTGACCTGCTGAAACATCCACCGGTCGCCAAAAAGATTCACGGCGACGACGCAAACCATCATCGCTCCGAACCCCAGGCCGAGTCCCTGAAAGAACCGGTCGTGCGAGCGGCGAAGTAACCTGACCGACTCGCGCAGCATCTTCCACAGCAAAAGGAGAAATAGTATCAGGCCGACGATGCCGGTTTCGACGGTAACTTTCATGTAGTAATTATGCGTATCGGTGTAATCATCGCTTCTGCCCAGAAGCTTGTAAGTATCGAAGCCGGTCCCGAAGATTGGATTTTGCGGAATGATGGTAAGCGCATCCTCCCAAAGCTGCACTCGTTCTCCGGAAGACGAGTCAACCTGGCCATCTTCGTAGGTCATCATGATGCGTTCCTGCACGGCAGCGGGAACGAAGGCCTGCCAGGAGAGGAGGATGACGCAGAAGACGATGAGATATTTTCGCTCTTTGGCCAAGCCCAGGAAGAGCAGACCTGCCATGAGACCGATGTAACCACCACGCGAAAAGGAGAAGAGCACGCAGTACAAAGCAAGGAGGACAGAGGCGCCGATGAGCAGCTTGAAACGGAGTTCTCGTACCGCCGAAAATATTCCTAGACAGAAGAGGAGAAACTGCGCCTCGAAGGCCGCCAGCCCGTTCTCCCCCGCGTATCCCAGCGCTCCCGCGTAGCGAAGTCCATAGGAAAAGTGGCTGAAGTCGCGTTCCGAGACGGTGTGGTAAAAGCCGAGGTTTGCGCGGAGCACGGAAACCATCATGAGAACGAGCAGGAGCTTCATCTGCCGCTTGGTTTGAATGGAAGCGGTAACGACAAGAAAGAACAGCGGCATCTCTACATAGTTCTTCCAGTCTGCAAAGCGCTCGTTGCTCGGCAGAAAGGGGAGTGCCAGGTTCAAATGGAAGGACCCGAACCAGAGAGAGACATAGTAAAAGAGCGCCAGCCAGCCGACGTAACGAGTAAGGCGGGTACGCGGCGGGAAGCTGTCCCTGTTTTGCAGAAACAGTCCGATGAGCGTACTGAGCAGGAGAATGTCGACAAACTTCTCGCCCAAGGGGAAGAGCTGCAACTGATAGCGGAGCGTCTGCAGCGGCATGAACGGTACGAGAAGATACATGCCTATTTGCGGCTTCCAGAAGATGGAGAGGGGCACGGCGGCGATCATCAGCAGATAGAGCAGTGTGCCGGTGGTGCCAGGCCCGCTGACAAACAATAAGCATGCGAGCGAAGTCATGGATGCTCTCCCGGGGAGGGAAAGGCGCGAGCGCCGGAGAGCGAGACGGATCCGTTCTCCAGCATCATCCTTTGAATGATCGCGTGCAGAGCGCCGGCACGCGTATCCCAACAGAAGTCTTTGCGCGCACGCTCCGCCCCCGCGGCCCCCATCCGGCGCATCAACTCGGGATCTCTTAGGAGCTGCAGCATCGTGGCCGTGATATTTCGATCGTCATTCGGCTGGCACAGCAGCCCCGTCGTCCCCTCGGCGACCGCGGCGGATGTCCCGCCGGACCTGCCGCCGATCACTGGCTTTCCGCAGGCATTGGCTTCGATGAAGACCATGCCAAAGGACTCGACATCGCCTCCTTGGTCGATACGGTTGGGCATGACAAACATGTCGGCGAAGCGGTAGTACTCGCCGAGCGCTTCGTGGGGGACATCTCCCAGGAACACCACATGGTTCTGCAGCGCCAGCGCTTGCACGGATGCTTCGAGCCGCTGGCGCTCCGGACCATCGCCCGCCACCAGGTAGAGCAGGGTGGGGAATTCCTCTACCACCCGAACCAGCGCACGCAGAAGGCTGGCATGACCCTTCTTCTTGACCAGCCGGGCAGCGGTGAGCAGCACCGGGCGTCGCGCGCTCCCGAATCGTTCGCAAAGAGACGCGGTTGGAGAGCCGGCGTAGAAGTAACGGAAGTCCACACCGGGTGTTAATAAGTGACACCTGTCCGTACTCCCGAGCAGGTCCCGAAGCTGCGCGAGCGCATAAGGATTGGCCGCGATCAGAGCAGCTGCGTTGCGGTAGATGGCGTCGCGCACCCGCGGCTGATACCGGCGCTGATTGGTCTGACTGATCTCGTCACCGTGGACATAGACCAGGTAAGGCCGTCCAGTGAGTTTGTGGAGCATCATGGCGTTGAAGGCCTGTGGGATCAGATCGCCACAGTGGAACGCGACCGGCGAGATGCGAGCGAGGGCCAGCCCGCTGCGGCAGAGCTGAGCGGCGACGGCAGGCAGCCGTTTGTACTTCCAATCGTCCAGAGCGCGGCCGTAGCGAACGATCTGCAGGCGAGCCGCGTCAGGCTGACGATCGAACTCACGATCTCCAGGTGTATGGGAGGTGAGGATCGAGACATCGTAGCCATAGCGGAGCGCAAGCCGGCTGTAGAGATTGTGATAGTAGACGCGCGAGCCTCCCGACCAGGGGAGATAGGCATCCGCCGCAAACAGGATGCGCGGACGTTTTGGCAACGAAGAGAGCACCGCCTGCGCCGGGTTCATACGTCGGCCTGTTGTGGCATGGGGGTTGATCGCGCTCTGGAGCGGGAACGCAGGCGTTCAAGCAGGCGAGTCTGCAATTCAGGACGGATCGCCAGTAGGCCCACGGCATAGAGGATCAATGCGCTAGCAGAGCGCAAGCCCAGGTCCAGCACCAGCGAAGGTGCGGCCAGATGCCGGCAAAGCGCAAAGATCATCATCGCCAGCAATGCGCTCAGACACATACCGCGAACCGGAATGGGAAAGCTGAGATACCGCCGCGAAGCGACCGCCATGGCAATCACCAGCACCAGATAACTGACCAGTGTCGCCAGCGCGGCACCCATCAAACCTATGCGGGGCAGCAGCAGCATATTCAAAGCTATGTTGAGCACACAACAGACGGCGGTAACTCCGGTCAGCACCAGAGTTTTCCGGTGGATGAGCAGCGCGGCGTTGAAGAAGATATGCAACGCATAGACCAGTAGCCCGGTCACGAGTACGGGAAGCAGATGCTCCGCGGCCAGGAACTTACGGGACGCCAGCAGCGCGATGAGGTCGTGAGAGGTGAGGAGTACCACCAGGATCAGGCCGCAGGCGAGGGTGAAGAATATGTCGAAGGCCCGGGAGAGGAAATGGGCTGTAGCCGAAGCCCCTTCCGCTACCCAGATCTTCATGTACACGGGGAAGAGGGCGAGGTTGACGGGAGTCATCAACACCTCCTCGGTATAGGTGGCAATGGAGTAAGCCGCGGAGTAGAACCCAACCTGCACAAAACCAAGATAGTGGCCGATGAGCAGCCGGTCGCCTGAGTCCAGAACGACGCTTGCCAGCTCGTAGGCGATCAAAGGCGCGGAAAAGAGGAAAGAGCGGCGTGCGAACGAGCGGTCTAAGGACGCGATTCTGATCCAGCCGGTTCTGGAGAGCCAGAGCAGAAGCGCAAGCACCACCGAAGCTTCGGCGATGAACAGCCCGGCAAGGTAGTAATGCAGGTTGACGGAGAGAAAGAAGAGCGCGGAGAGAGAAAGGCCGATGCCGAGCGACTTGCCCAGGACTTCGCACAGATTGAAGAGAAGCGTACGGCCTTCGGACCGCAGGATGCCGGACAGCACCGGCTGGACGGAACGGATGACGACGAGGCCAAGGGCGAGCGGGATCAGCGATGCAGCAACGTCAGAAAGAGCGAAGACATGGAGATAGACGAGCAGAAATCCAAGCAGGCAGAAGCCGCCGGAGATCAGAAGACTTTCGGCAATCAGCGTGGTGATGCAGGCCTGCTTGCGATGGGCCTCCCCCTTCTCGGCTTCGGGCAGAAAGCGGAGCGCGGCATTCTGCAGACCGGCCTTGCTCAGCACGGTCCAGAGCAGCGCCAGCTTCAACAACAGGCTGAGCTCTCCGTACTGTCGCACGGAGAGCAGCCGGGCCAGGATGGGAAATGAGACAAGCCCCAGCAGCATCAATCCGACGCGTCCGAAGACATAGTGGCTGCTGTGCTTCCAGAGCGTCCGCATGTTACTCATGGCCGTGCGTCCTCTGGTCGGCCAAGCTCGAGAGCGGTGCCCCGGTGCGCGCGAAGACTAGATAGTTTGCGCTCCGGTAAATCACGCGGAAGCGCCCCGGATCAGAGAGTTGCTGCAGCAGCAGGGTGTAGCGAGGCTCCGTCTTGGGGCTCACCCCGCTGCGCCGCGCATCACGATCGATGATCACGTAGGTGGCATCCGGATGATGGTATTCCAGCAGCCGAAGGGACTGATAGACGAACTCGCGGTTGGCGACCAGGGGCAACATGTACCGGGGTACGGCGACAGCGGCGTGTGCCGGCAGCGATGCGGCGACTGTGTTGGCGTCGGCATTCCAGGGAGAGGGCGTCCACCAGGCGAGTTCGCGAGCCCCGATGGTCAGCAAGCTGGCGCAGATGCTACTGAGAAGGACGAGCGCCGCCCATCTAGTGGCGGTGGTATCGAGGGGCGACCGTCGCGTACTCAGCCAACGCACGGCCTTGATAACCCCGGGGAGAAGAAGCACCGTCGGGATGAGCGCGTAATGACGATAGATCATGGCTGCATCGCAGCCCTTGTCTCCTAGAATGTTGATGAAGAGGTAGGGAAGGGAGATCAGGGCGACCGGAGACCAGAGTGGCAGGATCACTCCAAATGGGGTGACCATGAGTTTGAGATAGGTGACGATGTTATGGGTGAGCAGGATACGCGGATGGCTCATTAGCGTATGCAGCATCTGAGCTGGCGTCGCACCGAGATAGGCGAAGCAGCTTTGCACGGCCGAAGTGGCGCCGTGCTGAAAATGCGGTAGAAGGTAGTGCCATGTGAGCACGGACCAGGCGGCGCCGAGGGCCAGCGGCAGGATGGCCCACCGTAGCGGGCGCCGTTCAAGCAGTGCCAGCATGCCCAAGCCGACGGCGACGAAGACGAGATCTTCGCGTACGAGCAAGCAGGCGAAGACGGTGAGCACGAACAGCCAAAAGCGTTTGCGCGCATAGAACAGCAGAGCGAAGAGGAGCGGCAAGGCGATCAGACTAAGCGGCGCGTAATCGTAGAAGTTCTGAAACAGGACCGCAGGCGCCAACAGGAAGGCGCCGGTCAGCAGCGCAGAAGGAAGCGACGGCAGGCTCAGCCGGCAGAGTTGAAAAGCCGGAAACGCGCAGAGAGCAAGCGCGATGTTCCTGGAGAAGAAGAGTGCCTCCGGATGCGGGAAGAGGAAATAGAGCGGGAGTAACAGGAATAGAACCGGTTGGTTGTGTCCTGCAAAGTCGCTCGCCACCGTCCGCGTGTAGAGCAGATCATGATACTGATTGCTCCAGAAGAGATGACCATGCACGCCGGTATAGAGGCATTGCATGAAGTAGGCAACGTCCTGCCCTACATAGCCGAAGCAGTGCAGCTTGCGCAGCGCCAGCCCGCAGCCAGCGATCAGGTAAACCACGCTGAATCCGGCGAGAAGGGGGAGGGCGTGCCTGCCCCCAAGCGTCCGAACGCGTCCCAGAAACTCGCCCGCGGGCTTCTCGGCCAGCGACGCGACGGCGATCCAACTTAACGCCATGAGCGCGGGTACGACCTGGGGCATCCATGTCTTCGACCCGCCGAGGAGCTGCTCAGGCAGGAACTCAGCCAACAGGTAGATCCAGAGGATGGTGCTCCAGCGAGCGCAGGTGTACCACCACCGGTTAAGTTGCCATGCGCCCGCCGCGAGTAGCAGCAGCGTAGCCGCCAGCACGAACCCGCGTGCCGCGCCACCAGACCACCAGTAGCGTAGACCCCCTAGCGTCCAAAGCAAGAGAATCAAGGCCGGCAGACTGCGCAGGAGCCAGTGGCGCCGCGTCAGTGAAAGTGCTGGCTCGAGCGAAGGGGAAGCGCTCGAGCCGCGAGTTGGGTGCTGCAGGGTAGGAGCGGCCATGTCGTATCGATGATCCGTGTCAATGTCTGGTGCTCTGGGTCCTGGTGCCGGCTAGAAGATCACACTCACATTGCTGTAGGAGACGACCCGGTTGGACACATCGAGTGCAATCACCCCCTGGGTGTAGGCGCTGTCTGTTACTGCTAGCGCCTGGACATTATCGACGAAGGCTTTGATGGACGCGCCTTGCGCATCGACGCGCAGGTGATGTACGCCCACGCCGAGAGTGATCCCGGTTGCGGTGGCTAGGGTGGTGTACTTCGTGTCGATGTTCCACTGCCCCACGTTGTAGAGCACCACCTTCTTTTCACTGGGATACAGCCAGAGCGCATACCCAGCTCCAGTTGAGCTGTTGACCCGGAAGCGTATGCCTCCCGGATAGTCCGTAGCCGCGGCCAGGGTCACGTCTGTCTGGAAGGTGTAATCCGTCCAGGTCGGGCTGCCGGCGAATTGTTGAGTCGCGCCTCCTCCGTTGTACTTGTAAGTGTGATTGACGACCGACCAGCCGGCCGCGTTGCCCATCGGCGATGCGGTCCAATTGGCGGCATTGGTGAAGGTGTCGCTGAAAAGCAGCGTCCCGACGCGGAGCGCTACGGGAACCGCGAGAGAGCTGCCCGAGCCAGAGGAAGGTGTAATGGTCAGCGTATCGGTGTAGTTTCCAGCGGCCAGTCCTGCGCTGTTCGCGCTCAGTTGGAAGGTGCTCGGGGTGATGCCGCTGGTCACCGCAGGCTTAAGCCAGCCGCTGCCGACGGAATTGGTCCAGGCCACAGCGGTGGTAGGACTCGACGTCAGGGCGAGGCTCTGCGACGGCGCCGCCGTGGTGGTGGAGCCGACGAAGCTGAGCGACGCCGGCTTCAGCTTGAACACGGATCCGGCAGGGACGGTGACGGTGAAGGTCACCGGGACCTTCACCGTCGGATTGGAAGCGGAAGGAACGGAGACGGTTATGTTTCCGCTATAGGTCCCTGCCGCAAGACCGGTTGGACTCACCGAAACCTGAACGGAGGCGGGTGTCGATCCCGATGCCGGCGTTGCGGTAAGCCAGCTTGCATCGCTGCTCACTGTGTAGGCCGCGCTGGTGGGTGACGTCTGGAGAGACAGAGTCTGCGAAGCTGGAGCCGCGCCGCCGACCGTGCCCGAGTAGGTGAGCGTCGAGGGCGACACAGTCTGTTGGATGGACGAGGTCGACGTGACCGTGACGGTCACCGGCACGCTGAGGGTGGTGTTGGTAGTTCCAAAGGAGGCAACCCGCAGCGCTGTGGAATACGTGCCGGCGGTGAGGGTGGTGGCATCCACGCTGATAGAAGAGGAGCCCGGCGTGGAGCCTGTGACCGGGTTTACCAACAGCCAGGGAACGGTGGAGGTCACCGACCAGGCCGCCGCGGAACTGTCGTTGGTGGTGACTCCGAGCGATTGCGCGGCGCTCATCGCACCAGCGGCTACGGTGAAGGTCAGCGGAGTTGGAGTCGCGCGGAGGGTAGCGGTATTCAGATACCCAGCGGTGACCAGGATGTTATCGAAACGAATCGGTTGGTTAGACACATCGAGCGCAATCAAGCCCGCCGTCAGGGTCGCGTCGGTAGCCGAGATGACGCTGTTTCCGTCATACAGCACAGTGATCTGGCTGCCCTGCAGGGTAATAGCCAGAGTGTGCCAGTTGGTGGTATCGAAGGACACGGCTGCTGAGGTAGCCAGCACCTGAAGCCCCGGTCCATCGATGTTCCATTGCGTTATACGCAGCAGTTTGATGACGCCTTCGTTGGGATAGAGCCAAGCCAGATAGGCCGCGCCGGTCGCGGGGTCGACGCGCGCGCGCAAGCCGCCTGGATAGTCGCTCGGGCTGGAGAGCAGGAAGCTGGTCTGCGCGGTGTAGTCGGTCCACGCGCCGTTGCCGGCGTACAGTTGCGTCGCGCCACCGCCGTTATAGCTCACGGCGTTGTTGGCCACAGACCAGTTTGCTGCGAGCCCTAGCGGCGAGTAGGCCCAGCCATCCAGCGTGCCGTTTGCGAACGTGGACTGCATGAGGATGGCGGTGACGGTCAGACTGACAGCCACCTGCTGCGGGGAGTTCTGGCTATTCGAGGAAGAGATGGTGACGCTCCCGGAGTAGGAACCCGGCGCCAGACCCGCCACCTTCGCGGTCAGGCTGAGGGATGACGGTGCGCTCCCGCTGGCGGCGGACAGCTGCAGCCATGGAACGTTCGACGCAGCGGTCCAGGAGAGCGCGCCGCCACCGGTGTTGGTGATCGCGACCGGTTGGGACGGCGGGTTGCTGGAGCCGTAGGTGCCAGCAAAGCTCACGCTGAGGGGAGAGACGCCGAGCGTTGCCGAACTGATACTCAAGGTCGTCGCGATCTGTTGCGGACTGTTGATGGCGCCCGGGGAGGTGACGTTGACGTTGCCGGTGTACGTGCCGGCGGCAAGACCGGTGGGATCCGCCGTAACGGTGAGCGTCGCGGGCGCAACACCGGTGCTGGGGGAGGCGGACAGCCAGGACTGATTGGTCTGTGTGGTGAAGGGAAGTGTTCCGCCGCCGGAGTTCGAAACAGCAACCGTCTGGCTGCTGGCGGCACCTCCAGGCGAGGACGCAAAGGTGAGTTGGTTGTCGCTCAGCGCGATGCTCGGGGGCGCATTGTTGGCTGCGGTGAAGGTGTAGCCGTTGCTAAATCCGGGAACCTGCTGAGAGACGCCCTCATCGTCGCCATAGTAAGTGTAGAAGGAGGTGGCCACGGGATTGCCATCAGCATCAAGTGCGCCACCGGTGAAGTTCAAGGTCAGCGTGGTGGGGCTGGCTTGTGCTGTGGACAGGACGGACTTGGTCCGTGCGCGCATATAGGCGCCCAAGTCTTCCATAAACAGGTGCCGCACCTTGTGCGCATTGAGGAAGGCGGAGATTTGCGTGATGGCCTGCTGCCGTTGCGCTTCCGTGCTTTTTTCGTAGTTGCCGCCGTCGTGGCTGTAAACCTGCACCGGCGCCTGGCTGGACCAGAAGCGCCAGGCATACTCGGAGAAATTGTCCACGCTATAGGAAACCGAATAACCATCGGAGGTACTGGGCCATTTGGCATCGAAGGTGGGGAAGGTGTATCCCAGCAGTTGCGTGCAGAAGCTGAAGAAAGTTACTGGAGGCAGTCCTGCCGTGCTGCCTACGGTCAAGTCGTCGGCGGTGTAGATCGGCCAGATATCGTTCGGTTCGCCATAGCTCGGCGGCAGCTCGTAAAGCCGAAACGGTCGCCCGGCGATGCGCTGGTTGTCGGTCTTGGCGGGGGCAGCGTTGAAGTAGGCGCCGGGTTGCTGGATCTCTGTGATATACCGTGTGCCAAACGTATGCCACATGTCGTAACCCACGTTATTGCTCAAGTTCCAGAAGTGTGGATTCATCGACTTTGACAGCGGGGGCAGCACGTCCGCGCCGCCGTTGCCCTGCATCACAGAGACCCCCAAGGCAAGGTTGGTCTTCCACTGTGCATCGGTAAGTGGAGTGGCGGAGTTCAGGTTCCAATAGAGGTCCCCCTCCGATCCACCCGTGTTGGTGTGGAAGGCAATCTTCAGGTTGCCCGATTTGACCTCGGCGATGGCCGCGGTGCGGTCCTGACCGCCGGCATCCAGATCAACAAATTGCGCCATGGCGGTGGCCTTCCAGGGACCGCCCGTTCCGTCTCCGTTGAGTGTTCCGGTGTAGGCTGTGCTCCACAGGTCGGTAAAGCGCGTGGGAAAGTCTGCCACCTCGTCGTCCAGTTGCAGAGCGAAAAAATGCGGGTAGCCGCGCAACACGAATGGTTTTCTCGCCGCCCATACCAGACTGCGCCAGAAGAGATCGTCCACGCCCATGACGAAGCCGAAACGATCCGGCCGCATGTAGTCGTAACTGGTGAAGTCGACCGCCCGGCCGCCGCCAGGGGTCTGCGTCGCCAGGATCAACGGGTTCGTACCTGCCTTGGCAATCACCGTCCCAGTGGCGCCTTGGAGCACCGTCGGCGTAATTGAATTGGTGACGTTGCTGGCATCCTGGTGGAAGTCATAAACTAGGTCGCCGCCCGGCGTACTGGGAAAACGTAGCTGGAGCGCGGCGATGTAGTGCGGACTGCCTCCGCCGGGGATGACGGCCGACGGCACCGAGATGGAGGTAACACTGGCGCCCGCTCTGGAACCTGTCGCTCCAAAGATCTGTTGGATATGCGTGTAGGTGCCAATCGCCGGATCCGAATCCAGGTTGACGAACCCCGAGCCGCCCTGTACCGCCTGAAGAATTGCCTGCTGCCACGCCGGCGAAAGACTCAGACCCCTATGCGCGGCGACAATCAACTGCACCTGCCCCAGATTGGCGGGCGGGGCCTGCGTTGCCGTGTCGATGACCCGATAGGGGATCTGCAAGTGTTCGAGATAGCGCTCGGGATAGCGCTGATACTCTCCCGGCGCCGATGCGCTGGTGTTGTAGCCGGTGGTATTGGAAGAGTTGACCAGAACATCCATCGTGAGATCGTAGGTCTGTCCTCTCATCGGGAGCGCGCCGAGGCCGAACAGCGTCAGGAACATCCACGAGAGACGAGAGAAGCGGCGGCAAAAGGTGCGGCGGATCGGATGAGAGTTGGACATGCAAAGCTCTTTTCTAAAGTGGTTCTGTTGCTGGGTAGGCCTGGAGGTACTTGTAGGGAGTGTCGATCGATGCTCGTCCGTCGTTGAGGATGGAGTAGCGGAGCCGGCTGCCGAGCGCGGCGATGGAGCGTTGAAGAACGGGAGCCGGGGTATGGCGGGCGCGCACCACCAGAACCGCGAAATCACTGAGGGGCGCCAGCTCCGATACATCGGAGATGGGCAACACCGGCGGCATATCGAGCACCACCCATTGGAAGCGTTTCTTGGCCCATTGCAGAAGTTGCCGCAGCCCCTCGCCCTGCAGAGCCTCCCGTACATCGGCAAGCGGCTCATCGGCCAGAAGCACACTTAGCCGGGTGGACGCAATGGTCGACGTGGCAGCCTCCGGCAGCACCTCTCCCCGCAGCACGGATGCGATGCTGGTCGCGGCCGCGTCCAGACCGAGAACTCGCTTCAGCGAGGGCCGGCGGAGATCGAGTTCCAGCAACAGAACACGGGCGCGCTCCGCGAGGGCGAAGGATAAATTCGTTGCCGTCAGAGTCTTGCCGTCTTCCGGTACCGGGCTCGTCACCAGCATCGTTCCGCCCGTCGGATGGGCCGAGTTGAGCCGGCCAGCCATCAGACGGAATTGTTCTGCGATCAGGTGCTGTTGACGGTTGAGAAAGACCAGCCGGCCCTCAGCCGCAAGGGGAGATACGCGCAGATCCCGGACCGCGGCAGGCGCTAGGACCTCGGCATCGGGTCGCTTGGCTGGATAGAGACTGGTTCGCATCATGGCTAGGGCCGACCTTCCAAAGTAAGAGCGTTACTACTGTTCTTCGTGCCGTTGTCGCAATCTCTCCAGCATCCCTAGGCAATCCGTCGGGGCGTCTCTGCCGGTAACTTGTCGATGCGCGGAATGGTGCCCAACAACTCAATGCTTCCCAGCAGGCGCGTCAGTTCCGCTATCGTCTTCACGCTGGGGTCGCTGCGTTCCCGTAACAGCGCAATGCCGAATCCAATCAGAAGAGAAAGCAGGGCAGATCCCATTAGGAAGCGGGGGCGATTGGGGCGCACCGCCTTATCCGGCGGCTGTGCCCGATCGAGTACCTGAAAACGTTCGCCCTGCTGCTTCTCTTCAAGCGAGGTCGCCATTTGCGCCGAGTACGTCTTGTCGAGCAGCGAGCGGTAGTGCTCCTTGGAGGTCTCGTAATCACGAGTAAGGTTACTTAGCTCTTCCTGCCGCAGCGGGACTGCATCCACCTTCGCCTGATACCCGCGAATCTTGCGCGTGACCGAGATCTGATCGTCGAGCAGCCGGGCGCGCTCGCGGGTCAATACCGTCATCCGCACATTTGCCATCGGGTCGGCCGTGATATCAGGCGCACCACCCGAGAGTCGGCGCAGTTCCGTGCGCAGTTGTTCCAAATGCGCACGCCCCTCGACGACGTCCGGATGGTCCTGGGTATAGCGCGATTCGAGATCATAGAGGTGCGCTTCGGCAACCGCGATTTGCGCCATGAGCGCCTTGCGCGGCGAAGGCGTAGCTGCTCCCCCTACAGCGTGGTCAGCCTCGGGTGTGCGTTCCAGCACCAGCCGCTCTTCGTCCAGCCGGCTGAGCTGGTCGGCATTGGATTGGAGCTGCACCTGCAGTTGCGCCAGCGCCTGCAGGTTGGCCTGCATCTGTTCCGGCATCTCGCCCAGGTGCTGCATCCTGTATTGGCTGATGCGCTCTTCCTGTTTCTCGAGATCGGTGCGCGTCTGCGCCAGTTCGGCAGACAGGAACGCCGTGGTCCCCTGGACCTGCTGCTGACGGGACTGCAGGTGCTTTTGAATGAAAGTGTCCGCCAGCTCATTGGCGGTCGTGGCGGCGATGGTTGGGCTGTTCGACTCAAAGGTAAGCGTGAACGCGCTTGGCCCACTACCGGACGTGTGCTTGGTTTGGATCGTAATCTTCGTCCGCATAAACTCGACCGCCGTGTCTCTGCCCTTCTGCGCTCGCAGCTTGGGGTAGAGGTCGAGCTTGGCGATGACCTTTTCAAGGCGGCTGGTGCTGAGCACCTCCTGGGTCAGCAGATTGAGGCGCTCGCCCGGATCTTCGATCACGGTCGTGCTTACGTATTTGTCGGGTATCTGCTGCGGGTCCACCATGATGGTGGTCGTCGCTTCGAACACACTCGGGAGCAGTGCCACGATCGTTGCCAGAACGGCGAATGCCGCGGAGGAGGTGAGCAGCATGAGTAGCCAGTGCTGTCTCAAAATGGATACATACTCCTGAAGCATGACCGCCAGGCTGCGCGTCTCTGGATGGGAATCGCCGTTCACTGAATGGTCACCTCAGTCGCTGTTCTGGTGGAGCGCCGGCCACTCGACCATGTGATCGCGCCCAGCACCTGTGTCCGGTTGGGCAGCGTGCTGGTGGCCCCGGAGTATTCGAAATGGCGCACGCTGAATCCCAACGAAATGCCCCCGCCGAGCTGGCGATCGAGCTTTACGCCCTCGAAAGTGGAGATAAAGTTCGAACTCGCGTTGGGCTGCGTCCCGCGCAGAAATCCAGCGTCCAGCCGGAACAGCGTAGACGGTCCCAGATGGGCCAGCACACCGGCTTGCGCCGTATCTTCCCAAGTCGCTTGCTGCACCAGCGAATCGTTCAACTTCCTGGAGCCCGAGGCGTAGATGGAGAGAGAGCGGCTGACTTCTGAAGTGAACGCGCCATAGAAGACACCAGTGATCGTGGTAAAGCATCCCTTGGTTCCGATCGCCGGTCCACCGGACAATTGCAGCACGGAGTGCCGCAGCACTTGCCGTTCCGAGGTAAACCCGATGCTCTCTGTCGTGCAAAGAATGATGCCGTGTTCATGCGACGTTTCTTCGTAGAGCCCCCAATTTGAGCGGGGCGACGCCTGGATATTGAATTCGGCCCGCGCATTCAGGGTGTTATCCCCTTGCTGCTGATCGAAGATGTATCGATAGCTGTTGCGCACCATGAAGCGCCACACCTGCCTCCGTGGGGGCGTCTGTTGCAATGCGAACGAAACATCATCGTCCAGAATCGTGCCTGTCTGGAGGGCAAACGCGGGGGTCTCCGCCGAAGGAACCGGCAGGTTGCCGAGGTTCGAGGTATTCAGCGGCGTCAGCACCCGGAGCGCATCGTTGCCGACAGCATTGCTCACATTGGCGTCCCAGGACCAATTGGCGATGGCAGCACCGCTCGCCTCGAGTGCTGCGTTGTCGAAGTACTGGGTGGTCCCTTTGCCCACGTAATAGGAGACGGCATTGATGGTGTTCTGCAGCACAAAGTACGCGCTCGGCGCAGCCAGTAGCACCGCTCCGTAGCCGCCGCCGCCCATGAAGGAAGCAGGCGTATTGGCGGTTCCTGCAAATGCGCTGTCGTATCCGCCCAGCGCCGTGGCGCCGAAGAGAATTGGGTGTCCTCCACCAATGGGCACCACGCCGCTGCCATCCAGCGCCACGAATCCGTTGCGTGGCGTTGAGGACACGGCGGGGACTCCACAGGCTGCAGGGTAGCCGTGCAGGTCGCTGTCCTGGGAGTTTTGACAGTCAGGCTGTGCCGGCGGATTGGTCGCGGAAGTATCTGCCGCAGGGTTTTGGCCAAGCAACTTGCCGGGAAAGAACAGAAACAAGGCAGCGCTGGCCGCGGTCAACGCTCCGCGCGACCGCCGGTCGAGGCGGTGAGGGCGTCCACGTCCGTCGCGATTCCTTCCGCTGCGATTCTGTTCGTCAAAATTCATGGAATGACCACAGTGTCTCCGGGGGAGAGCTGCACGTTCTGCTCTTGGCTCTTCCCGCGGACGACGTTGTTGTAGTTGAAGTGGATCGGCTGCTTGACGCTGGCCCGGAGTATGTAGATCGCTTTCCTGTGGGCATATTCCGTCAGGCCGCCGGCACTCGCAATCAGTTGCAACACATTCATGGAAGCGGCCAGAGGGTAGGCGCCGGGCCGGCCGATCTCACCGGTGATGTAGACCTGGCGGCTATGGATCTCGACCACGGTAATGGTCACCTGCGGACTGGTCAGCAGGCTCCGGAGCCGATCTGCCACGATGGTCTGGGCCTCCGGCACACTACTTCCCGCCAGGGCAATCTCCCCCACCAGTGGAAGCGAGATTTTCCCATCGGGGCGTACTACTGCGGTTTGACTGAGGTCGGGCTCCTTCCAAACGGCTACATGGACCACATCGCTCGGACCTAACAGATAGCCTGTAGGCGAAGCAATAGCTACAGGCGGCACGGTGCCGGAGCGGAGCGCATGAGTGTCGGTGGCCTTCAGGTCGGCCATGTTCTGCTGCGCTGATACTTGGAAAGGGGCAACGCCCGCGAGCAACAGGATGGCGGTAAGTGCGAGACGAGCTGCGAGCGAGCGTTTGGGCATCATGCTGGTCCGAACCGGAGAACTCTCCATGGGAACGAGTTCATAGCTGGCAATTCGGACGCCAAGTTCGAGATGTTCCTAAATGCTTGAGAAGCTGGAATGTCATTTCTTTCTTCTGCAAGTGGGGCCGAATAAGTATGCAAGCTCTTGCACTCGGCTCAAATCATTGCACTGTTGTTGCCGCGGCAAGGAACGCCAATCGAAGTCGCCGGAGCTAGGGAACGGGGCTGCTACTGCTATAGCGCCGGTGCGGCGCCAACTTATCGGCAGTGGCTCCGGCTCACTGCACACGCTGGGTACAGTAATCAGAACCAGGGTTTCGAAAACGGCGTTTGGGCACGGATCATGCCGGTGCCGGCGTGGATGACCGTCGCAGCGCCCGCTCATAGGTCAGCCTGGTGCGCCGGGCAATCTCGTCCCACTGTGTCTGGCGCTGCCGGTTGGCCATCGCTCCGCGGCACAATCGGCGGAACAAGAGCGGATCGGTGAGTACGCGCCGCATTGCTTGCGCGAGCGCCTCCGCGGTATAGGAGGTCAGCAGCAGCCCGTTCTCCTGGTGGTCGACGACTGCGCGGAACGCGGGCAGGTCGCTTGCGATGATCGGCTTTTCGTAATGCAATCCCGTCATGAGCGCGCCACTGGTGGTGATCTGGCGGTAGGGATAGAGAAGAACATCCGCCGCGGTGTAATAGCAGGGGATCTCGACGGCGGGAATGTAGCGAAGGTGTAGCCGGACGGAGTCACCTAGCCGCGCGACGCGATCGCGCACGGCAGCGGCGTCCGCCACCGAACCTGTGCCCGCAATCAGCAGAGTGGGCGACTTGGAATAAGGATCCATGCTTCCGAGCAGCTTTGACCATGCATCGAGCAGCAGCGGTAGACCCTTGTAGGGCGACAAGATGCCCTGCCAAAGGAAGATAAAAGCATCTGGATCGAGACCCAGACGAGCGCGGGATTGCACCCGGCCCAATGTTTCGGGTGCGGAAAACAATGGTCCGTGCGGGATCACGTCAATTCGGTCGCTGGCGATCCGGAACTCTGTTTCCAGGCGTTCGGCAATGTCCTCGGAGTGGCAGATAAGGCGATCGCATGCGCCATAGAAGCGCGCGTACGAGGCGTGATGCCACGCTCCCGAGTCGTGCGGCAATAAATTGTGAACGGTGTGTACAGCACGCACGCCCCGCCGTTTTGCGAACACGACGAGTTGCCTGTCGGTCGCTATCCCGCGGGCAAGTAGCGGGCATAGTTGCAGGTGCAGCACGCGTGTTGTCCCTTGTCCGAGCTTCCGCGAGATGGACAGCGTATTCAGCACATACTCCAGCGAACGCAGTGACTGACGTGCAGCGGCATGCCTGAGGGGCCATCTCGAGACCAGGTCCAGAGGACCTGGATCCGTTTCCAGTCCAATCTGCGCAAAGAAGTTCGGCTCGTAGTGATAGCGCGGGCAGACCAGGCGGAGAGAGGTGCCGGCCCGCCGCAGGGCCAACGCGAGCGCTGCTGTGTACCACGGAGTGAAGCACCAGGGATCGTACAGCCACACATCCTGCTGGCTGGCGCGTAGCGGGATGGCCAGCGGTCGGCCCGAGCGCGCGCGCACTTCGGTGGGCGGGAGCACGGTCGCTTCCTCGCCCGTGAGCCATGCTTCGAGAGCCGTCGACGCGCGTGTCATAGTGGTTTTCACCATGCCGGGTTCACGCAGCCGCAAGAGTGGCCGTGCCGGCACGCTCTTGAAGTGACTGCAGATAGAGATTTCTATACTGCTGCGCCATCGCCTCCGCGCTGCAGTGCTGAGCCACGTACCCTCTGGCCGCTATGCCGAGCCGGGAACGTAAAGCGCCATCGCGGCTCAGTTCCAGGATGCCTTGCGCAAGGCGGTCAGCATCCTCGGGGGGCACCAGCTTGCCGCGACTGCCGCGATCGAGAATGTCTGGGAGCCCTCCCACTGCTGACGCGATCACCGGCAAACCATGCGCCATGGCTTCGAGGACAGACATAGGCATCGCATCCACGCGCGAGGGCTGCACGACGATATCCAACGTGCGCAGAAAAGACTGCATGTCCGCGCAGAAACCAAGGAAGGTAACGGTCGATGAGAGATGAAGTTCGCGTGCAAGCGCTTCCAGCCGCTCCCGCTCCGGCCCATCGCCGGCAATCACGAAACGCATGCCCGGATGGCGGCTCATCACCTCGGCAGCGGCCCGCAAGAAGACATCGACCCCTTTTTCGAACGAAAGCCTCGCTGCCACCCCCACGACCAGGCCACCTCCGGGAGACTCATCGCAGTCGGACAAGCTGCCCCGCGGGATGCGCGGATCATGATGCAAAGACAGCTCCGGAATTGGCATCGCTGGCATCGGCACCCCATTGCCGATAGTGATGATGCGGTGCGTTGGAATGCGCCGGTTCGATAAACGTGTCCGAGTAGAGGCCGAGACCGTCACGATGCGGTCAAACTGCGCCAGCAACTGACGATCGAGAGCACCGTACAAACGCAGTGCCGCAGTGGTGTCTGTCCAATTATGGCAGGTAGCGAGAATCGGTATACCAAGCAGGCGGGAGGCTAGGTATCCATACAAATTCGATTTGTAGTTATGCGTATGCAGAACATCAAAGCGTTGGGTGCGCAGCAGACGCCGTATCTCACCGATGCAGCCTCCGTGCATCCTGCTTTCGCAGCGCAGGCGGTAGACGACGATGCCGCTTTCCTCCGCCTGTTCGGCCAGCGGATGCGGCATGATGCGATCGCGCTCGAGCAGCGCGATGGCGACACGATCTCCGAGCAGCTTGAGTTGAGTTGCAAGCTGATACACGACATTCTCCGCGCCGTAGTATCCTCTGCTCGAGATTAGTTGCAGGACGCGCATCACGTTCCCTGTTCTGCTAGCTGCGTGTCGCGCATGCGTCTCAGCAGCGCTCGCCACATGGCCTGATAGAGAACATCGCCTGCGGCCGCTTTGACGGCGCGGCGGCAGCTATAGCCAAGTTGCAACCGGTAGACAGTGGACCGCTCACCGCGGACGTAGCCGGCGATTGTCTGCAGCGGCAGTGTCCGGCGCACGATCAGCCGGCCGGTCACCGTAGTGCTCCCATAATCGCCGTGGGCCCTTGGCATATCCGGTTGCGGACGTGAGCTAAAGATTCGGCGATATCCCGCATCTTCGCATTCTGCCAGTACTCGCCGGTTGTAACGGCCGCCCGGCATGGAGATGGAGTCGATCGGCTCACCCAGACGGTCTTCCAGCAGCATCTTCGAGGTAATGAGTTCATCGCGTAGAACTGGCGTTGAGCACTGCGTCAGCAATGCGTGCCGGTGCGAATGCGATCCCACACAGTGACCCAACCGCACGAGCGCGCGAAGATCGTTCCAGGTTGCGGTATGCGTAGAGTGGCCGACCCAGCCGGTGGGCACGAAGAAGTGACCGACAGTTCCGGTTCGCTCGAGAAGCGGAAGGGCGTGGCGCAGCTGCGATATATGTGCGTCATCAAAGGTGACGATCACCTCAGCGGAAGGATCTCCGCATCCGTGTAGCGATGCCGGTAGGCATGCCTGCGCTGCCTTGGCCACTTGCAGGTGGCCGAAAAAGATCTCCGGGGTTACACAGTAGATATCCGCGGAAGGTGTAAGCGCGAATTCGTGATATCCGAGCAACATGGCGCAGGTCTCTTTCAAGCCGGTGGGGGGAGCGCAGGTAGACTTATGGAATTACAGTGAACGCTTGCCATGCGCCACATCCTGTCAAAGGGAACAAATTGATAGCGTTTGAGCAGAGCTGTTAGATTGCTGCGCATGCCAGGCAGGCCAGTGTAGTGACGCAGGCGCGACTTCAGCGATCCGGCGAGACGCGGCTGCCGCGGGTCCAACTCCCAGGGATGCAGATACACGATCGCGCGGCCACCGGCTTGCTCCGTTCGGTCTATCGCAAGGGTGGTATAGGCGAGCGGAAAAATGCGCAGATACCCGCCACCCGCCGCTGGCGCTGTTACCGGGCCCAGCTTGAGCGTCGACGGAGGAAACTCGAAGAGAAATCCATTGGTGCAGCGCCACGCGTAGGGCTCCCGCCGTGCCCCAGGAATGCCGTAGAGATCATGCCGGATGGGATAGATGCTCGAATCATAGAGAAAGCCCTCCTCCTGCAGTATGCTTAACGCCCAAAGGCTCTCACGGGTGATGGACCATGTGGGTGCTCGGTAGCCTTCCACAGCCACTCCTGCAGCAGCTTCGATGGCATGCAACGCGTCCTGCGTATCTTTACGGAACTCAGCGGGCGTGAGGCTATAGATCGGGCGGTGCCAGTAGCTATGACAGGCCACCTCGTGGCCGCGGCCAACTACTTCTCGTACCAGCCGCGGTAACTTATGAGCGATCCAACCAAGAAAAAAGAAGGTCGCGACAGCAGAATGCTCGTCCAGGAGGTCCAGGAGAGCCCGCATGTTCTCTTCAACCCGCAATGGATATAAGTCCCAGCTCTGCCGCGACACACTCTGAGCAAAGGCCTCCACTTGAAAGTAGTCCTCGACATCGATGCTGAGCACGTGGGTCACTCCGGCGCTTGACGGTCCCTTCAGTTTCATCGGGCTACCGTCTCGTGCGCTGCGCTGAGCTGGGAACTGGCTGCTTCGCCGGATTTTGCAACGGGAACCCGCGTGAGCATACTGCACGTGAGCGATGCTTTCAGTCGCCGCAACACAACGGAACAGACCACGAGAGCAGCCCCTAGGAGTAGCAGCGTCAACGACTCGGCGTACGGCCCCATGACGTGGAGGTCCAGTCGCACTGAACTAGCGAGGAGAACTCCACCGTGGAGGTGCATGCTTTCAGGCAGTGAGATCAACAGTGGTGCCATACCGATCCTCCGGTGCTTCGTTTGTCTCCATAGAGTCGGCGAGTAAAGAGGGTACCAGCGCAATCTCGCCCTCGCGAGGGGAATGCAAGGCCGCTGATCGCGAACCAGCAGTAGACTCGCACTCTCGGGCTTGCTCAGTGTGGAATCGGATGACCGCCTCCGATGCCTTGCGAGCTATGCCGGTCATGATGTTGTTGTTCAGGGTGTCATTGACGATCTGTGAGGTATTCGCCAGGAAGACCCCGGACATCGGCGTGTTCATCGGTGGCAGCACTTCGGAGTAGCGGAGGGTGGGCAGGGGCTGCACCGCCCGCTCGCGAAACACGAATCGGCTGACGATATCGCTGCTGTGCAGCGTCGGATGCATGCGAAACAGATCGAGACTGTACTCCTGCCATACCTCCTCATCGGTCATCGTGAAGAGGGGGTCCGAGGGAACGGTGTACTTGGGCAGATATACCAGCGAATACCCGTGCGTCGCCTTGGTCCCGATCAGGTTCGTCATTTCGATGATGCCCGTGAATCTCGCCTTTTGCGTGATGTTGGTGACGTAGAAGGGGCTGAGCGGACGGCGTAGCAGGAGAACGACACACACCATCCCCAGATACTTCACCGCCAGCAGCCGCTCATGGAACGCAGCAGGCAACTCCGGCAATAAGGCCGCTGCCGCACGGTTCGGTACCGTCACAACGGCACTGTCGATACGCTGCCGATCTCCGTTCTCATGCAGCCAGACTTTACTGTCACGGCTTTCGATTCGGTCCAGATGGACCCCGTAGCGTAGGTCGCCGCCGAGCCTCTCGATGCGTTCGACCAGACGGCTGAGAACGACCTTGTAGCCGCCCTTCACAAAACCCAGCTTCTCCTTCTTCTCCGCGCCCTTTTCCCGCGTGGAGTAAAGCCGCTTCAAGGTGGAGTGGAGAAAAGCCGCCGAGGCGCTGTCGCGGAGCTCGCCTAACTTGCAGCGCAGAAGCGGATCCCATATCTCGCGGTGAAGCTTTTCGCCGAATATCCGGATAACCCAGTCACGCAATGGCACGTCTTCGAGACCATGCCCGTCGCAGAACCGAGCCGCGTATACCGTCCCCATGCCAAAGCGAACCTTATCCAACAGGGAGAGGTGCGGGAACGCGAGCAGATCCGCCGGCCGGGTCATGCGGTAGAGCTTGTTCTGTGAGAAGAACCCAACTTCGGTGGTGGTCCATGTAAGTTCGGATGTGAGGTCGAGATCCTCGATGAGACCCAGCAGGGAGGCATCGGAGGTCAGGATGCAGTGATAGAACTTGTCCCAGTGAAAGGGACCGAAATCGAAGCTGGTGGCCAGCCCTCCCGCCTGCTCGCGCGCCTCCAGCACTGTCACTCGATAGCCGGCGCGGAGTAGATAGAACGCGGTGGTCAGGCCGGTAATGCCCGCGCCAATCACCGCCACATGCGGGCTGGAGAACTGCTTGACTGGGTTGGGTTGGCTGGCACTCATTGTAACGGCTCCTGGCTACTTAACGGCTTCTGGCGACGATGACCGCACCGGCGGCAATGATCAGCATGGCCAGCCAGCGCCGGGACGAGATCCGCTCGTTCAAAAAAAACGCGGCCAGCAGCACCACGAGCACGTAGCCCACGCCAAGTAATGGGTAAGCATAGGAGATATCGATATGCGCCAGCGCCGTCAGCCAGAGCACGGTGGCGACAACAAAGCTGATGCCCCACGCCAGCACCCATGGCGAAAGATAGCCGTGGAAGACTCGCTTGCCGGGTGCACTGCTCACGCCTCGTTTGAGAAAGATCTGCGCGGAAGAACCTAGAAGTATGCTGCCGCCCAGTGCCAGCCAGCCGATCATGGCGTCACCTTCTGTTCCGCATTCTGTTGCAGCTTGCCCCACACGGTTTCCTCTTGCCCCGGCTGGCTCACCTCGTCGCGCGAACTCACCATCAGTCCGACTCCCAAGGTGATGACGGCAATGCCAACCCAACGCGCGCTGCTGACAGTTTCGCCGAGAAAGAACATGCCTCCGAGCGCGACCAGGGTGTAGTTGATCGCACTGAGAGGATAGAGATAGCTGATGTCGCGCTTGCGCACCGCTTCAATCCAGAGCAGTGTGCCAAGTGCGTAAATCATCAGACCACCGAGTGTAGGCAGCATGCCGTGCAAGGCGCGAAAGTGGTTGGTGATGGAGGCGTGATGGTTCAACCCCAGCTTGATCATCAGTTGGCCGGTGGATGCGAGAGCGACCGAACCCAGAACGAGCCATTCCGCTCGGATCGAAGACATACGCAGCCCTCGATCAGTTGCCTTCATCATGCTCGGCCCATCGTGCATGCAGGTGCATTGCTCTCTATGTGCGAGGTGTAGTGGCATGGCTGTGTCAAACTCGCATCGCCGACCAGCGTCTCTCCTGCCGCGCCAGAAGCGGGAGAAACCGGTCTTGCGGATGGCCGTTATCGGAGTGATTCTGATTTCCGAGAGAGACCGGAACGCCGTCGAGTTCGAGCGATTGTTGCGCCGCCTCCAGTATCCGCACCACCCGTAAGCCATCTTGGGCGTCGCTTCGAGGCTGGGTGCGATTCCGGACGCAATCCAGAAAATGTTGCAGCTCGATCTTCAGAGGCTCAGCGGCCGAGATCCGCGGAATATGAATATCGCCGAAGCGGACCTGGATCGCCTCGCCGTAGCTGCGGCCTGAGGCGCCGGTTGCGCAACTGTCATAGATCCGCAACTTCTCTGAAGTGGCCGTATCATCAAAGACGGCCATCTTCTTGCTGCCGACGATGGTCGTGCTTCTTACTTTGTGCGGATCCAGCCAGCTCAGATGGATATGTGCCATGACCCGGTTGGGGAAAAATAGACTTAGAAACACCACGTCTTCGATACCATCCTGGATGTAACTCTGGCCGCGGGCGCTCACGTCGGCCGGATCGGCTCCCAGCATGTAGAGAATCTGCGAGATATCGTGTGGCGCGAAGCTCCAGAGCGCATTCTCGTCGCCGCGAATGCGGCCCAGATTCACGCGTTGCGTGTAGATATAGTAGATCTCGCCCAACTCACCGGAGGCAATGAGCTCCCGGAGCCGATCGACGACCGGATGATATTCAAGCAGATGGCCGACCATCAGGATGCGGTCGCGGACCGCGGATAGATGCAGCAGTTCTTCGGCGTGGGCGACGTTGAGCGTGAAAGGCTTTTCGACAAATACGTCATAGTCCGCGAGCAACGCCTTCTTGACCAGGGGATAGTGGGTGATGGCAGGTGAGCTTACGACCACCGCATCCAGCGTGCTCTTCTCCAGCATCCCTTCCATGGTGGCAAAGGCCTTGACGCCGGGCCAGCTCTTCTCGGCGGAATCGCGGCGCGACCCGCTCAAGTCCGAGGTTGCCACCAGGTTGCAGGTGGGAAGCTCATACATGCAGCGGGCGACGTTCCAACCCCACGCTCCCAGACCCACGACCCCGATTCGAATGTTCTCCATGCCACTCCCCTCACGTCTGCTGTCGCCCCTCCCCGCGCCTCCTGCGACAGAGAGACGGGGCAAGACAGAGGCGTATCCGCTGTGCTCTGGTTTCAGCAAGTGGCGGGCCACATCGTGCTTACCGGGCGGAAGTCCCACCATCACGGCGCTCGAGGGCGCCGCGTTAAGGGAGTATTCAAAGAAAGGCAGAGAAGGTGCGCAGAAAGGCGCAGAGATTTGCACACCGGTCCTCAGGGTCGTCACGCATGCCGCGGAGCTCCTGAGCGTTGGCCCCTAACCACCTGCTCTTGGAATAGCAGACTTCCCCACTGGCATGGAAAATGCAACAAGCCCCTGTCATGAGCCCCACCACCACTATCTCTCTACCCCAGATTGCGCAGCAGCGCCATGACCGCATTGTGTCGCGTACAGCAAAGATCGGCGTCATCGGACTGGGCTATGTCGGACTGCCGCTCTCGTTGCTGTTGTCAGACGCAGGCTTTCAGGTGACTGGCTTCGATATAGATGCGCGTAAGGTCGGCGAGTTAGCGGCGGGGCGCTCCTACATCTACCGGATTCCGGCCACGGAAATTGTTCGAGCGCAGGGGCAGGGCTTTCGCGCCACGGCCGACTATGCTCAGCTGGTCGAGCAGGACGCCATTGTTCTGTGCGTACCCACCCCTTTAACGGAGCACAGGGAGCCGGATCTCAGCTACATCACCAACACTGCCCATGCGATTGCGCCATGGCTGCGCGCCGGACAGTTGGTGGTGCTTGAGAGTACGACGTATCCGGGCACGACCGAGGAGTTGCTCATCCCGATACTCGAGGCGGAGAACAGGGAAGGGCTGCGCGTGCAGACCAAGGGCCCGGCAGAGCAGGATGGCGTCTTCTACGTGGCCTTCTCGCCCGAGCGCGAAGATCCAGGCAACGACAGCGTTGCGCGGCGTGACATTCCCAAGGTGGTGGGCGGGCATGAGCCGATTGCGACGCAACTCGCGTCGGCGCTCTACAACAGCATCTTTACGCGCGCCGTGGCGGTCTCATCCACGCGCGCCGCGGAGATGACCAAGCTGCTGGAGAATATCTATCGCTGCGTCAACATCGCGCTGGTCAACGAACTGAAGCTGCTCTCGTTGCGGATGGGCCTGGACATCTGGGAGGTCATCGACGCCGCCGCGACCAAGCCGTTTGGCTTCCAGCCCTTCTATCCCGGACCGGGCCTGGGGGGACACTGCATTCCGATCGATCCTTTCTATCTAAGCTGGAAGGCGAAGGAATGGGACTTCCACACCAAGTTCATCGAGCTTGCAGGAGAGATCAATGAAGGAATGCCGGCGCATGTCGTGCAGTCCACCGCGCGCGCGCTGAACAAGCAGAAGAAAGCGATCAACGGATCGCGCATCCTGATGCTCGGCATGGCCTATAAAAAAGATATCGACGATCTGCGCGAATCTCCGGCACTTACTATCATCGAGTTATTGCGGCATGAGGGTGCAGAGGTCGATTATCACGACCCATACTTTCCGACGGTCGGACGGGGGCGCCACTACGATTTGAATATGACGTGTGCGTCACTCGACGGTATATCCGACTACGATTGCGTGCTGATCGTTACCGACCACTCCGACTATGACTATCAGGACATCGTCAACCGCGCGCAGTTGGTGGTGGACTCCCGCAATGCCACGCGATCCATCGTCTCCGACAAGATCGTGCAGTGCTGATGTAAGCGGTCATTGCAGATCCGGTTGCGCTCTCTCCGCCATTCTTGCACACGCTGCCGGGAGTTACGCTCCTCGCGTCTGCCGGAACCAGATACCCCCAGCTAGGTTACTGAAAACAAATTGTTTAGAGAAAGTAGGCCTCCCCGCAGCGCGTGGGTTGCAGGCCGATAGGATGCTCTATTTCCAGTATATCGGTCAGAGGTAAAGGTACGCCACGGCAGGACGTGACGATGGTCACGTACTAGGGGCGGATATCGGTGGTTCTCCGTCCAGGCTCCCGATGACAGAATGTTTGCGGGTGTTGTGGTCTCCCACCCTTCGCTCGCAAACGCGGTTCGCTGAGGATGGGGCATCCGGATTTGTTTTAGGGTAAAGGAGGAAACACAGGTTCTTCGACGTCGCACGGCGCGCTTCGCTCGGGTGACAGAATGTTTGAGGGTGCAAGCCAGGGGCAGACACAATGAAGCGAGTATGCGAGGCGGAGATTTTAGACCAGGACGGCGGCTCGCCCAGCGAGATCGCGTCGGCTCTAGAGTCGATTCGCAGAATCAATCTGAGATTTGGCGGCAATCGCATGCATACGCGCCTGCTACGCCGAGCGGCCGCACATATCGAAACGCAACGTAAGCTTCACCTGCTGGAGGTAGCCTCCGGTCAGGCCGACGTGCTGCAGGCGGCGGTCCGGCAACTTAACTGGCAGCATCGTTGCAGCATTACGCTGCTGGATCGCAGCGCCCAGCACCTGCCTTCCGCGGCGAGTTGGCCTCCGGATCTGCCGGCTCCAGAGCGCATTACCGGCGATGCGCTTGCCATTCCGCTGGCGGATCAGAGCGTCGACATTGTCGCGTGCTGCCTGTTTCTTCATCATCTGGACGAGCAGCAGGCGCGCGTCTTTCTTAAAGAGGCTTTGCGCGTTGCCCGCGTTGCTGTCATCGTCAACGACCTGGAGCGGAACAGATTGCATTATCTGCTGGCCCGGCTGGCTGCTTTGATGGACCCCAGCCGTATCTCTCGCCATGACGGACCAGTTTCCGTACGCCAGGCATATACCGCCGGCGAGTTACGCAGTCTCCTGCGGCAGACCGGCCAGCGGTTTGAGCTTCCGCGTGGATTCCTCTTTCGCCTTGGCGCCGTTCTTTGGAAAGATCCAGCGCCACATGCAGCGTAAGTTCGAACAAGTGCACGCCACTCTTATTGGATCAAAGCACGTTTGGCATGGCATAGCCGAATACTCGTCCTGACGGGTAAGATCGCCATAGACAACGACTCATGAAAATCTCAGGCATCGCCAGCGCATTTCCGGAGAACTACTACACACAGCAGCAGATCCTCGATGAGCTTGCGAGTTACTGGTCCGGCGAGACGGACAGATTGAAGGCGCTCAATCGCTTTCATCATCGTGTCGGCGTGGACGGACGTTACCTGGCCCTCCCCATCAAGCAATATGAGCAGATTGCTACCTGGGGCGAGGCGAATCGCCTGTGGCTCGAAGTATCGGAAAAGCTGGGCGGCCACGCCATCCTCGCGGCCCTCGAATCCGCGGGCATGGACAGGGATGCAGTGGGCGCGCTCATTGCCGTCTCGGTGACCGGCATCGCCAGTCCCTCGCTGGACGCGCATCTGGTCAACACGCTGGGCCTGCCGCGAACCGTCCGCCGCATTCCTATCTTCGGACTCGGCTGTGTGGCCGGCGCCGCCGGTCTGGCCCAAGCGGCCGAGTATGTCCGCGCCTATCCTGACCGCACGGCTGTTCTCTTATCGGTAGAGCTCTGCTCACTCACCTGGCAGCGCAAGGATCTGTCCATCGCGAACCTGATCGCTTCCGGCCTCTTCGGCGACGGCGCGGCCGCTGTTGTAGTCACGGGAGACGATGTTCCCGCAAACCCGTTAAGCAAGGCGTCGGTCGCGGCTCCACAGATCCTGGGATCGCAGTCAAGCTTCTATCCGGACACGGAAGGGGTGATGGGGTGGGACATCTCCGAGGAGGGCTTCCAGATCGTGCTGTCGCCGGACGTGCCGCAGGTCATCCAGAAAAATCTGCCGGCCGATGTGGACGGCTTTCTAGCGCAGCATGGATTGAGCCGGGGCGATATTGGAAGCTGGGTGTTGCATACCGGTGGCCCCAAGGTGCTGGAGGCGACCGCCAGGGCGCTTGGTCTCAAGAGTGACGAGTGCCAGGCCTCCTGGGAGTGCCTGCGCCGCGTGGGCAATCTGTCCTCCACCTCGGTTCTGCTGGTGCTCGAAGACATCATGCTGAACCATACGCCCGCGCCGGGCACGTACGGCGTCCTCGCCGCCATGGGTCCGGGATTCTGCTCCGAACTCGTGCTGCTGCGTTGGTAGGGGTTTCAGTGGTGCTGCCATGGCATGTGTAGATGCGGTCGTGGTCGGAGGTGGGCCAGCGGGACTGGCCGCTGCCATTGCGCTGCGCCGCGCCGGGCTCTCGGCCATGGTAGCCGACGTTTACGAACCGCCTGTCGATAAGATCTGCGGCGAGGGCATTCTGCCGGATGGGTTGGCGGCTATGGCGGAGCTTGGCATTTGTTTGCCCGCGGGAAGCGGACTGCCCCTTCGCGGCATCTCCTTCACCGATTCGTTCTGCTCCTTCCAGGCTCACTTGACTGGCACGCAAGGGTTGGGCCTGCGGCGCACGGTCTTGCACGGATTGCTGACTCAGGCGGCAAGCGATGCCGGCGTGGTCTTGCGGTGGAAGACGCGCGCAGAGGTTACCGCAAGAAGAGTGGTGGTAGGTGGAGAAGCGATCACCTGCCGTTACGTTGTGGGCGCCGACGGACAGCGGTCTGCCGTGCGGCGTTCCGCGCGCTTGTCCGCGCCATTTGCAGAGATGCACACGCGTCAGCGGCTGGCCTTTCGCCGGCACTATAGGATCGAGCCGTGGAGCCCTATGGTCGAGGTGCATTGGGCCGGGCATACGCAGGCGTACGTCACGCCGGTGGGCGACCGCGAAGTCTCCGTCGCGCTGATCTCCAGTGACAAGCAGCAGCGGTTCGACGAGCTGCTGGCGCTCTTCCCGGCGCTAACTCGCCGATTGCACGGGGCCGAGCTTCTGGGTAAAGAGCGCGGCGGTACCTCGCTGAGCTTCCGCCTGCCGCGCGTGGTGCGCGGCCGTGTGCTGCTGATCGGGGAGTCGTCGGGCTGTGTAGATGCCATTACCGGTGACGGGCTGACACTGCTGTTTCGTCAGGCGCTGGCGCTGGGCAAGGCGCTGGGGCGGGACCGTCCTGGTGAGTACGAGGCAATGCATCCCAAAATCATGCGTCGAGCCAGGCTGATGTCCCGGCTCCTGCTCCTGCTCAGCGAACATCCTGGATGGCGTGCGCGCGTCTTCAGAACTCTCGCCGCCGAGCCGCTCACTTTCGAAAATCTGCTGCACGCCCATACCGGCGGCACGCCGCGCGTCTTCGGCGCTGGCGGGTGGCTCTCGCTGGGAACTAGCCTGCTGTTGCAACCTTCATTGCATGCCGAGGAGCAGATCTTCTGATTATTTGTATGGCGATTCCGTGAGGGCGGCGCGAGCGGAAGATACCATCGCGCAGTTCTGCATGGATGTTTCGTCGCAAGCTCCTCAGCATGACGCGTCGATGAAGTTCGTGCACGCGATTGATGCCTGTTGCAGGCCGCCATCTTTGATGGATACTAGAGGCGGCACAGGTGCTGAGACCGCGCGTGCGGCTACGTGAAGAGATGAGGGGCGCTTTCGAATGGCAAGGATTTTGATCACGGGTGTCGCCGGATTCATCGGTTCATCACTGGCGCGGCAGCTTTGTGCGCCAGGCGCTGGGCATGATGTACTAGGTGTGGATGATCTCTCGACCGGCAACCTCGAGAACATCGCCGGTCTTGCGAACCTGGATTTCGTTCAAGGCAATATCCAGGAGCAGGACGTAGTGGAGCAGCTCTGCCGCGGTGTCGATACCATCTTCCATGAGGCGGCGGTCGCCTCGGTGCCGAAATCGGTGCTCGACCCAGTCACCAGCCATAAAGCGAATATCGATGGCACGCTCACCTTGCTGCTGGCAGCGAAGGAGGCTGGCGTCCGCCGCATTCTGTATGCCGCATCGTCGTCCGCATATGGTGACTCACCAACGCTGCCGAAGGAGGAGAGTATGCCGACTGCGCCCATCTCTCCCTACGCGGTGCAGAAGCTGGCGGCCGAGCATTACATGCAGAGCTTCCATCGCGTGTACGGCATGGAAACCATCTGCCTGCGGTACTTCAACGTGTTCGGGCCGCATCAGGCGGCGGACTCACCTTACTCCGGAGTATTGGCCAAATTCATTTCAACCATGCTGGAAGGACAGACGCCGACCATCTTCGGCGACGGCTCGCAGAGCCGCGATTTTACCTACATCGACGATGTGGTGCAGGCCAACATGCTGGCCGCGCAGGCGCCCGGGGAAACGGTTGCCGGCAAGGTATACAACGTCGCGTGCGGGCAGCAGCAATCGTTGCTTCAGACCTATCGGCTTATCGCGCAACTGACCGGGTTCAAAGAAGATCCAGTGTTTGGTCCGCCACGCACCGGAGACGTGCAGCACTCGCTCGCCGATATCTCGCGTGCGCAGCGTGACCTCGGCTACCAGCCTACCGTCGCGTTTCTGGAGGGCCTGCGCAGAACGATTGCCTGGTACGCCTCCAAAATGACCTCCGCCTCTGGCCGCATAGGCTGACCTCCGGCAAAGGACTGAGCCGCGCAATCAATGCATGCGCTGCTAAGACGGCGAACTGGACCTGAGTGCTTGTTCCAGATCGGCGATGATATCGCGCGGATGCTCCAGTCCCACCGAGAGCCGCACCAGGCCATCGGTCACTCCGGTGCGCTGCCGTATTTCGGCGGGAACGTCGGCATGGGTCATGGTCACCGGATGCGTGATCAACGTCTCGACTGCGCCCAGGTTTTCCGCCAGCACGCACAGCTTCACTGCGTTCATCAGTGCGATGCCCGCTGCCACGCCGCCTTTGAGCTCGAACGCCAGCATGCCTCCTTGCAGGCGATGCTGCTTCAACGCCAACGCATGTTGCGGAAAGCTCGCCAGACCGGGATAGTGCACGCGCGCGACCTCCGGTTGCTGTTCCAGCCATTCGGCCACCTGCTGCGCGCCGCGGGAGTGCTGCTCCAGGCGGAGCGGCAAGGTCTTGATGCCGCGCGCGGTCAACCACGCCTCCTGCGGCGACTGGATCGATCCGAGCGTCTTGCGCACCAGCCGGAGCCGTTCCAGGATGGTCTCATCGCGGCTGGCGATGGATCCGCCCACGGTAGCGTTGTGTCCCTCGATGTACTTGGTGGTCGAGAGCAAGGTGATGTCTGCGCCAAGATCGAGCGGCCGCAGCAGCAGGGGAGTCATGAATGTGTTGTCCACTGCCAGCTTGACTCCGGCGGCGCGCGTCACCTGGGCTACCTCCGCCACGTCCGTCAGCTTCAGTGTTGGATTAGCCGGCGTCTCGATGAAGACCAGCCGGGTCTTTGGGATGATCGCAGCCTTGACCGCCGCGGGATTGGCCGTGTCCACAAAACTGACCTGCACCTGGAAGTGCGAGAGTACCTGCGCGAAGATACGCACCGTTCCGCCGTAGACGACGTCGGAGACGACGACGTGATCGCCGGACTGGAGCAGTCCCAGGAACAGGGCCGAGATAGCCGCCATGCCGGTGGCAAAGCAGATCGCCGGCGGCGTGTCTTCGAGCGCGCCCAGCGCCGCTTCCAGCGCCGAGACCGTCGGGTTTGCTGCGCGGGAGTAGGTGAAGCCCTTATGGACGCCCACCGCCTCCTGGCGGTAGGTGGTGGACTGATAGATCGGCGTCAACAGCGCGCCTGTGGCGGGGTCCGCCTGCAGGCCGCCGCGCACCGCGGTCGTCAACGTTGAGCTGAGGTCGCTGTTTGCATCGGCATGTACATCGAACGGCATAGGCTCTCTCTCTCTGAAAGATCGGTGTCCATAGATGAAAGGCGGCAATAGAAAACCGCCCCAATCGAAGGGCGGCCTGTGCGCATCTGGACTCCGCATCTGGAATCCAGATCTGGAGTCCAGATCTGGAACAGAAATGCGAAGATGCGACCTTCAGGCCAGAGAAGGAAACGGCGCAAGTTCTGCGCACAGATTCACCGGCATTCGGTTACGCATTCGCATCCGCATGATGGAAGCAGGCTAGGATATGCAGCCCGCGAAGTCAAGCTGCGGCGTCGTCCACGCGACCTGTTCAACCTAACCCGAGATGCTCTTCATGCTTTGAGGTGTGGCGCTGCCGGACGCCGTGACCGATACTTGAAGCACAATGGACTCCTTACTGTGGAAGCCGGAGAGCTGGTCGTCTCGCCTGGCCGAGCTCGAGGCGCGCGCGGGCGATGCGAAAGAGGCGCCGCTGCGCCGCGATGTGCGCTCGCTCGGCATGCTGCTGGGCGAGGTGCTGCGCGAGCAGGAGGGCCAGCGCTTCTTCGAGGACGAGGAATCGCTGCGCCAGATCTGCATCGAGCGGCGTGAGGCGGAAGCCGCCGACGATGCATCCCGCGGTCGCGCACTCATGGACGTTGCGCTCGGGCGCGTCGGGCAGCTCAATGTCGACGAGGCTTACCGGCTTACCCGCGCGTTCGCCTACTACTTCGAACTCATCAATCTGGCCGAGACAAACCACCGCAAGCGCCGGCGGCTCTCCTTGCAAATGGCGGCCGGTGACACTCAGCAGAGAGACATGACGGAGCGTCAGCCCGAAGGCAGGGAGTTGCAGCGCGGATCGTTCCGCGGTACGCTCCGGGCGATGCGGCACGCCGGCATCTCCGCCGGGGAAGCCCTTGCCTACATGCGCCGCATCCATATTGTGCCGGTGTTCACCGCTCATCCAACGGAGGTGGCGCGTCGCTCGGTGTTGTACAAGCGGCGCCGCATCAGCCGCGATCTGGAAGAGATTGACCGTATCCCGCTCTCCGACGAGGCGCTCGCTCGACTGCAGGCCAGCATCTCCGCCGAGATCACGGCGTTGTGGCAGACGGATGAGGTACGCAGCCGCCGTCCGCGCGTGGCCGATGAAGTGAAGATGGGCCTCGACTATTACAACGCTTCTATCTTTGGCACCATACCCGCCCTGTATGCGGAGATCGCGGCCGCGTTCGAGGCGGAGTACGGAATGTCGCTCGAACTCTCCGCGCTGCCGTTGATGCTGACATTCGGCTCCTGGATCGGCGGCGACCGGGATGGCAATCCGTTCGTGACACCGGAGGTGACGCGCACAGCAGTCGAAAGTGCTCGCGCGCATCTGTTCGAGTTCTATCGGCAGGAGGTCGCGTCCCTCTTCGATCTGCTGACCATCTCGGAGCAGCAGACAGATATCAGTCCGGGTCTTGCCGATCGCCTTGCCGCCTATACCGCTGTGGACGCCGCGCAGATGACCGCACGGCTGGAAGGCCGCTATGAGCGCGAGCCTTATCGACGATTTCTGGTGTGCATCGAGGCCAGGCTCCGCACGGATTCGCATGATGCCGCTCGTTCGGCGGATCATTTGAAACCATACCTTTCGGCGGAGGAGTTCCGGTCCGACCTTCTGCTGGTGCGTGACAGCCTTGCCGGGCACGGCGCTGGACGGCTTGCGGAAGAGCTGCTCGATCCTCTGCTGCTGATGGTGCGAACCTTCGGTCTGCATCTGCAAACCATAGATGTGCGCCAGCACGCCAAACAGCACGCGCAGGCGGTGGCCGAGATTGCACGATGGCGCCAGGAGAGTGAGAGTAGCGATGCGTTGCCGGCGCCGCTTTCCCGAGAGAGCGAGGGCGTGCTGCGCACCTTGCGCGCCATCGTCGAGGTCAAAGAGGCATTCGGCGCCGCTACCATCCGTCATTACGTCATCAGCGGCGCCACGCGTGCCGGAGACATCCTCGAATTGCTGTGGCTGGCGCGCATCGCCGGTGTGCATGTAGAGGGATCTGCGAATGATCCTGGCCTGATGCCGGTGCCGCTCTTTGAATCGATCGAGGATCTGCGGAATGCTCCCGAGATATGCCGCGCACTGTGGAGTTCCGAGAGTTACCGCGCGCTCCTTGCCACCTGGGGCAATACGCAGGAGATTATGCTCGGGTATTCGGATTCCAACAAAGATGGCGGCATGTTTACCAGCACCTGGGAGATCTTCCGCGCCCATCGCGCACTGCACGAAGTGGCCCGCGAGCTGGGCGTTCATCTGCGACTCTTCCATGGCCGCGGCGGCACGGTTGGCCGGGGCGGAGGGCCAACGCATCGCGCCATCTACGCTCAGCCGTTCGGAGCCTTCGAGGGATCGATGCGCATCACCGAACAGGGCGAGGTGCTCAGCTTCAAGTATGCAGACGTGGTGCTGGCTGAACGCAATCTGGAGCTCATGCTGGCTGCCGCACTCGATGCCCTCGCGCGGCCGAATGCGCGCATCGTTCCCGCACATCTCACCGGTGAGCTTGACCCGCAGTGGGAGCGCGTGCTTGATGATCTCTCTTCCATCAGCTACACGTTTTATCGGCAGCAGATCATCGAGGACCCGGAGGTGCTGCAATACTTCGAAGAGGCAACGCCGGTCTCGGAGCTGGAACATGCGCGGCTCGGTTCGCGTCCTTCGCGCCGTTCCGACCGGCCCAGTCTGGCCGATCTGCGGGCTATACCCTGGGTCTTTGGCTGGACGCAGAGCCGGCATCACGTGCCGGCGTGGTTTGGTGTGGGCTACGCGCTCGAAGAATGCATGCGCCGTCAGGGAGGCCTTGCTATCCTGCGCGCCATGATGCAGGAGCTGCCGCTGTTTATCGACCTGATTCGAAATGTCGAGGTCGCGCTCGCGAAGTCGGACTTCGGTATCGCCAAGCTCTACGCCGTTCTGGTGCAGGACGAGGGTCTTCGAGAGCGGGTCTTCTCGAAGCTGCAGTCTGAGTTCTCGCGCACGGTCGCAGCGGTTCTCGCGGTGACGGGGCAGACGGAGCTGCTGGAAGCCAACCGGGTGCTGGCACGCTCGATCCGTCTGCGCAACCCTTATGTCGATCCCATGAGTCTCATCCAGGTGGATCTGCTGCGCCGCAAGCGCGCGGGGGATTCATCCGAGGAGCTAAACCGTGCCCTCGCCGCAACCATCAACGGCATCTCCGCGGGGCTGCGCAATACTGGATGAGCGGTATAGACAGCGTGCCACCTTGCTCAAAGAGAGATGGATGGTCTAGCTGTTCGCTTTGGCTCTGCCGAAGAGATAGCCCAGCAAAAGTGTGACAACCGGAAGGGCGGTCTTCGTTACCAGTAGATCGAAAACATAGTTGAGCGCGTCGCGCCACTGATCGTAGAGCAGCTTGTGAGCGGTGACTACGTCATGGATCTGATCGGACGAAAGTCCGGCGACATTCGGCAACGCCGGTTGTTTCCAGAGGAAATAAATCAGGACCACAGTCGATACGACCAGTATCCAGCCTCCCGCCCAACCCAGGAAGACAATGCCCCACCGCTCCAGAAATGTTGGCGGAGGAACGGTGACTTCGCCTGCCGCGACAGGCGAGACGACCACGCTCGGCGTAGCTGATGGCTGCTCGCTCAACATCATGCCTTAGGGAAGAATCACGTCTTTTTGCACCTTCCCGGCAGCGTCCGTGATCGATATGCGCTTGCCGGAATCCTGGTTCGGAACCTCCGACTTCAGGTATTGGTAGCTGGCGACCGCGTTGCGAATCACATCGGCTTTGCTGCCACCCTTCGCCAAATCGGTCAGAGTCTTGTTGAATTGGTCATCGATATCGATTGTGAATCTTGGCATCGCGACACCCCACTGCAGCGGTACTGCATTTGTACTGCAATCGTACTGCTTGGATCGGAAGTCAGTCAAATCAAACCACTGTGTCTCGCGCTGTGAGAGAGACTCCGTGCAGACTTTCTTCGAAGCAAGGAAAGAAGATCCAGCTGCGCAGGCCGCCGCTCTCAAATAGGAAGAGCCCGGCGGGCAGGCCGGGCTCTTCCTATTGTGCAGTGCTGCTGGTTTGACGACGTCAGAAGCTGAAGCGGCCGCCGAACTCGCCAGTGAACGACCGGGGAATGACGGTGCTGTTCGGTGTGATGAAGTCGAAGGGCTGGAGGAAGGTGCTGGCGCTTGGATCCGTGGAAAAGTCGCTGACCTTGCCCTGAATACTAGGCCCGAAGTTTGCGCGATTGGTCAGGTCAAAGCCCTGGAAGAACAGGTTGACGTTGTACTTGTCGTGGAAGGTGAGGGTCTTTCCTATTCTGGCGTCCAGCTCAACGAAGGCCGGGCCGCGATAGGTATCGAACGAGGTCTCCCGGCAAGTACCGGCGGCCAGGCACCCCTTATAGCCGGAGCCATTGATACCGGCGAATGCCTCGTACACCGTCGATGACTCCTTCATGTTCATGGCGATGACGGCATGAG
>JBPCNO010000052.1:0-5017 GCA_051001135.1 Acidobacteriaceae bacterium
GCAGGTGGCGCATCGCCTGTAGACCAACGGCATAGAACACTGCCGTGAAAGGCGCCAGATAGTGAGAGATCAAAAATATCTGACAAAGCATTCCGGCCATCAATACAGGCAGACATAGGACCAGGAATCGTGTGCGGCGATCCATAAGCACGCGTCGCATCATGATCAGGGGAAGGAGTAGCGCGATGCCGGTAAAAAATAGGCCGCCTCTCACGAACTTGAGCAGACACAGACCCAGAAATCTGGACAGGCTGTGCATGTCGTCAAGGGCAGCAAGCTCATTCTGATAGTAAAACTGCCGCATTGCTTGATGCCGGTAAACTGGTTCAGGCCGCGGCGATTGCCAGACGAAGTAGGGCGCCATGGCGTACGTAGTGCGATTCACTTTGTAGGGCGGAGTAAGGGGGCTGCCGAATGCACGGTAGTCGTAGTACCCCATCCAGGCCCCGGCGGCGACGATCATCGCCAGCGGCAATGTAACGCGCCGACGCAGCACGCCCATTTCCGGTTGATTGCTACCGAAGAGAATCCAGCGTCCCAAAACCACTGCTACCGGAAGACAGAGAAGGACGCCTTCGTAGGGGCGGCTGGTGGCGAGGAGGATGACACCCACGGCCATGAGCAGACTGTCGCGGAGCCGCACCGACCTCATGAAGCGTGGAAAGGCTCCCAGAACAAGCGCTCCACCCATCGCTGCGATGCAGCCGCCGGCATGGTATGTATTGATCCAATAACTGAACAGGCCCAGGCGCAAGATAACGAGCATTCCGCCCAGCAGCGCCCAGGCCGGCGGCAACCACGCCTGCAGCATCCAGCAGATAGCAGCGCACATCAGCGCGCTGGTGACTAAGACACCATACCAGGGATGTCCAGTCAGCACCTTAGCCGCCGCCAGCACCAATCCTTGCGCGGGAAAGTACATCGACATATAGGTAGGCTTCATCGTGATGTGGATGCTTTCGAAATGCACCCACATCGCCGGGGTAGGATTGGTCAGCCTTCCTGCCGCGAAGGTGTTCGCCGCAAGCAGAAAGCTAAAATCGTCGGGGACGAACGGATGCGGAATAGGGCACAGCGGGAGAATGGCAAGACGCAGCAGAAATGCGGTAACGCCAACAACCGCGATTGCCAACCCCTGCTTACGCGCCAATCGTCCGAAGACATGCTCGACACGCAGGAAGAATGCGGATCCAAGCCTGGGCCGGCAAAACGCCACCGCGATGGCAATCAGGGTAAGGCCGCCTTCGATTACCAAGAGTGAGCGGCCCTGTTCTGGACTAGGAGGAAGGATCATATCCCAAGGATTCTCATGCAGCCGATCTATGCCCGCATGCCGGCCAGCCGGTCACAGGAAGTCAAATTTTCCACTTCGCGGCTATAACAGCCGAGGCGGTTGAGGAACAAGGCAGGGCAGACCGGGGGAGTTGGTCCACTGTAACTATCGCTAAATGAAGCGACCAGCCCGTTAATCTCCTGGCCCCTTCTTAGCAGGGCTAGGTGATGTAGGTGCCGAGCACCCCAGCGATATTGGAAAAGGCAGTGTTGATGCCAGTGGCCAGAGAGTTCATCCCTGCCGTTGCCGCGAAGGCAACCAGAGCAACCACCAGGGCATATTCGATCAGGTCCTGCCCCTCTTCCCTCATGATGAGGTTCTGCATCGTGGCATGCAGCTTCCACGGTTTCGAATACATTCAATCTCCTCCATGAGAATGGTTTGGTGTTCGTCTCCCTTGCAAGGGGGACGAACAAGTTGATTTATGCTGCCCGGCCTCGCTCTGGGAGGGTCTAGGTGATGTAGGTGCCGAGCACCCCAGCGATATTGGAGAAGGCGGTGTTGATTCCAGTGGCCAACGCTTTCATGCCGGCCGTTGCCGCGAATGCAACCAGAGCAACCACCAGCGCGTACTCGATCAGGTCCTGAGCCTCTTCCCGCGCCAGCACGTTCTGCATCTTGATAGACAGCAACATCAATCTTTCCTTCATCTCATTCTTTCCTTCCACATTGAATTTTATCCAGCCCAGGCCGGGTATGCCCTCTTATAGCAACTGGAGCGCCACTCTAATCTCATCGCTGTCCCATAAGAAATAAGCGACTTACAAACCGCATAGAGCGCACAAGCGTGAACGTCTGTATACACAGCGGTCCGAACAGATAAGCCCCGTATACAACAGGCGCGCGCAATAGGTGCGGGAGTCCGGCAAGAGAAATTATTGCCAATGGCAAAAAGGGGTTCCAACACACCTTTGCGTTTAAGGGAGTTGATTTTCCGGGTAATCCTGTCGATCATTCAGTTCGATCCGTAGGAGAGAGCTCGAGCCTGTCACCCGGCCGCGTCTGGGTTCGGCGGACCGTGCCGGTGGCAAGCTCGAGCACGGAGTGCGCGGAGAGGCACGCGGACATTCGCCACGGAGGCACATCGCTCCTGACCTTTTTCACGCGCTTGTTACGGTCCAGGTACACGAGGTCGATGGGGAATTGCATGCCGAAGGTGTGCACGGCTTCGCAGGGGAGTATCCACAGGCCTTCTCCAGGAGAAAGGCCCTCACGTCCCAGCAAGCCCCTCCTTCGTTTGGCGCCGTGGTTCGCCACTTCCACACTATGGGCGAGGACGGATTGACGGGTCAGATTGCGAATCTTCAGCCGCGCGTACGGCTCCGCGTGGCGGGCTCGCGTGAGGTTGTCCCGTATCCAGCGCGAGATCCAGCGCGTGTGGTGCTTCATTGCGGCGCGACACCCGCGGAACTGCCGGACGTTGTCATACCCGGGGTAGCGCCTAAGCCGCCGACTGCGTATCCGCTATCGGTGATGAGCGGCTTTTCAGGCTGCATGCTTTGCAGCAAAGTCTCTATGGGTATGTTGGCTGGTGGAGGAGGGAGCGGCTTGACGCCGGTCACGCCTGGACCCGGGTTGGTCATGGGTATGCCGGAGTTCGACGGCAGGAACTTCTCTGGATATTTCAATTCAGGCGGAGTCACACCGGCCGGGATAGGACCCGTAATTTCGGGCGTCACAATTACGATGAGCTCGGTGTTCTGTCGATTCTTAGATATCGACTGAAACAATTTGCCTAGTATCGGGATATCTCCGATGAAGGGGACCTTCTCGAGATTTTGAGTCTCGCGATTGTCAAGCAGCCCGCCGATGGCGAAGCTCTGCCCCTCGCTCAGCTCGACTTCGGACTTCACCCTGCGGATAGAAAGGGCCGGGACAGTGAAGCCCGAGATCTGTACACCATTGGTAAAGTCCAGCGAGCTGACTTCGGGGGCGACCTGGAGGCGGATGGTATTGCGGGGAGTGATGGTGGGGATGAAGTTCAGGCGTACGCCGAACTCCTTGAATTGAATCGTAACCGCGCCGGTGCCGCCACCCGTGATTCCCTGCACTACCGGGTATGGATATTCTCCGCCAGCGAGAAAGCTGGCCTGCTTGCCATTTGCCGCCAACAGGTTGGGCTCGGCCAGAATCTGCACCACCCCTTGGTTCTCCAGCGCCTGGATGGTGGCGCCCAGATTCAGGTCCGGACGGAAGAAGAAGAGGTTCAGCGCATTCGATACGGTCGCAACGGCCGGTTGGGTTGCACTCGGAAGGCTGACGGTGGGCGCCTGAAACTGTCCCGTGGTGACGGTGCCGAGGGTGTTAGTTGCACCCGTACTGAATATGTTCAAGCCAAGCTGTTTGATCTGGGTCCGGTCGATACTGGCAAAGCGCACCTTCAAGAGAATCTGAGGCTCGGCGGCCGGGACAGCGACGTAGAGCAGATTGACGACTTTGCCCGCGGTGGAGGCGATCTGGACCGCGCGATCGGAGTCGTTGAGATCCTTGACCGTGCCCCGCAGAAAGATGAGGCCGTTCTCCGAGGTGACCTTCAGGGCTTGTGCGGGAAGCTCCGTCCTGAGCTCGCGGCGCAGCGCGTCCACGCGATCATTTGCGACATACGAACTGGGCCGAACCTTTACATTGAAGAATTGCCGCCCGCCGCCCGCTTCCCAAACGATCAGGCTCGTTTCTCCGGCCGCCTTGCCGTTCAGCAGGATCTCGGACGGGCTCACGGCAGTGGCTTCGGCGACATCGCTCGAAGCGACCGCGATCCGCGCAATCGGCCGGGCGATATCAACCAGTACCGATTTGCCCACGGAGACGTAGAGCTCATTCGAGGAGTCCTGACTGGAGACCCCGGATGGCTGAGCGAAAGGGCTTGACGTCTGAGCCTGAACGGCCGATTCCGCACAACTTACAAAAGACAGTGCACAGAGACAAACGGCAGTAATACCGGATTTTGCTCTCACTATTTTTCCTCGCCAGAAGCGAATTTTTCTTGGCTCCGCTTTGTTCCATTGAATACTTCGATCAAGTAGAAGCGGGATGCGGGTTTGGCTTTGTGAGTCATCACCGCCGGCTGGATCTTCGGCGCTGCATTCCCATCCGCGAAGAGGGTGGACATGGCCGTCCCTCGCGGATGGGTTACCGTCGTATCCAGGGGATTCCGCAAAACCAGCTGGATGCGCGTCTGATTGCTGGCCAGGCTCAGCAGTTCTGCCTGCTCCGGTGTCACCAGCAAGTTGACCACCTGGACCTGCTGGGGCTTCCCTTCGGCGTCCTTCTGAATGTCAGTACCGGCGGAAAGGACCGCTATGTTCTGGAGAAGCGTCTTCACCTTTGTCCCTTCAGCGGTGTTGGCGGCTCCGGGAGGATTACCCGAGATCAGCACATCCACGCGCATTCCGGGAGTCACGAATCCGGCCACGCCCACTACTTCATCGACTTTGACGGCGCATGCCCGCATCCCCTGGCGAATAGTCGCGGCCAATCCACCCCCCGAACCGACGGCAGCCAGCCGGCTGTCCGAAATGGGCTCACCCTGGTAGAGGTCGGAGATCACACCCCGGCCAATCGCGTTTTCCCGTTTGAGGATCGCACCTTTGGGTAGAGTCCCAACCATTTCCGCAGTGGTGAGATCGGCATCGCGAAGAACGCTTCCGAGCTTGATGTCCGTTGCCGCTACCACTACGCGGGTGG
>JBPCNO010000053.1:0-11550 GCA_051001135.1 Acidobacteriaceae bacterium
TGGGATTGAAGCTGTTTTCGTCGAAGGCTACGAGCTGGGTCGGGCTGGGCCCATTCGTTGGCACCACCCAGGCGCGGCCGAGCGAAGAGTCGGAGGCGATGGGGCCGACTGCCTGGCCGCCCACTACGGACGAATCCGCAAAAAACTGGCCGAGTTGATTCCCGGTTGTCCCATCCAGCACAACCCCGCTTGACAGATAGAGGCGGCCATTGTCGTACTGGATGGGTCCACCGGAGACGCACTGATTGATCGGCGACTTGGGCTCGGTGACGCCTGAGGAGTCGACGGTGAGCTGAAAAACATAGGCGCTCGCATTCGCCGTGAGGTAATAGAGATCGGCCGGCGAACTTCCGAAGGCGATAGATCCGCCTGCGGTGTAGTAATAGCCAGCGAAGAAACTGGCGGGCAGTAGATTGGGCCGGGCCACGCCTGAGTCATAGATCGACCAGGCAACTGCGGTGCCCGTGGGGCGAGCCATGTGGCCATGCATGTTGAACGTTCGCCAGAAGCGGTCCTCGCGGATGAGGCGCAGTCTTCGCATATCTTCGCCCCACAGCATGGTAGGTGAGGAGTCGCGAATTCGGGTGCTCTATTGCACCGCTAATGTAACCGTAGCGGTATGCGTGACCGTGGCTGTTCCAGAGATAGCTGTGGCCGTGACCATAACCACTGAGGACCCTGCCGGTGTGCCCGGATCTGCTGGCGAACCCGGACCGCTGCTGCGTGCCGTACTTCCGCCACAGCCAGTCAGGACAGCAGAGCCGGCGACAAGGCAAACGGCGGCGAAGATCACGATCCAGAGGCGTCTGGATCTGACGCCCGCCGGTAATATCAAGCACAGCATGCCAGCGAACGCAGCGCCCGCTGGAAAGAGAAACGGCGAGCGATTAGCCAACCCGGCCATGGCATTGGCGGATGCTGCCTTGGTCGCGATGGTGATCGCGGCGGCGCCGGTCTGGCCTGGGGACAGGTTGAGGCTGGCTGGATCGACCGTACAGGTGGCCTCCGCCGGCAGACCGGAGCAGGCGAAGCTTACGCTCGCACTCAGGCTGCTGTTAGCTGCGATCGTAATCCCGAGAGTGCCGCTCTGGCCTTTGGCGATCGTGAGAGCTGATGCGTCGAGCGTGAATACATAATCCGGCGAGGGCGGCAATGGCGCCGCCACCGTCACGCTGCTCGCACCGGAGGTGTTCGGGTTGAAGCTGCTGTCGCCGCCATAGGAGACCGCGAGCATGTGAGTTCCTGTTGCAAGTGCTGTGGTACTGAAGACGGAGCTGCCATTACTCAATGTTCCGTGTCCGATAGGGGTCTGACCGTCGTAAAAGGTCACGGCGCCGGAAGGCAAGGGACGGCCGGGCAGAGTGGCCTGCACCGCCGCAGAGATCGTGAGTGACTGCCCGGCAGCGATAGCGATTGCTGAAGGCGTGAGCATGATCGAGGTGCCGCCAGCGTTCATGAGAAATCCGGCCGCGCCATTGTCCGGACCGGCGATGCTGATCGTATTGTCGCCAAGGAACTTACCAAGCAACAGAGGGTAAGCGCCGTTGGCGTAGTTCAAAGGCGGCGCGAAGATCCCGGCTGCGGTAGCGAGCAGAACCGAAACACCGGAGAAGGCTTGCCCGGGTTTGCCTGCCTCATAGGAAGGATTATTGGACAAGATCAAATCGTCCAGACCATCGCCGTTGAGATCAGCAAAGGCTCCCTGATACACGTCGGGAGCGCCGGGTACTTGAACCGTACTGCCGAAGGTGCCATCGCCGTTCCCGGGCAGGAGAAAAACCCCGCCTTCGACGAATGTTGCGGCAGCAAAATTTAGATCGGCGATCAGCGTCAGATCCGGCTTGCCGTCGCGATTGTAGTCATCGGTCAGCAACTGCTCTACGGCGTGGCTGCTATCCAAGGTTACAGGGGACGCAAAGGTGCCGTCGCCATTGCCCGCCAGCAAGCTTACGGAGGCAGTCGCCCCGCCCATTCCAAGAGTCTGAGGATTGTCGGAAACGATTAAGTCGAGCGGCTTCTGTGCGCCGTGATACCGGGCCAGCGCCACTGGCTGGAGAGAGGCGCCCAGCGGATAGAAATGGACGTTGTCGTTGGAGAAGGTACCGTCGCCGTTTCCCAATGCCACGAAGTAGCCGGAAGGCTTACTCCCCGAACGCGTTGGCGTGCTGGGGTCACAAGGGACGTCTCCCAGATAGGTGACGACGAGATCCAGCTTGCCGTCTCCGTTTAGATCGCCGACAGCCGAATACAAGGGCAGGCAAGCGCCGCCATTGAAAAGCGGGATTGGGACGGGTGTCTGTACGGTGCCGTCTCCATTGGATAGAGCGACCGCGAGGGATCCATCTTTGCCGCCAATCAGGAAATCCGTCTTACCGTCTCCATCAAAATCTCCGGTGGTAGAGCTCACATACTCCATTCCAAAGACCGATCCCGCGAGGGCCTGCTTGTAGGTGAACGCTCCCTTGCCGGCTGCCAGCGCGCTCACGAGCGACCCATCCACGGAGTTATATCCGAGCAGGTCCGCAATGCCATCGCCATTCAGGTCCGCGGTAGCTCCGACGTAGAACGCCAATGGTGAGACATGCGGTGTTCCAGGCGAATACAGTAGCGGCGTTGCCGCGAAACCACCCTTTCCGTCTCCTAGCCCGACGCCGACGTAACCGGAGTACAGATCGGCGAACGCGAAGTCGACTTTGCCATCACCGTTCCAGTCGGCGAAAACCGTCTGTGTGACTGTGGCAGCATTGTTCCCTGACGGTGCAAGAATCGCGACGAAATTGCTGCTCAGGGAGGCGGTGCCGGCCACTGGGCCGAAGGTACCGTCTCCATTTCCGAGATAGGTCGCCAAACCGCCGCCCACGGTCAGAATGAGATCCGGCTTGCCGTCCCCATTGAGATCGGCCGTCTGGATGCCCATGAAGCTCTGAGGAGATCCCGTCTGCCCGTTCAACGGGGCGGCAATAGGATCGTTCGGCAGCGCCGGTTTCGGAGTCTGATAGGTACCATCCCCATTGCTCGATGCTATGAAGGGGCCGTAACTGGTCGACACCAGGATATCCTGGCGGCCCGGGTCGCCAGTCAGGCTGGTGACAAGCAGGTCCGCAGAATAGGTTGGAGACGCGGATGGGAAATCTAAGAGGGCGTTCGGTTGCGGTGCGGCGAAGCTACCATCTCCGTTGCCCAGAGCGATCTCAACTGCGAAACCGGAAGAGACCTGCTTCTCGATCAGGAGATCCGGACGTCCGTCGTGGTTGACATCCGCCAGGGAAACCGTCGGGCCTGGGAGCAGAACCCTCGAACTGACGTAGTATGAAGAACGCTTGCTCGCCGGAAAAGCTCCTGTCCCATCGTTGAGGAAAGTCTGGGCGACGGTGTTTCCACCGGCGTCAGTCCAGACTGTCACCACATCGGGATGACCGGAGGCGGTGGTGGCTCCGACCGCGATCGCGCTGATGAACTGCTGCTGGCCGTTCGGCATTCCTGGCGGCTGAAGCAAAGAGCTAAGCGCAAACGTGCCGTCCTTCTGGTTAAGCAGCACAACGAGGCCGAATTTATCGCCGGCTATCAGATCGGTATAGCCGTCTCCGTTCAGGTCGGCAGCCTGTGCAAAGACAACGGACATCAGGTTTCCGTAGTAGAACTGACCGGGATTTGGCAGTGTCAGGATTGGCGCCGCGAATGTTCCGTCGCCGTTGCCGGGCCGCATGCAGATGACGTCTGCTGCGAAGGTGACGATGTCCGTTTTGCCATCATGGTTGAAGTCGCCGGCAACGGGAAAGTAGCCCGCAGTGAAGTCGGTTCCTGCGGCGGAGAAGTACGATCCGCTGTAGAACCCCCCGAACGGAGGTGCGGGGCTCGTCTGCGCATCCGCTGGCGCAGGCTGCGATCTGAGAGGCGCAGGGCGAGCGCTCACGCGCGATGGCAGGGCGGCATGCCGCCGCCTCAGCGTGTCAAAAGGATTGCGAGCGCTCGGGCTGTGTATTCCATCGAAGGATGGAGTACGCACCTCCTGCGCCGTTGCGTGCGCGATTGCAAATACGGCAGAGACGCCGACAAGACACGATGAGACCCATTCCCGCAGGTGCATGAACGCTCCAAGGCATTGGAACAGCAATCAACAAACAAAAGACGCAAAGATACCCGCGGCCCGGCCTGAATGTATTCTTCCAACTGCGCAAACTCCAGCGCGTTCACGGGTGCGGGGGTGACCAAAGTGGTCCTTCCGTTGAGTTTTCGTAACGCTGGTCCTTAATGCCGGGGAGTCCAGTGAGCTGATATAGAGCGGGGCCTTCCTCTGCTCCATATCGCCCTGTATGCCGTGGGCGCTTATGTGGAGGGTTAAATGATGCGATTGGCAATAACTCTGGCTGAGGCTTGCCATCGGTCCTCATTTGGCCTAGGCTGTCACCCGTAGATCTTTCATCACCGGCGCTTTACTGCGAAATGGCGAGGCTGTCCGGTTTTGAGCATTGGGTCGCAGGTATAGATGTATCGGTAAAGCCGATATCAGCTCCGCTGCGAGCGCCACAAGAATTGAATGGTACACAGACGCTTATCCGAAGAAATCAATCTGCATTTCGCAAGGCAGAGCTAGGCCCGTTCCTGACTTAAGCACTCGGTGAGTTCAAGAAAGGGGATTCTATGCGGTGCTTCATCGTTCCTGAAGGCGCTTCCAGCGCGACCCAAAATTCCTACGCACAGATCATCGCCATTCATGCGGCACTGCTATCCAACGGCAAAATCGTTTACTTCAGCGGAGACCAGCACGATCCGGGCCAATTCGCCCATGGGGCGTTTGATCATGCGCGGCTGTTCGATTGCGGCACTTTCGCAGTCACATCCTGCACGCCGGCGTCGAGTATTTCCGATCTGTTCTGTTGCGGACATGCATTTCTTCCCGACGGACGCTTGCTGATCGCCGGCGGCACGCTTCGCTTCGATGGATTTCTAGGCTCACTCAAGGCGTGGATCTATGATCCGCCAAGCGCGTCATTCCTGAGCGCTTCGCAGATGAACCAGGGCCGGTGGTATCCCACGCTCATCACCTTGGGCAATGGACGCGTGCTAGCGCTGAGTGGAATCAACGAAGACCCCAATCAGACGGACCAGAATCGCGATCTTGAAGTATATGACGGATCCAACTGGACGGTCGAAGGGGTGCTTTCCTACGGCACGGACACCTTGTACCCGCGCGTTCATCTCTTGCCCGACGGACGCGTGTTCTTTGTTACGTCGATGAATGGACAATGCATGGCATGGAGCCAGGGGATGGCAACGCCGGCGCCGGTTTGCGCTTCGCCCTTCACCATGGGATTCTCCGCGTACACATCCGTTCTGCTGCCACTGCTGCACGAAGACAACTACGCGGCCAGGATCCTCGTGGCCAACATCGAGCAGCCGCAGGTCATCGACCTCTCAGTGGGGTCACCGGCCTGGTCCAATACAAATGCCCGTTCAGTGCCTGCGGATGGGATTCTTACGAGCACCACTCCGAACCGGGCTAACGGGACATTGACGCTGCTGCCCACCGGAGAAGCGCTCAGCGCCGGCGGAGAGCAGAACTACGGCGATGAAGCACATCCTGTCTTGGCTTTGGAGACTTACCGGCACGAGACCGACTCTTGGGCGGTGATGCCGTCACGCACGACCGTGAATCGGGCTTACCACTCAACGGCTCTGCTCATGCCCGATGGCCGGGTGTGGTTTGCGGGGTCAGACAAGCGGTGCGACTGGAGTCTGCATAATAGCGGGGACTACCAGAATCTGCCGCAGCCCACCGACTTGCAGGAAATAAAGAGTGGAGTTCCGGTTGACAATCGCGAGTTGCGCATTGAGATTTTCGAGCCCTGGTATTTTTCGCGCAACGACCGCCCCACCATCGCGCTCAGCCAACAAAGTGTCGGGGTGGGTCGAACCATCAGCTTCACCAGTCCGCAAGCGGCTAGCGTCAGCCGGGTGGCGCTGGTGCGCGCCGGATCAAGCACTCACGGGTTTGATTCCGATCAGCGGTACATTGGCATACCCTTCACCGTGAACGGAAGCAACATTGAGGCTACCGTGCCTGACAATGACAATCTTGTCCCGCCGGGACCCTACCTGGTCTTTGTGCTGGCGCAGGTGGTGGATCCGCAGATAGGGGCCACGCTGGACGTTCCCTCCACCGGGCATTGGATCACTGTCACCAACACAAAATTCTTTAAAGAACTTCTGAAGGAGATCAAACCGGAGTTCGAACATGTAAAGCTGGAGATCGAATTCATACCGAAGATCATCGCCGAAGGCGGCGATCCATTCGAGAACATCGGCGATCCGGTTGAAATCTTTCAACGCATCGCGGCGACGGTGGACAATCTTTCCCGAGTGGTTAGCGGCGGGCGAGCATTTATCACGCCGGCGGAACGGCCGATGTTGCCCATAATCTCGCGGGAGAGACTCGCCACGGTGCCGATCCATCCGCTGGATAAAGACACCCTTGCGCGGCAGCTCAAAATGGAAGGGATGATGGACGTGGCTAGCATGCAAAAAGGCATGGAACCAGGCGGCGGCAAGGGACCTGGCGGAACAGGCGGCAAGGAGCCCGGCGGAACAGGCCATGGAGGCACAAGCCATGGAGGAATGCGGCAGAGCGAGATGGCCCATGCAAAGAAAGACCGCAAGAAGCGTTAGCGATGCTGGTGGTGGTCACGTCATCCGCTGACCCGGAGCTGGCGCTTATCAAGTCCCACGCCGGCGCGGCAATTGTTGTGCCGGCCCACCTGTCACAGCCCGGCTGGTCTTACGAGGTTGGCAGCGGAGCGCGGGCGCAACTGGTAACCTCAAAAGGAATTATTGCCGCGGACGACGTCTCTGGAGTGCTCACTCGAACGCAACGAGCATGGCCTGCTGAACTCCCGCATATCAACGAAGAGGACCGAGAATACGTGGCCTCTGAGATGACGGCATTCCTGGCCGCACTCCTGAATGAGTTGCCTTGTCCAGTATTCAACCGTCCGGCGGCAAATTCCCTTTGGGGCCCACCTTGGACGGCGGAACACTGGTGGCGCGTAGCAGTCGTGGAGGGTATAGCCGTTTGCCGCGACGACGATCATCTCTGCGATGATCCGGCTGAAATCGTGGTGCTGGAAGGAAAGGTCATACGCGGCGGCAGCACACTGCCGGATGGCGCCAAGGCCTGGGCCTTGCGATTGGCTGAACGAGCGGGGGTCCTTTTGCTAGGGGCTAGATTCTGCTTGATCCATGGAGCGTTACGAGAAGTGTCGCTGCGACCCGGTCTGGATGAGGAGCTGCTCCGTATGATGGAGCTGCGTTGCGCCGCAGTGCAGGCGATTCCGTGATCCTTCTGATGGGGCCGGATAGTGATCCACCTCTGCGGGCCATAGCCGCTACGCTGCGGCAGATGGGCGCCCGCTACACCTGCCTGAATGGCAAACCAGGGATCGCAACGCGGGGGTCGTCTAATTCCGAGGTCGTGCTGAGCATGCATGAGCGCGAGATACCACTTGACCAGTTCCGGTCCGCCTATCTGCGGCCATTCGGAATATCAACTGAAGACAGCCAGGAACGTAAAGCGCTACAAACGCTGCTGGCATGGGCGGATCTCACGACAGCCCGAATCGTGAATCGACCAGCGGCTTCCTTGCTCAACAATTCGAAGCCCCTCCAAGGGCAGTGGATCAGGAGTTTCGGGTTGCGGATCCCGGAGACTTTGGTGACCACCGATCCGGAGGTGGCGCGCGAGTTCACTCGACGGCATGGCGAGGTGGTTTACAAGTCAATCAGCGGCGTGCGCAGCATCGTTCGCAGACTAGGGAAAGATCGTTACGCGCAACTGGACGATGTGGCGAACTGTCCGACGCAGTTTCAACGCTATATTCCCGGAGACGACCTGCGCGTCCACGTGATGGGGGAGACTGTTCACACACTGCGAATCCAAAGCGATTGCGACGACTATCGCTACGCAGCGCGCACCGGCGGACACGTCACGGCCAGCGAGATAGACCTTGACCCGGGAACCACGGAATCCTTGCGAATCATAGTGCGGCAAATGGGCCTATGGGTAGCCGGAGTTGACCTGAGAAGAACGCCGGCCGGAGAGATGTACTGTCTCGAGATTAACCCTTCACCTGGGTTTACCTTCTATGAGCAGCTGGCAGGTGTGAGCCTGGCGGGAGAGATTGCGGCGTTGCTGATCCAAGGCGGCAAGCGAGAATTGAGCGATCCAAGATGAGGCGAAGGGTTAGTGAGAACCCGCTCCATGATGGTTCCCGGCTTCATAATTGCTTAGCACAAGGTCTGTCTTGGTTCCAACGCCGCGAGACCATCTTTGCTTCGTCAGGGCGCCTGATTAGGTCCACTTTGCTTGCAGCCGCACAGCCACTTGGAAATCGAGCACCCTCGAATGTTTCTCCACTTCGGGGGCGGATTATGGGCAAACCCGGAGATTGCCGCGCGCTAAAATTCCCCTGTAGCGGGATGCATCGATGTGGCGGGGCGACAGAGCGGAACCGATAGCCGGCGGCCGTCAGGAAGGTGCTGCAGCGGTGTGCGCACTTCTGGCCTGCATCGCTCTAATTGCATTCGGGTGGGTGCCCGCTCTCGCCGCGAAAACCGGGAACGTAAGCGGCATTATCTTCACAGTGGGTGCGACGAAGGTCCAGACAGTCTGGCCTAACGTGCGCGTTACCCTGAAGAACCTCACGACGCGCGGTGAAGTCTCCACGGTTTCTAACGAAGTCGGCGCGTACACATTTACCGGCGTGCTGGCTGGCGAGTACGAAATTTCAGTGACGCTGGCTGACTTTGAGCCTCTCACTCAGCGCCTCACGCTGAAAGCGGACGACACTGTCCATCTCGACTTTGAGCTTGCTCTGAAGCGCCAGACGCAAACTGTGAATGTGACCGCCGAACCTTCAGGGGTGGACCTGAACTCCAGCTTGGGCGGCGCGCCGACGCTCACCGCAGGCATTCTGAAGTCTACGGTTCGCCTCAATCAAGATTTTCAGGACGCGCTGCCCTTGCTGCCCGGGGTAGTTCGTGGGCCCGACGGGCTGATCCGCATCAAGGGCGGCCGCACAAATCAGACGAATACCCTGGTCAATACCGCAAGCGTGTCCGACCCTTTCACAGGGCAACCCGCACTCAGGCTGCCAGCCGTAGCCGTTCAGTCGGTGCGTGTGCTCTCGAACCCTTTTTCTGCGGAATACGGGCGGTTCGCCAGCGGAGTGGTTGACCTCAACACGCGCGGCGGCACTGACGAGTGGAAGTGGCTCTTCGAAGACCCCATTCCGCGCTTCCGCTGGATCGACGGTTCCACTCACGGAGTGGAGAGCGCCTCGCCTCACCTCACCTTTGCCGGCCCGCTCAAGCCGGGGAAGCTCTACCTGTTTCAGGCGCTGTTATACGCGCATGACACGGTTCGTGTGCCTTCCCTCCCCAACCCGAACAACGTCCGGGTGGTGGAGACCGTGAACACGCACACTCAACTCGACTGGGACGCTACGGCAAACCACCGCTTTACCGTGGTCTTCACCGTAGACCCCACAAATACCAACTACGCCAACATCGATACTTTCAACCCGCAACCGGTGACTGCAGATTATCGCCAGCGAGGGTTCTTCAGCTCGGCCACACACCGCTGGATCCTGGCGAACGGTGGATTCGTGCAATCGTTATTTTCCGCCAAGCGATTCGACGCGCGCGTCTTTCCAGCCACTGCAGAGGCGGCCACTACGGAAACAGGGGAGATGGTTCTCTTCCCCGAGCAGAACTCCGGCACATATTTTGACCGGCAAGTGCGCAACACGCAACTCTACCAATGGTCCCAGGTTCTCCATCTGCGGCCGCTTCAATCGGCCGGGCGGCACCTGCTGAGTTCCGGATATTCCTACGCGCGCTCCACGTATCAAGGCGACGTGACCAATTTGCCGGTCAAGGTGCTGCGTGAGGATGACACGCTCAGTAGCTCGATCAGTTACAACGGTTCGCTTTCGTCACAAGCGGGAAAGGATGACATCGCTTTCTTCGTCCAGGACAACTGGCAGATTCGTCCGCGGCTGACGCTGGACCTCGGCCTGCGATTCGACAGCGATAGTCTGGCTGCTGAGACAGCAGACATCGCTCCCCGCATTGGTTTTGTGTTTGCGCCCACGCGTGACAACCACACTGCGATTCGAGGCGGGTTTGGAGTGTTTTTCGATAAGATCCCGATCAACGTTGCCGTCTTCCACGATTTCCCCGCCCAGACTATTACCGCCTACGCAGCAAATGGCACCACCATTGTTTCCGGTCCTGTGACCTTCACGCACAGAGTGGCCACGGCGGATGGGCAGTTGCGGGTCCCGTACAGCTTCGGTTGGACACTACAGTTGGATCGCGAACTGCATCCAGGCCTACTCTTCCGCTTCGGTTATGAAGGGCGGCAGGGATTCCGCGAGTTTTACGTGAACCCCATAGAATCGACGAGCAACAATGCCGAGCTACGCCTGCTCAATACCGGGCGGCAAAGCTACCGCGAATTCCTTTGGATGTTGCGCTGGCAGGCTACCGAGCGCAGTTCGATCTACGCCAGCTATGTCCGTTCCCGTGCTTATGGCGAACTGAACGACTACAACCAGTTCTTTGGCAACTTCCCATCGCCGCTCATCCGTCAGAACCAGTTCGGGCCTCTCGTATCAAACGCGCCCAATCGCGGTCTGTTCTGGGGTGTGATCGGATTGCCATACAAGCTGGATTTTGTCCCCATACTCGACGTGCACACCGGCTTCCCGTTCTCTCGGCTCGATCAGAACTGGAACTACATGGGGCGACGAAATGAAGCTGGACGTTTTCCAGCCTTTGTCAATCTAGACACGAAACTACAGTATCCCGTGGACTTCAAGTTTCATGGCCACCATATCCAGTTTCGCGCCGGACTCAGCGTGTACGACGTGATCAATCACTTCAACCCGCGCGATGTTCAGCAGTACCAAGCTTCACCTAACTACGGCACCTTCTATAACTCGGTGGGCCGGCTCTTCCGCATCGACGGCGACTTCGATTTCTAATTCTATTTGGATCGGTCTTCATGATCTGGACAGGAGCCGACGCGTTCCCAAATCTGCCCTATGCAAGTGATCAGCGGGGCGGACCTGTGGCCACTTCTTCCCCGTTGGGCCGCCGATGCGGGGCGAGTTCAAGGACATTGGAGTCCCAGCCGGTATGGAAACGGACTCTGTTGGGGACGGCGCGCGCCGTCGCGGTGCGGCAGAGGCCGGCTTCCGCAACCCAGCCCGAAGGAGAGACCGACGAGTAGCAAGCGAAGCTTTGAAGGGAACGTGCCGATCATGGAGTGCATCATGCCTCTGACTGCCCGTGAACGCTCATCCATCGGGCAGGCCGTGCAGTCACCTGCGGACGATGCGGACATACGTCGCATGGACGAGCCCCTTGACAGCACGATTGCGCTCCGCGGGTGGGGTAGTATCACCGTAAGGCAGAATGTTCCCTTTCAGCAGAATCGTTTCAATGGAGACATGTGTGGAGACCCGACGTGGATGAGTGCATGTGTCCAAC
>JBPCNO010000054.1:0-7696 GCA_051001135.1 Acidobacteriaceae bacterium
GGCGGTGTGGGAAAGGCAGTTGCTCCGCACCCATGAATGCTCCTCAATAGCGAGTCAGAATTGGGGGGAGTGATGCCGAAGCTTACACCACGGCCCCGAGAGAATGACAGCGAAAGAACGCGGAACCCGTGCTCTCCTTAATGACGTGAGTAACACATGATCATCGAGAAGATAAAACTCAGGCACCCGCACAATCACTCACTCCAGATTGAAGCCCGCCGTGCCCGGCCCGAATGAACCGCTCAGCAGCATCCTCAGGCCAAGGAGGACGCCCATCCGTGCCATCCTCCAAGCCGCTGAGAGCCGTGGGCGAAGCCCCACGGCCTTGACCGTTGGGCATAACGGTTCGCGCATCCTCTTCACCATCCGAATGCCGTTGAGGCGTTGACCAGGTTCAACTGTGCCTGACCGTTAACGCCGGCACGCACCCCATCCTTGACCGCGCTGGCGATCTCCTCAGGAGAAGCGTTCGGGTTTTTGATGTGGATGCCACCGACGTTCACATTCACATGCTGTGTCATGTGTGCCTCGACGTCGCGGATATAGTTTCGCGTCTCCGGCGGAAGGTAGCTTACATCGAATCCGCCGTACTTCTTCATCGCACGGTCGAGGTGCCCTTCGCCCCAGTTGTAGGCGGCCAGGGCTTCTTCTTTGTTTCCTAGATATTTCTTGAGCAGCCTTTTCAGCAGCGTGACGCCGCCCTCGATATTCTGAGCCGCATCGTTCGGGTCCACAGCCAGGCCGCGCGCCGTGTTCGGCATAAGCTGCATGACACCGATAGCCTTATGGTTCGGATCATTTGTGTATGGGTGCTGATTCTCGCCGCTCTCCCGCCATGCAACGGCATGCGCCAACAAGGGGGAAACGCCGATTCTGTTCGCCGCGTCGTCGATATGCTTGGAGATCGCATCGATCGTTCCGGTGCCCTTGCCTCGGTTAAGCTGCGCGCGAAAGGCCCGCGCTTCTGCATCGTCGCCATGCGCATCGATCGGGTCCGCGTAACCGTACAGCGCCCGCAGGAACGCATTCTCACTGAGAAGATCGCGGACCGGCTCGCTGCGAACTTGCGGAACTCCGACTGCTCAATCCGAAAACCCAGCGCAATCAGGTACTCCTCGATGAAATTGCTCATTTGCTTTCTCCATTCTCGACAACGACATAGACGATCGCTCTTTGCAGTTGGCCAGTGTCGATCAGCGGCCTTGCTACTGCGGCAGCGGGATCGCCGTTCTTGTTGAGGCGGCCCTTCCGCGTTTTGCGCGCGATGGTGGCTGGGGCATCTGGAGGCCAATTATTCCGGGGATCATAAAACCATTTTCTTGCAGCATTTTGGCCGATCAAGCCCGCGCGATCGAGGTATTCCTTAGCTTCTTCAGCGTTCCCAGCGAACGCCGACTGCGCGGCCTTTTTCAGCTCAACCGTGATCGCTGCCTTATCCTCGGGCGCGTTAATCGCGGGCTCAATCACGGGACGCGCTGGGATGTTCTGCAGCCTCGAGCCGTTGGAGTGAATAAACATGAGTTCGGCATTGGTCACACCGCCCTTGGTTCGACCGCTCTTTGACTGAGGAACTCCCACATAAACCTGCATTCGTTCACATTTCTTCAATGCAGCGCGGAACTTTGCCAAGTTGTCCCTCTTGCTCACGGAAACGTTTGGCTTCATGCGGCACCCTTTCTCATCTAGACAACCGGACCGCTGACACCACCGCCGGCTTGAACGCCTGCGTGAATATGTTGGAGGACTTTCCGACCCTCGACAGTCGCATTCAAGTTCCCGGAGATTGCGACGCTCTGGCTTCCGGTCACGTGCACGTTCTGACCCTGCACTGTCGCCGTCTGCTGCGCGTTCACAGTGGCGTTCTGGGAGGCGTTAACGGTCAGGGTGGGGCTGTGACCGTCACAGCGTTCGCAGCCACGTCTACGACCACTGTGCCGTCATCGGAGCGGAGCTGAGCGCTTGCTGTCGAATAGTTCTCGAGCACCCGCGGCTGACTCCAGGGCGCGAAGTGCGCGATCGCGTCCGAGAGGTCATGCCGACGATTGGCGATTTGGTTCTGGACGCCGCCGCTTTGCCACTAGGCTTGGAAGTCCATGTCCGAGAACACTACCTCGCACTCGTCTCCGGGCATGATCGGCATGGTGAGAGTGAAACCGCCTGCGCTAGGAAGGAAGATTGGCACGTCGGCAAGAATCGGCATCTCCACATGCGTCAGAGAATCGGGCAGGTACGAAGTCTCCTGTCGTGAGCATCACTTCCCTTACCGCCAAGCGCACGGTGACCGTCTGCTTCGCAGCATCGAACGACTGCACAATGCCGGGAAGAGCCACGCCGACGTGTCTCTCCAGAGCCATCAGCTTGCGGTCCCACTGTCCGGACTGCGAGATCAAGCGCTCTTCAAGATGGATCATGCACTCACGCTCCTGGGCTCGTACTTGAGATCGCTAGTTGCCTGCATTCGGCGCCCCCTTTGCGAGAAACGCGAGCTGGTTCTGTGGGCCCGCGATGCCAGTAATTTCCGTGTACCACTCGTTTCCGCGCGAATCGCCAAAGTGCCGCACGCCGGCTACGATGTAGACTCCGTCCTGCGTCAGGATGCTGGAATTGGTGAGGTTTTGCAGCGGCTGCTGGCGGATGATCGTGTTATCGATCTTCACCAGCATGGGCGGCAGCTTGGTCTGCGGCCGCGGATCCAGCAGCACTCGGAAGTTCACGCTGAAGTCCGTCTGCTGAGGAGTTTCGATCAGGCTGCGCGTGATGTTGGCTTCATCCGAGTGCGGCTGCTGGCCCGGAGCGAGTGGCGGCCCGTAGGTGATGTCGGGAGCTGTAGACGGTGTCTCCAGCTTGCCCATATGCAAGCCATCGGCGTCGAAGTAGGAGACCATGCCATTCTGCGCGGCAATCTGCTGCAGGAACCGGGTGGGCGTTCCAAAGATCGTCGAGGTGCGCGTCATTTGCCGCCCATTGAATGCGCTCGGTGGATCGAGGTGCGCGATAGGAATGGGTTTGGGTAGTGCCGATTGACACATCCTCTGTACGATCTCCCATTGCGTCGCGATCGGGCCAACTGTCGTGCTGATAAACCGCTTTTCAAGGAAGCCGATGATGCATCGGAGTGAGAGCTTGAAGTCCGTTCCCTCCCGTTCGAACATGGGCTGAAAGACGAGCCCTCGCCAGATCTCTGCTGGCGTCCCATCCGCCTGGTAACCAGCGGAAAGGCTAACCATTGCACCTTGCGTGATGAAGCCGGATCCAGGTTGTAGATCGCGATGTCGGCTTGCCAGAGATCCCGGAACGCTGGCATCCAAATGTCGAACATGATCCTCAGAGCCTCTGGATCCAAGGCGCTATTCGAGATGTCCACTGCCGTTTGCGTTTCCGCGGCACCAGGCGCCGTCAGGACCTGGAGATTCCAAGACCGGCCGAACCTAGGCGTTGGGGATGTGCTCATGCCGACATCAACTCCCGGTCGCCGCTATGCTCGAAAACGTCCCCGCTCTAGGGACGCTGGTCGGCGCGAGTACCTGATTGTCCGCTTCCTCTCAACGTCCACTCACGAACGTTGGCGAGTTGTGAAACATCGACTTTCGCTGAGCCATATTGGGGTCCCCTGGGATACCCATGCCTGGCGTACCCACGTCCCCGCCAACCGAGATGAAGTCACCATTCCTGCTGGTGATCATCATGCGAAACGTCTCTATGGTGTGGAGGGTGAAGGTCATGCTTAAACCGGGCGCAAACATCTCCGCCCACCACGGAGTGTTCCCACGCTGCATGCGTCCCTGCACGGATTTCTGCAAGGTCTTCTAATCCTGAGACACAGCGGCCGAATACTTTACCTGGTGCTGGCTTCCCCGGAAATAGACCTTGCCGTCTTCGTTCTCGGTCTCCTCTACCAGTCGCATGCCTGAACGCTGACTCTCCATGTAGCCGAGGAGCATCCCGAAGGCTTCGTATAGTTCCGGCGGAATCGCTGCTGCGGCAGCGTTCAGCTTTTCCAGGATGTTCCGCTTCAGATCCTCAGTATCTATTTGCATGGTGCATCGTATCTTTTGCGGTTACGTTTAGATTTTTGTTTCCAGCATTCGCCACGCTGATCTCGCTCATTGCGCCCTCCGCGGCCCTTTGGAAATTGGCATTCGAGACGAACCACCTACAGCCTGTATCAGCTCGAGCATGCGGCCGTTCTCGTTCGAGGACCGAGCAGATAAAGCGATGCACGTCTCGGCAGTATTCCGACCTGCCACCACGTCCAGGAAGATGTCGAGGATTCGCTTCGATGGCAACGTCGCCGTTCCACCGCCCTTGAGCTTCACGGCGATGGTGCCGCTCACGCAGTGCCGCTCTAGCCTCCCTAAGCGCGATCTAACGTTCATCTCCGCCTCCTGTGGCGTCTTCCAGCCGCTCAAGGCGCCGGATGATGTCGTCGTTCTCGTGAATGCGCATGCAGAGCTCGAGGATCGCCTTTGCAGCCGTGACTCTCGCGCCCGCTGGGGCTGCTTGATCTTCCTGCACTGCGGTAAGCGTTGCGACGGAGCCCGCGGCGGCAGACCGCAGCGCGTTCTTCGCTGACTCGAACAACTGCCGGCGCTCTGCCTCGTAGCGATTGCGGAACAAGGGCGTCGTCAGCCATCGCAAGACGGTCGACTCGGCGACCTTCGCGCGCTCGGCCGCTTCCCGGATCGTTCGGCAGGACAGCAGGGCGAGGAGTGCCGTTTCCTGCTCTTGGGCCAATTTTTCTTCGGGAACTCTCATCGGCTCTCATTCGCTGGCATCGGTGATGTCTCACGGCTGACGTTTGAAGCGAGACAGAGGCGCTCCGCGGAGTGGCGCGTTTCGAGGTTGAGATCGGTCCAGCGGACCACGAGCTTGCCGCGATGCTGCTGCAGCACCTCTCCAGGACGGCCGTATGGTGCGGGTTTCAGGTGAACCTGGGAACCAATTGCAAAGCATGGCTGGTCGGTCACGAAGCCCTCGCTTGCAGGCGTCCATCTACGCGCCGCCCAGTGAACGTCAGAGATGCCCTATCGGAATGGAGCGGGAAGACGCCGGTCTCGCCGCTCCGCTGTTTCCCGACGATCAATTCGGCATCCGAGGGAGCGAAAGGCCTCCGTCCTCGTCAGCACGATTCAGGTGCAGGGCGAAGTCCTGCTGCTCTCACCGGGGCTCCTGCAAGTCTTAGAACGCCAGAGAGAGCTCCAGCCATAAAGCGCACGGAACATCCGCTTAGACGGATCCTCAAACTGACTCAGAAGCAGTGGGATCAGCCCGCCGAACGCGATGCCGTGCGCGACAACTTCCGCAAGGTCCAGGCGTGCCGAACACCAGCCCTCGGTGGCGAGGTGTACGCATCGGCGGCGGGGGAGAAGATCTTCTATCACACCTGCAAGTCGAAGTGCTGCCCGAGTTGCGGAAATCGCGGGACGCTGCTCTGGCAGCGGGAGCAATGGGTCACGCTGCCGGACATATCGTTCGTCGGCATCGTCCTCACCATGCCCGATGTCTTCTGGCCAGTCTTCAAGGTCCATCGACATCTACGGCACGATCTGCCGGCCCTGGGTGCTGCCGTACTCCAGCAGTGGGCGTGGAGCCGATACCGGGTACGCTGGTGCGGGATCGTTATACAACACACCTTCGGAGGGCGTCTCAACCATCATCCACACCTCCACATCATGGTCTCTGCAGGCGGATTGAAGCCAGGCGAAGCCCGCTGGGTGGAATCACTGGAGTTTGATCGTGAAGAGATCATGGCGCTGTGGCGCTTTGCCGTCACCTCGTATCTCTGGAGGGCGCACCGCGATGGGCTGCTGCTGAGATCCTCCCTGCCGGAGGACTTCAACGACCTCATCCTTGGACAAGTGCAGCGGACTTGGAACATCCACATCACGCAACAGATGTCCAAAAAGCACTTCTTGGGATACGCCGGGCGTTAAATCCGCCGGCTGCCCATTTCCCAGAAGCGCATTCTCCAAGTGACGGAGCAGGAAGTCGTCTACCAGAGCAAAGACACCCGAACGAAAACCTTGGCGGAGACTCACAGCACGCCGGCGGAGTTTGTTGCCACCCTCTCGCAGCATGTCCTCGAAAGGTACCAGCACTCCATGCGTTACTTCGGCTTGCTGGCGCCTCGGGCGAAGAGAATGACTTCAGCAGCCGTGTTTGCTCTGCTCGGTCAACAGCCACGACCTAAGCCTCCAAGACAGCGCTGGGCTGCCTCGCTCAAAAAACACTTTGGCGTTGACCCGCTTATCGATGCATCCGGCCATCGTATGCAGTGGGTCGGGCATCGACCACCTGTTCCACTACCCTGAAATACTTAATCTCAAAAGACGAGTCAAAGCGCTCTCCAAGCTCGGGACATGCTCGCTAGGAGGGAACGCAGTTCTGCTGCGACCATTGCTTCCCTTCAGAGCGACTTCTCGGGATCACTTCCACCCGGACCCAACCCTAAAAGGAAGCATGGCTACGCGTATCGAACGTTTTGATCGCCAGGATCTGGGTTTTGATTTTCATAGGGATCAAGGATGAGCCGATGACACTGGGCTGAGCCTCAGCCGTCAGGCTCAGGACGAGTCCAGGACCCGCAGATTTACGCCTTCCGGTCGGCTCACCGTTTCCCGTCTCCGTGGAGGATTGCCAACCAGCCAGCCGGCCACCTACCGGCCATGTGCGGGTCCAAACAGCGTCTCCAGCGTAGGCACCTGCCGCTGCACTTCATCACGAATGGAGGCACCCTTTTTGGTCGCGTCCTCTTGCGTGCGCGCCGTGGAGAAGGGCACTTCCATGACGAGGAAGCCGATGATCTGACCAGCGCGATCGTGCAACGGGACGAAGGTATCGAAGAAGCTGCCCTCCTCAACTCGGACGGCCACGGGCTCGCCGGCTGCAACCAGCGTCATGTCGTTGGCAGAGGAGGCCTTCCCGATCTTTTCGGGAATATTGTTGGCGATCACCACGTTCTGGGTCTGTCCGGGTGGGACGGCGTGCAGGCCGAGTTTCTGGATCTCGGGATGCATCGCCTTCTCCTTGATGAGGAGCTGTTGGGCGAAGGGCGCACTAACCTGAACCGGCTGCGGTGCAGCGGCCACCGTTGAGGGATCGCTCTGCTGGCCGATCGCTGCAAATGCTCCCATTGTGATGGTTGCAGCAAGAAGCATGAACGCGGCTTGTCTCATTCTGTGGTTTTTCTCCTTTTGGTGGATGATGCGGTGAACCGTGGGTGCGTCGTCTGCCAGGCAGTGCACGCCGTAACCGTTCCGGGGAACAAAGCAAACGAGGATGCGGCGCATGGCACGCAGAGTACACCGATTCGCTGTGGAAAGCGGGCCGGGTTGTAGACGTTCACGAACTCTTGAAATCCCACCGGGTAGATGCGAATCTAAGGGCACACCTCTGGACGACTCTGATGAAGGCGCACCTTCTGTGTTTCGGCCATGACGTCGTGCTGCTCAGGACCCGTGGATGGGTTTTGGAGACGTACTTTCGTGTGAAGCTGGCGAGTGAAATTGGGGAAGTGTCCGCACTCGCTCAAAAGTACCACTTTGATCTCGCGATCTGGGGTCATTCCCCCACTCCGGAAGAGTGTCAGCAGGCAGTCAATCTCGTGCGCAGCCGCCGGGCAGACACAAGGATTCTGAGTCTCGGATCCTGGTCAGATGATTGTCCAACTGGCATTCATCATCATCAGACCGTAGAG
>JBPCNO010000055.1:0-59340 GCA_051001135.1 Acidobacteriaceae bacterium
GGAGTCCGCAGCACCGCATCCTCCACCTGTTTGGTGGCCGCCTCCGTGCGTTGCAGGGAAGATGCATCCGGCAGCGCCAGACCGGCAAAGATATATCCCTGATCCTCATCCGGGAGGAAGGACGACGGAATGCGCATCCCGATGAGGACGGCGGCGGCGCCGATCAGGACCAGAAAGATCAGGACGAAGGCCGACTTCCGGATAAAGAAGCCGGAGGTGCGCACATACCCGTGGGTGGCCCGGTCGAAGACCCGATTGAACCAGCCGAAGAATCTTGCCAGCGGGCCGCGGCTCGGCTTCTTGGGTTTCAGCAGCAGCGCGCAGAGCGCGGGGCTGAGCGAGAGCGCATTGAAGGCGGAGAAGATGACGGAGATCGCAATGGTGACCGCGAACTGCTGATAGAGCCGCCCCGTAATGCCCGGGATGGCGGCAGTGGGGATGAACACCGCCGCCAGGATGAGCGCGATCGCGGCGACCGGGCTCGCGACCTCTTCCATAGCCTTGAACGACGCGGCCTTGGGGGCCATACCTTCTTCGATATGGCGTTGCACCGCCTCCACCACCACGATCGCGTCATCGACCACCAGGCCGATGGCGAGCACCAGGCCCAGCAGCGAGAGAGTGTTGCTCGAGAAACCCAATACGGGGAAGACCACGAAAGTGCCGATCAGTGAGACGGGCACCGCCAGCAAGGGAATGAGTGTGGCGCGCCACCCCTGCAGGAAGAGGTAGACGACCAGGATCACCAGTCCCAGTGCGATGCTGAGCGTGACCACGATGTCATGCAGGCCGGCGGTGACGGCCTTCGTCGTGTCGAGCGGGACCTCATATGCGAGATCTACGGGGAATTTCGTACTGAGCTGTTTCAGCTTGCGATCGACCGCTCTCGCGGCTTCGACCGCATTCGAGCCGGGAAGCTGGTAGAGCGCCATCACGGCCGAGGGCTTCCGATTGAACCGGCTGGTGAGGTTGTAGGTCTGGGCGCCCAGTTCCAGCCTCGCGACATCCTTCAAGTGCAGCACCGACCCGTCCGGGTTGGCGCGGATGACAATGTTCCCAAACTCTTCGGGCGACACCAGCCGCCCCTGCGCGCGCACCGTATACGTGAACTGCTGGCCCGCTGGCACCGGCTCGGCGCCGATCTGTCCCGCCGGGTTGACGGTGTTCTGCGTGGTCACGGCATTGATGATCTGCGGGACGGTCACGCCCAGCTTCGCCAACTGGTCCGGCTTCACCCAGCAGCGCAGCGCGTACTGCCCGCCGAACACCTGCGCGCGCGCGATGCCCGGGACGCGCGTAAGCTCGTCCACCATTTTGATGAAGGCATAGTTCGCCAGGAAGTTGCTGTCGTAGGTGCCCTTGGGGGAGTAGAGCGCCACCAACACCAGCGGCGACGAGAGCGACTTCGTAACCGTGACACCCGCGGTGTTGACCTGCGCCGGCAATTGCGGTGTGGCCTGCGAGACGCGCAACTGCGTCAGCACCTGGTCGATATCCGGATTGGTATTGATATCGAAATCGACCGTCAGTTGCGTCTGCCCATTGTTCGCGTTGGTGGAATACATGTAGTTCATGTGGTCCACGCCGCTCACCTGCTGCTCGATAGGCGTCGCTACCGATTGCTCCAGCGTCTTGGCGTCCGCGCCAGGATAGGAGGCCTGCACCACCACCTCTGGCGGCACGATATTGGGAAACTGTGCCGTGGGCAGGCTGAGCATGGCCACCACGCCTACGATGACCATGATGATCGCGATCACCATGGCCACGACGGGCCGATTGATAAAGAATCTGGACATCATCGCTACTGTCCCTCGCTCGCGCTGCTCTTGGTGGCGACCGCGGCTGGCTGGGGCGTCTGGTCGGCCGTCGGCTTCACCGTCATGCCTTCGGCCAGCTTTCCGTTGCCCTCAGTCACCACGCGTTCACCCGGTTTCAGTCCGCTGGTGATCAGCCAGTCCTGGCCGACCTGCTGACCTACCTCGACCTTCTGGATGTGCACCTTGTTTCCGGTATCCACCACCGCGACCTGATAGTTCCCCTGCAGTTCCGTGACGGCTCGCTGCGGCACGAGCATGGCGTCGCGGTGGATGTCCGTCTGCGCCCGCACACGGCCATACTGCCCGGGGCGCAGCAGACTCTGCCGGTTGGGGAAGGCCGCGGCGATGCGAATGGTTCCCGTCTGCGCGTTGACCGCGCGGTCGACGAACACGACGTATCCCTTCTCCGGATACACGCCTCCATTCGAGAGCGTTAGTTGAATGGGAACCCGGCTGGAGCTATGCAGCAGATCGCTGGCGCCGCGCGCTTTTGCCTGCCGGGAGAGCGCCAGGTACTCCTGCTCGCTGATGGCGAAGTAGACCTTGATCGGCTGAACCTGTGAGACGGTGGTGAGGACCGTGGACGGACTGACCAGGCTGCCCACCTGCGTGGCGGCTTGCCCCGCAACTCCGTTCAGCAGGGAACGGACTTTGGTGAAGCCCAGGTTGAGCTGTGCCTGTTCGACGCTGGCCTGGCTGGCCCGCGCCGTCGCCTCTGACGCCGCCTGCTGCTGCACATCGTTGTCCAGTTGGCTTCTGGCGATCGCCCGGGCCTGCGCGAGCGGGGTATCCCGCTTGACGTTGATATTCGCGAGACCGAGGTTGGCATTAGCCTGCGCCAACTGTCCCTTGGCCTGGTCGAGAATCGCCTGCAAAGGACGCGGGTCGATCTCGAACAGGACCTGCCCGGTGTGCACGACCGAGCCTTCACGATAGTCCTGCCTGATTAGATAGCCGGAGACCTGCGGCTGGATCATGGCATTCGTGTAGCCGTCGAGCGTGCCCACCCAGTCTCCAAAGATGGGAACGTCCTTCTGCTCCACCGTCGCGACCGAGACCCCGGGGGCCTGCCGTGGGGGCGGAGCCGCACTGGGTTTCGCGCATCCAGTGGTCGCCGCGAGTGCAGTCAGCATGACCCCGGCGCATACGCCGGGGGCCCTCCGCCGAAACGATGCCTCGCGCCGGGAGGTTGCCGGAGCAGGAGAGAAGCGTGGGTGATCGACAACGTCCATGGGCGGTGTTTTCTCCTCAATGTGGACCTGGTACGGGTACTGCATCGGCTCTCCTGGAGCGGCGAGCTGTTGTGTTCATTCTCTAGTCGTTCGAGCAGCCGGAAAATCGACAATCTGGCCTGCCCCCGGAAAAAACTTCAACCGCTCCGCTAATTTCAATCCAACGGATCTGGCACCGTGCCGACAGGATGCAAATATCGGCTAGCCGAAATATCGGCTGGCGCAGATGAGCCGACGTCCGGATTTCCTCTAGATGCCCGCGCGTTGCTCCGAGCTTCATATTCATCTGACATTTATCAATGACACTCAGTGTCATGAAAAGCACTCTATGCATAGATTGACGCGCGGGAGCATAGGGCTCAAAATCGCAATGCCATGTCTCTCGCCGAGCAAGAATCGCCGGAAGCCGGATCGTCCGCACAACGAGCTTCTTCGAAATCACAATCATTACGCAAGCGAAAGCATGATTTTGTATGCGGGGTTCTGGAAGATGCGGCGGTGGACCTGTTCGTGGAATCGGGCTTTGACAACGTCACCATCGAAGAAATCGTCCGCCACGCCGGCGTTTCGCGCAGGACCTACTTCCGGTACTTCAAAACGAAAGAAGATGTCATTGCCTCCAGCGTGCGGAGCTTCGGGACAGAGATCCTCGAGCGGTTCCGCTCGCAGCCCGAAGACGCCGAGCCTATGCGTGCGATCGAAGCGGCATTCTCCGCCGCGGGCGTGCAGTGCATCGAGCAGGATGCCCGGTCCCATCGCATGATCGGCGTCGCGTTTGAGACGCCGCAGATTCGCGAGAAAGTGCTGTACGAGAGCTCGTTATGGAGACCGTCGTTGGCAGAAGAGCTGCGGCGGCGGGGCGCCTTCCGCGGCGACGCCGCCTGGTGCGAGCTGGCCGCAAGACTGACCATCGTGGCCTTCGATGAGGCGCAGCGGCGCTGGTACCAGAATCCGAAGAGGCGCTTTGCGTCGCATCTCAAGACCACCTTCCGCCAGATGCGTCAGCTTGCTCCGCCGAGCAGTTGACTAGCTTGTCCTGGGCGCGCTTTCGAAGCCCTGCGTCAAGTCGTCGGTCAGATCCTCGATCGCTTCAATGCCCACCGACAGGCGCACCAGGTCCGCGGGAATCTCCTTTTGCGTGCGCAGGTGCTGCGGAATGCTCGCGTGCGACATATAGTTGGGCAGGCTGATGGTCGAATTGACTCCGCCGAAGCTGACCGTGATGCAGAAGACCCGGCAGGCTTCCACCATGCGCCGGGACAACTCCGGATCGCCGGTGCGGAAGCTGAATACCGCGCCGGGTCCGCTGGCCTGGCTGCGATGCAGTGCGATTGCGTTGCTATCGCCGCACTCCGGATAGAGCACCTCCGTCACCGCGGGGTGCTGGCTGAGAAACTTCGCCACCGCGCGCGCATTCACCTGTTGCTGGTTCAGCCGCAGGGCCAGCGTCTTCAATCCGCGCAGCACCAGGAAGCTGTCGAACGGCGCCAGGCCCGCGCCCTCTCCGTTCTGGATGAGGTATAGCTCTTCGGCGAGCGACGGATCTTTCACGATCACCGCGCCAGCCATCACGTCGCTATGCCCGCAAAGAAACTTCGTGGCCGAGTGCAGCACGATGTCGCACCCCAGCGCGAGCGGCCGCTGCAGGTACGGTGACATGGTGCTGTTGTCCACGCACACCATCGCTCCCTGTGCATGCGCCCGCGCGGCTACCGCGCGCAGGTCGATGATGCGCAGCAGCGGATTGGTGGGCGACTCGCAATACACCAGCTTGACCGCGGGCGTGAGCGCCGCCTGGAACTGTGCCTCATCGGAGAAATCGGCATACCGCGCCTGGATGCCGCGCTTCGCCAGAATGCGCGAGAACAGGCGATAGGTGCCCCCGTAGAGATCGTCACAGGCGAGAATCTCTTCGCCTGGCTGCAGCAGACGCGTAACCGCGGTGATGGCCGCGAGACCGGTGCTGAAGCAGAAGGCGCGGGTCCCTTCCTCCAGGATGGCTAGTTGTGACTCCAGCACGGCGCGGGTGGGATTGCCGCTGCGGCTGTAATCGTACTCACCAAAGCCCACGGCAGAATCCTGCCGGAACGTGGCGGTCTGATAGATGGGCGTATTGGCGGGCCGGCATCGGTCGCCCGGCGCCGGATCAAAGGTCAGCAGTTGAGTCTCGAACTTCATGCGAATTCTCCTGAATGAAGTGGAAGACGCCGCGGTAGCGCACGTGATGGCCAGGGAAGGAGCAAGGCACATCACGGCTTACATCAAGCGATCTCTCCAGGCGCGAGGAAGATACGTACACATACGGAAGCCGCCAGAATCCCTAGGCGGCTTGTTCACGACTGGAGTTGGGAGATGAGTCATGCTCCGAGCGTAAACCGCACACCGCCTAGGGACCGCATGGCCATAGGCATTCGCTCGTGGGAAAAGATCCTCATATGCTTTTCGACGCTAGGCTATCGCCCGGGTACTGTCAAGCGACCGGAGTGACTCGCAAGCGGAGCCGCAGGAGAGAACGCGTGAGAAGCCGCCATACGCAATCAAGACAGAAGGGGCAGCCATGCGGATCGTTGAAACCCGCATGACTGCCCCCGGTGAACACTCGGCAAAGATTACTTCTGTGATGGAAGCGAGAGCGGCACCTTCGAAGAGAGAGAAAGGGCCACCACCGAGTACGGCGGAACCGAGACCGTTGCCGTGAACCCTCCGTTGTTGTTGCTGGTGAGCGCAAGGCTCTCCGTTGCGATCGTGCGGTTGTCGCTGTTCAGTGTGTATAGGGTGGCTTGCGAAGGGGTTGGGCCGGCGTTGTTCGCAGCCACCGGGATATTCGAATAATTGTTGCCGGACGTATTCACGATGACCATTTGGTCGCCGCCGGGGGTATAGAAGGCCGTGGTCACCAGCCCGCTATTGCTCGACTGCTGCACCGAGGCAGCCATGTACCCGCCCTGTTCCAGGCCGAGATAGTTGCTGTCGGAGAACAGCTTCAGCGCATAGTACTGTGGATACGCCTGCGGGCTTCCGGCCTTCTTGCAATCCATGTTCCCGTCGAGGCTTCCCGCCACGCAGAACGGCGGATTGCTGATCGCATAGTAGAGGATCTTGCCTGGCACGGTGTGGGCGCTGCCGTATGCGGCGTTGAGCAGGTCGGAAATCACCAGCGAGTTCCATACCGGTGAGTAGGTCGCGCTGTTCCGGCAGCAGTCCAGGACGAAACCCCAGTCCGAGTTGTACTCGTCCACATAGATGGGCGTGCTTGCCGCATTCGGCTGCGAACCCTGGTGCACCAGGGAGGCGATCTGGTTGTATCCGCCGGAGACTCCACTGAACGAGCCAGTCTGCGTCTGCGCCAGCAGCGAGGGTTTGCCGCCGCTTCCATCCCAATTCATCCCCCTGCTTACATCCGTTGGGCTGGAAGCATAGAAGTGATAGCTGACGAAGTCCACGTAGGGCGCCGTGGATGGATTGCTGAGCAGCGCCGGAAGCCAGGTACTCGCGTTATAGACGCTCCCCAGAGTTGGACCGCCGATGTGGATCTGGACGCCATCGGCTTTCGCGGCGGAGCGCATCGCCGGACCTACCGCCGCATAGATCGCGAGATAGCTGCTCAACTTTCCAGACTGAGAATTGGAGCTACCGCAGAGGCCGCCGCCATCCGGCTCATTCCATATCTCGTAGTCCTGAACTACGCCGGGAAAGTCTTGGTCGATGTGAGTTACAAAAGACGCCGCGAGCTGCGCATACCGGTTCATATCTCGTGGATATGAAAAGTTCCTGCTGGTCGAAGAGGGGCAAGTGGTTGTAGATGGGAGCAACCATGACGGCGTGGAGTCGATCTCCAGAATCGCGTGTATGCCTGACTTCTGCAATGCAGCCAGATTGCTATCGAGCGCCGACCAGTTCGGACTGGTACTCGCATACACGCTCGAGACAAAGGCATGGAAACGGGTGTAGTTCAAACCGCCCTGAGACATGACCGGTAGAGTCGCCGGAATCAGGCTTCCTCCCAGTCCGGCCCCGAGCAGATTTGGCGCGATGTATGCCGTCGATCCGGACCGGGATGCGAAGTCCGCTGAGATCGATGCTGTGCCCGCCGATTGTGCGCTTCCGGCATTTCCCGTGAGCGGGGCCTGCTGGCGCGCGCTTGTTCCTTCCTGCGCTACATAGAGCGCCCCCGTTCGGGCGCCGGCGGCCTGCGGAGTGAACACCACCTGAATGCTGCAGCTTTTGTTCGGCGGAAGTACGCCGGCTTTTTTCCCCGTTGCTCCGCACGTATTCCCCTGGGTAAATTCCCCTTTCGCGTAGACCGCGGAAATGTGCAGCGCCTTTTGTGTCGTGTTCGTTAGAAGCACCTGTTGGGGCGCGCTGGTCTTCCCGGGTTGTGTAGCCGCGAAGGTGACCGACGCAGGCGAAAAAGTTTGAGCGTGGGCAGCGGCGGCCATAAAGAGGACACCTGCAAATCCGCTGCATAGCAACGGCAAGACACCATGATGGTTTCTATTGGAAATGAACATTAACTCTGCTCCGAGGTGGGGGGATCGGCGTGCGGTCCGTTATTCAGAACCTATCAGATGTGATGATCGTTTCTCGCCGCGGAGAGGGTTGGAAATTGAAGATTGTGACGCTTGACACCAAAAGTTTTGCTCGAAGCGGGTACTAAAAAGCACAATCGCGTAGGAAAGTAACGCATCCACTTTTGCCTGTGTAAATTTGTATCAGTCATAGGTTCTTTATTACTCCCACTAAAAATGAGTAGGGCACTCACCTGAAAGGGCTATTGCCTCGTACATACAACTTTTCCCGAAACGGGATTAATCGATGGCAAGTACTTGTGCTTGCAGGCATCTGCCTGAATGTGTCTGCTCGGGGTGTGTCTGATTGGATACGTCAGGAATTGGTGGAGCTAGTCGGGCTCGAACCGACGACCTCGTCGTTGCGAACGACGCGCTCTCCCAGCTGAGCTATAGCCCCACGGTATGGCGGGAGAAACTTTTTCGATGATAGCAGTTCCGCGGCATTTTCCAAACCGCTCCGGCGTTTGCATGGCCCGGGTCCAGCGTTCGCACCAGCGTCGGCTATCGCGGTCCCGTCCTGTCCATGCGCGGCGCGGAATCTTCGAGAGCCATCGTCTCGATCTTTGCAATCGCCCCGGTCAATTGATCGATCGCCAGCTTGCCATGCGCCATCGTCGACGATCCACCGCCGCGGCCGCCTGCCATCGTCAGCGCCTCCTTTAGCATGCGAGCGCAATCGGCCGAAACATCGGCGCTGCACGCAACCACCAGCGTCGCGGGGTCTTCGCTGGATGAGGCGAGGATAACCAGAGTCTGCGGTGCGGCCGCCACCAGTCGCGAGGCGAGCAGCTTCACGTAGGCTGCATCCCGATCGCTGAATGTCCGGCGAACGACGCGTCTTCCGTTGTGGATCGCGTCCTCCACCAGCAGGCGCGCCACGTGGTAGTTCACCAGGTCTTCGCGCAGCGCGGCCTGCTCCTTCTCCGATGCTTTGAGCTTGCTCCGCAAGCGCTCGATCGCTTGCGGCAGCTCATTTTGGCCGACGGAGAGTTGCTGCACCGATTGAGCCAGGAGCGCGTCCATTGCATGTGCGCTGCGGAGCATCCGGTTGCCGCAGACGAAGGTGACGCGGAGACCCTGACGCACGCGCTCGTGTCCCCGCAGCAACACGCCGCCGATGCGGCTGGTGGACCCCACATGTGTGCCGCCGCACGCATTCAGGTCGAGATCCGGAATCTCGATCAGGCGCATGTCGCCGGGCCGGGGCGGCAGCTTGCGCAGCCTGCCCTCCTGCAACAGGCGCTGCGCCTGCTCAGAGGAGACGACGCTCGCCGTCATGGGACGCGCTTCCTGCACAATGTCGTTCGCCATCGCTTCCACGCGCGCAAACTCGTCCGCGGAGATCTCGTTCACCGCCAGATCGATGGTGGATTCGTCTTCGCCCAGATGGAAGGACACGGTACGGGCGCCCAGCTCGCGATCGAAGATCGCCGAGAGCAGATGCTGGCCGGAGTGTTGCTGCATGTGATCGATGCGGCGAGGCTGGTCGATGGCGCCGTGCACGGCCGTGCCGGCCAGCACTGGCTTGGTCGTCAGATGCCATACTTCGCCGCTCTCGTCTTCTTCCACATCGTGGATCGGCGCTTCGAGCGTCTTGCCGCTGGCGGCGGTCGCGGTTAGAGTGCCCGTATCGTTCGGTTGTCCGCCGCTGGTGGGATAAAAGGCAGTACGGTCGAGAGCAATCTGCCACACGGACTGCCCTCCCGCGCGCGAGCGTTCACGAATGTCCGTAACCTGCGCATCGAAACTGATCAGCGAAGAGTCGGCGTAGTAGAGGCGATGTGCCATTGATTTTATTGTAGCGGCCCGCCTCGCGATGTTCTGCCGAAGGGGAAGGTCGGGGGCGAAGGTCCGAAGGCGAGCATCGGTGAAAGGGTAAGATGTGCCAGGCGGATTGCACGATGATTCCCGCGGGAGATTCTATGACAGAAGAACGGCACCCGGCAGAGACTGGATTGCGCAACGTGCCGAAGAACCTCCAGCCATATTTCCTGGGGTTGTTGCGGAAGGGCTCACGCTGGAATGAAACGGATGGACGCGAGGCAGTGGAGCTGCTGCCGCAGCACCTTGCCTATCTGCGTGAGCAGATCGAGAAGGGCCGGTATGTCGTCGCCGGACCGGTGACGGACGAGAGCGATTTCGTAGGCATGATGATTGTGAAAGCCGCGAGCCTTGAGGATGCGCTGGCTCTGGCCAATCAGGATCCCGGCGTATTGGCCGGGAGAATGAGGGTCGAAATCCATCCTATGCTGTTGCCCGCGCTGGATGATCTTCGCGTCAACTACTGAGCGGTCTACACGAAGGTCCGCCCAACTCGGCACCGACGCAGAGTTCCAGTGCCAGAGCGTCCGCGGGCGCGCGCACCTTGGCATCGTTGTCGAAGTAGACGTAGACATCATGGGGACGGCGCTCACGCGCGGCGAAGGGAAGGATGCGATCTCCCGCCGGCTCTTCTCCGCGCGACCAGGCAAGCACGCGTCCGCACCATTCCTCGATCGCCGCTTGCTCGTACCCGCTCACGTAGAGCTCCTCTGATCCGTGCAGCCGGCAGTAGACAAAGCCCGCCGTGACGTCTACCAGTCGAGGCCAAGCAACCGTGTCCGCGCACACCAGCGCGATGTGGTACTTGCGCAGCAGCCGGACGAACTCTCCGCACACGAAGCTCGGGTGACGAATCTCCATTGCGTGCCGTATCGGGCGCCTCTTGTCGGTGACCGTAAGCACGCGCCCGTTGAAGCGGGCATGATGCCTCTCCGCCATCTGCGCCGCCATGGAGCTATTCGCCGGTAGCAACTGGAAGAAGCTTTCCAATCGTTCGGCGTCGAACTGGAAGTTGGGCGGGAGCTGCCACAGGATGGGCCCGAGTTTGGGCCCGAGCGCCAGGATGCCGGAGGCGAAGAAATTCGCCAGCGCCTGCTCAACATTGCGCAGACGCAGCATGTGGGTGATAAAGCGTGGCCCTTTAATGCTGAAGACGAAATCGTCCGGCGTCTGTTGTGCCCAGCGCGCGAAGCTCGAGGGGCGCTGCATCGAATAGAAGGTGCCGTTGATCTCGATGGACCGGAAGCGTTCCGCGGCGAACGCCAGCTCCCGCGCGTGCGGCATGCGTTCCGGATAGAAGACGCCGCGCCACGGTTTGTAAGTCCAGCCCGAGATGCCGATGCGGATCTCGCCATCGCGGGTTCGGCGCCGGCTTCCAGATGTGTGCGGGTCGGTCATGAGATCGAACTTCTGGCGCGATGGCGCGGCAGTGAGAGCGCGTATGCGACGTCGCACCGGCCTGCATCACACCGACCTGCATCGCACCGACCTGCATCTTAGACGGGCAGACGCCTCGCGTTCACATTTTCTTTGCAGACAGGAACACTCCAAAGCATGCACACGTTCAAAGTATGGGCGCCACTCGCCAGGTCCTTGGCGGTTGAAACGGGGGGAAGGCGGCACCCCATGGAGCAAGCAACCCGTGGCTGGTGGAGCGCCAGTGTCGCCGCAGCGGGACCGGGAACCGACTACGCTTTTATCGTGAACGGAGAAGAACCGGCAGTGCCTGACCCGCGCTCGCAGTGGCAGCCGCAGGGCATCCACGGCCCGTCTCGCATCTATGACCATGCTGCCTTCCAGTGGACGGACGGCTCCTGGCAGGCGCCACCGCTGGCCGGCGGCGTGATCTATGAAGCGCACGTGGGCACCTTCACCCCGGCCGGCACGCTCGACGCCGCGATCGGGAAACTCGATTACCTGAAGGAGCTTGGCATCACGCATGTGGAGTGGATGCCGCTAGCCACCGCCCCCGGGGATCGCGGCTGGGGCTACGACGGCGTGGACCTCTTCGCCCCGCTGGAAGCCTACGGCGGTCCCGATGCGACCAAGCGCTTCGTGGATGCAGCGCATACCAAGGGTCTCGCGGTGCTCATCGACGTGGTCTACAACCACTTCGGCCCGGTCGGCAACTACGTGAATAAGTTCGGCCCTTACACCACGGAGAGCCATGTAACCCCGTGGGGCGGCGCGGTCAACTTCGAAGGAGAGGACAGCGACGGGGTTCGGCGCTTCTTCTGCGACAACGCGCTGATGTGGCTGCGCGACTACCACTTCGACGGCTTGCGTGTGGATGCCGTGCATGCCTTCATCGACCGCTCGGCCATTCACTTTCTGGAGCAGTTGGGTGATGAAGTGAAGGCGCTCGGCAGCGCAACCGGGCGGCACTACGTGGTCATCGCCGAGAGCGATCTGAACGATCCTCGCCTGGTGAGCGCCACCGAGGCCGGCGGTTACGGATTAGACGCGCAGTGGAGTGATGACTTCCATCATGCGCTCTGGACTGTTCTGACCGGCGAGACAATCGGGTACTACCAGGATTTCGGCGGCATGGCCGATCTCGCCCGGGCGCTGCGCGAGGTGTTTGTCTATCAGGGGCAGTATGCCCCCTATCGCAGGCGCAACCACGGCCGGCCGGTGCTGGGTCTGCCCGGTTACCGCTTCCTGGGCTTCATCCAGAACCACGACCAGATCGGCAACCGTGCGCAGGGTGAGCGGCTCGGCCATGTGGTGGATATCGGGCGGGTAAAGATCGCGGCCGCACTGGTACTGACCTCACCCTTCGTTCCCATGCTGTTTGCAGGGGAAGAGTTCGCCGCGTCTACACCCTTCCAGTACTTCACCGATCATCACGACCCGGAGATGGGCAGGCTGGTCTCCGAGGGGCGGAAGAAGGAGTTCGCCGCCTTCGGGTGGAAGCCGGACGACGTCCCCGACCCGCAGGACAAGGCTACCTTCGATCGCTCCAAGCTGAACTGGAGCGAGATCACGGAGCAGCCCCACGCCGAGGTGCTCGAGTGGCATAGAAGACTCATTGCGCTGCGGCGCAGCCATCGCTCGTTAACCGACGGGCGGATGCATCGGGTGGACGTGCGTTTTGATGAACAGTCGCAATGGTTAGTAGTGCGCCGGGGGCAGATCCTCGTCGCCTGCAACTTCGGAAACGACGCTGCATTGATCGAGCTTCCGGACTCGTGCAAAGTGCTACTCGCCTCCGGCGCAGCGGCGACCCATCTAACCGGCGCGCAGTTAAGTTTGCCGTCTGAGACGGTCGCAGTGTTGGCGATCGTTTCAGATGACCTGCGCTAGCGAGTCGGTCAAAAAGCTGATCTCTCCACTCCGCTACGCTCCGGTCGGGACGACGGACATCTCCGCGTGCGTGTCTCTTCCCGAGCGAACCGGGTCCCCAACAAGCCCGCTCTTGCCTGTCGGGTGGAGAGTCGAGGGATCAGCTTTCGGGGTCCGCGCGCCCCTCACACCGCAGTCTTCAGGGAATCAAAGAAGCTGTCACGCCAGTGAAGGATGTCGTGTTTGCGAATCTGCGTGCGGATGCGGCGCATCCGCTGTTGGCGTTCCGGCCGCTCCATGTTGAACGCGCGGTTGATCGCCGCGGCCACGCCGAGTTCGTCATAAGGATTGACCAGCAGCGCCCCGGTGCGCAGTTCGGGAGCGGCGCCCGCGAACTCGCTCAGGATCAGCACGCCTTCATTGTGGACTTGTGCCGCGCAGTACTCCTTGGACACCAGATTCATTCCATCTTTCAGCGGAGTAACCAGCGCGCTGTCCGCCGCACGGTACAGCCCCAAAAGCTCTTCCCTGGGCAGCGACCGATGCACGTAATGCACCGGAGTCCAACCCAGTACGCTGTACTCGCCGTTGATGCGCGTAACCAGCCGCTCCACCTCTCCCTTCAGCCGCTGATACCCGCTGATGGTTTCACGGCTGGGGACGACCACCTGGTAGAGCGAGATCCTGTTGCGTAGTTTCGGGTAATCACGCAACAGCGTCGCGAAGGCGCGCAGCCTCTCCGGTATCCCTTTGGTATAGTCCAATCGATCCACGCCAAGGGTGATGTGAACATTCTTCAGGTGACCGCGAATCTCAGCCGAACGCTTCTCCACCGCGGAGCTGGCCGCGAGTGATGCAAACTGCTTGTAATCGATGCTGATAGGGAAGAACTGCACGTGCGACGTGCGTCCCTTGTGGGCCACGGAACGGCCGTCCGCCGTCGCCCCAATCTGCACGTCGGGAACAAAAGCGCGAAGACAACTGATCAGGTTGCGCTCATCCCGCTGCGTCTGCAGCCCGACCAGGTCGTGTTGCAGCAATGCTTCCAATATCTGCCTGCGCCACGGCAGCTTCTCGAAGATATCGGGCGCGGGAAACGGTATGTGCATGAAGAAGGCGAGCCGCGCCTTCGGCCGCGTGCGTCGAAACTGCCGCGCGACGTCCATCAGTTGATAATCCTGAATCCAGATGGTGTCCTGCGGTCTCGATGATTTAAGGATGGCGTCGGCGAAGCGCCCGTTTACCTCCTGGTAGACCTTCCAGTATTGCGGCAGAAAGTTGCAGCGGGATTGCAGGTCGTGAAACAGCGGCCATACGATCTCGTTGGAAAAGCCCTCGTAGAAGTTGACCTGTTCCTCCTCGGAGAGAAAGATTGGCCAGTACTGGTACGACTGCTTGCGCGCGGTCTTGGTCAGAACCCGCCGGACCTCAGCGTCCTGCTTGCGGCTGGTGCTGGCCGCGCCCGTGCTGCCGATCCATGTGCCGCCGTACTCCGCCAGAATGGGTGCGAGCGCGCTGACCAGTCCGCCGCTCGATGGTGACGCGCTCACCTTGTCGCCCTCCATCTTGAACGACAGCGGCAGACGATTGGAAACCACGATCAGTTTGGGATGGGCAGAATTCATGGGCGCCTTTCTTCCGCATCAGCCGGTGCATGTTGAATCCATGCATCAAGAAAAGCCAGCAGTTGCTCCGGCGGATGCAGCCAGTATTCCGCTGCTGACTCACGAACCTGTTCTCCAACCAGAATGGTCAGACCGCGCCCGCGAAGTGCCTTGAACGCATCTTCGTCTGTCAGGTCGTCCCCCAGGTATGCCGCCGGTGTTCGCGTCCCGGCGGTCGCAAGAGTCCGGCTGATCGCGTCGCCCTTGTCTACGTTGCCACAACGAATTTCCAGCCCACTCTCAAAGCTCAGCAGCTTCAGTTGCTCCTGTGCTCCTGACCTCTCGAAGCTCTCGATTGTCAGTTGTTGAAGCGTCCGCTGGCCGGCAGCATCGAGGGTCCGCCAGTGAACGGCCAGGCTCGCTGGTTTTCTCTCCAGCGCCTCGCCATATCCAGCACGTGATAGTCGTTCCGCTATCTCCTGGAGTACCTGCATCTGCCTTCCCGTGACCTGTTCCAGCGTATAGGAACCGTCTGCCAGCAGGTGTTCGCGCCCATGCGATCCCCATATCTCCACCGCGGCGCTCAACGCGGCCAGATCTTTCAGTTCGCGCGCTGGCCGGCCTGTCACCAGCACCAGCCGCACGCTTCGAATGCGCAGCAGAGTCTCCAGCCGTTCCTTCACCCCGTCATAGGGAAAGGCCTTAAGCCGGTTCGCGGTAAAGGGAGCCAGGGTCCCGTCGTAATCCAGCATCAGCAGGGAAGCGCCGGTCTCCACTTCGGCGAAAAAACCAGCCGTATCCGCCGGTGCCGTCCATTGTTTTGGCCATCTTGACATAATTTGTTACTTGAGATGCGACAATCAAGGCAAACCGGTACAGGATAGCCTGTCCGCAATGTGTGCGTGCTGCTGGAATTCTGATCGAAGTGCTGCAGGATAGGCTGCCATGCGCGCTAACCTTGTATAAGATGAAAGCAGTATCAGGGTGAATGCAGCATGCTCCGATGGCTGACCCTGACACAATCACTGAGGCTATAAAAAGATGGATAGACAAGCTATCATTGCAGCAATTGACGAGGAAATCTCACGGCTTGAGACAGTGCGAAGCTTGCTGCGGGACACTCGGAATCTCGCGCCTGGGGTAGCGAAGGCGCTCGGCGCGAAGAGCAAGACCAAGCGGCGGATGAGCGCGGAAGGCCGGCGCCGGATCGTCGAGGCACAGAGACGGCGCTGGGCCAAGCAGAAACAGGGAGCGTCCAAGGCCAAGAAGCAAAGCTGACGATGCTGAAAGTCAAACTGCTGCACCCTGAAGCGAAGCTTCCAACGGTGACGCATGCCGGCAGCGATCTGGGTTTCGATCTCTATTCCGTGGAAGACGTCACTCTTGAACCGGGTGTGCCGACCAAAGTGCGAACCGGGATAGCGGTGGAAGGCCCCGAGGGATATGGCTTCATCCTCGGGGACCGGTCGTCCATGGCGGCCCAGGGCGTCACTTATGCCGGAGGCCGCATCGATGCGGGTTACCGCGGCGAGATACTGGTCTGCCTTATCAATGTCAATCAGCCCGTCTATCGGCTGGCGGCCGATCGCGATGGCAGCCCCGCGGAGCTGCGCCTGCTGCGGAGCGACGTGCGCGTGCACATTCGAAAAGGCGATAAGGTGGTGCAGATGTCGCCATTCCGCGTGGAGACCGCGTGGCCCATCGAGCAAGCCGCGCAGCTCTCCGCAAGCGACCGTGCGGAACGTGGCTTCGGCTCCAGCGGCCGCTGATCTGCATCGCTGCTCTGCATCGTTGATCTGCATCGCTGCTCTGCATCGCTGCTGCCGGGGCAAATCGCAACAGGGAGTCAAGGGTTCATATGAGCGATGGTGTGCTGGGCAACGGAGTGCTGGGCAACGGAGTGCTGGGCGATGGAGTGCAATCCAGATCTGCGGACCTGCGCGAAAGGATCTCGGCGCGCACCGCGCGCGTAGGCATCGTAGGGCTGGGCTACGTGGGCCTGCCGCTGGCGCTCCTCTTCAGCGAAGAACGTTTTCCCGTCACCGGCTTCGACATCGATGCCCAGAAGGTAGATACGCTGAATCGCGGCGAGTCCTATATCGTCCGCATTCCGCCCACCGAGATAGCAGGCGCGCAGCGACGCGGCTTCACCGCGACCGCCGACTATGATCAACTGGCCGCAATGGACGCCATCCTTATCTGCGTGCCCACTCCGCTCGACTTACACCATGAGCCGGACCTCAGCTTCATCACCAGGACGGTGGCCGCCATCGCACCCCGGCTGCGTGCCGGGCAGTTAGTGGTGCTTGAGAGCACAACCTATCCCGGAACGACCGAGGAGATCGTGATTCCGCTGCTCGAAGCGGGCAACCCGCGCGGGCTCAAGGTCGCGCGTACCGCAGCATCCGCCGGAGCAGCCCCCGGAGCCCCCCCCGGAGCACCGGACGACCACGGCGTCTTTGTGGCGTTCTCGCCCGAGAGAGAAGATCCCGGCAACGATACCGTCGCCCGGCGAGATATCCCCAAAGTCGTCGGCGGCGTGGATGCGACCGCCACGGAGCTCGCGTGCGCGCTCTACGGCAGTATCTTCAACCGTACCGTGCCGGTGAGCAAACCTGCGGTGGCGGAGATGACCAAGCTGCTCGAAAACATCTATCGCTGTGTCAACATCGCGCTGGTGAATGAGTTAAAACAGCTCTGTCTGCGCATGGATATCGATATCTTCGAAGTCATCGAAGCGGCCAAGACAAAGCCCTTCGGCTTCCAGCCGTTTTATCCGGGCCCCGGACTCGGCGGTCACTGCATTCCCATCGATCCGTTCTACCTCTCATGGAAGGCGAAGCAGTTCGATTTCCGCACCCGCTTTATTGAACTGGCGGGGGAAGTGAACGTGGGCATGCCCTATCATGTAGTGGACGCGACAGCCGCCGCGTTGAACACTTATCGCAAACCGCTGAACGGCTCGAAGATATTGGTGCTTGGCCTGGCCTACAAGAAAGATATCGACGACCTGCGGGAGTCGCCGTCGCTTACCATCATCGAGCTTCTGCAGGAACGCGGCGCTGAGGTCTCCTACAACGACCCGTATTTTCCCACAGTAGGCCACGGCCGGCACTACGATCTCCGCATGGCCTGTTCGCCGCTTGAAGATCTAGGTAGTTATGACTGTATCTTGATCGTCACCGACCACTCCGCCTACGACTACGCGCGCATCGTGCGCGAAGCCAGGCTGGTGGTCGATACCCGCAACGCCACCAAGGGTATCTCGGCGGCGCACATCGTCCGCTGCTGAAGATTTCCTTATTCCTCGCCCCCGGTCTGGGTGCCCCATCCTGACCCTGAGCATAGTCGAAGGGGAAGGGTGGGAGGCTGCGACACTTTACATTCCACTCACGTGTGCGCCACCTACTGGAGCCGCCCGTTCACGTGTCATCCTGAGCGAGCGGGTCTGCGCGAAGCGCAGGCCGCGAGTCGAAGGATCTGCGGTTGCTTTTCCCTCGATTGGCAATCGTGAACTGTCTTATTGCCCGGTTCGCCAGCTAAGTTCAGAGACACCGCTGCGCCGCGATAACTCCTGCACCGCCGCCGGTGGACCGATCTCGCCATCCCTCACCCGCCATTGCGCCGAACTCTCCACTCTGCAAGGCTTTCCCGCCTCATCGTAGACCACGCTCCAGTTCCTCAGCCGGACGCCGCCCCGTTCCAGTACCGTGCGTAGCTCCTCCTCCGGCGGTGCACCTTCGGTCAGCTTTGCGATCAGACTGGCCTCCCGATATCTCGGGATACGCTTCTCGATTCGTCTCATCACGCTTAGCACCACGAGCGCCAGCACCAGAGCGACGACACCCAATACGTTTTGACCGCCACCGAAGCACAGGCCGAGCACGGTTACAAACCAGATCGTCGCGGCCGTCGTCACGCCGCGCGCGCGATCGCCGCGTTTGATGATGGCCCCCGCGCCGATGAAGCCGATGCCCGAGAGTATTCCGAGAGGAAGGCGCATGACATCCATGCTGACGAAGGAAGTCGGCGGCTTGCCTGCCGTGCTCATCAGCAGGTTCGCCTGCAGCATGGCCACGCACGCGGCAAGGCAGACCAGCAGAGTTGTACGCAGGCCAGCGGCCCGGCCGCGCTCGTCGCGGTTGATGCCGATCAGCGTGCCGGCTACGACCGCAAGGAAGAGCCGAAGTGCGATAGAGCCCCAGGTCGGATAGACAGGCATTGCGTCACCTCCGCCCGGCGGCAGACTTCGCTGGAGCAACCGAACCGATCGCCTCTTCCGTTAGCGACTGCCAGATCTTCGGCAGCTCTTTCCAGGGATCGTGCTCGATGCGGCCGATCCATTCGCGGAACTCGGCGACCCGAAGGTGCGGCGCGGCATCCTGCTTCAACTCGCTCCAGGCCATGGGGACAGACACCGGCACACCCGCGCGGCTGCGCGGCGAAAAAGGCGCGACCGCCGTGGCGCCCCGCTCATTGCGAAGATAGTCGAGATAGATACGGTCCTTGCGCGCCGCCTTGCTCATCTTGGTCAGATACAGCCGCGCATTGTCGGCTTCCATCCGTTGCACAAACTCGTGGGCGAACGTCTTCACCGCGGCCCACTCGCGCTCCGGCTCAATGGGCGCTACGATGTGCAGTCCCTTTCCTCCCGTGCCCTTGAGAAAGCATTTGAGACCCAGCTTGAGCAGTCGCTTTCGTACCTCCTCCGCGCTCTCGGCGAGCGTCTGCCAGGAGATCGCCGTGTCCGGATCGAGATCGAAGATCAGGCGATCGGGACGCTCCACATCCTCGTTCCTCGATCCCCACGGATGCAGCTCCAGCACATTCATCTGTGCGAAGCCGATGAGCGGCTCTTCTGTCGAGAGCGTGATGTACGGCTCCGGCGGTCCGCCCTTCTTATCCGAGATATCGATGGCTTTCACGCCTTTCGGCAGTCCCGGCTTCACGTGCTTCTGAAAGAAACACTTCGCCGCTGTGCCACCGGGACAGCGAACGATGCTGAGCGGCCGGTCAGCGATGAACGGGAGTATCCGCGGCGCGACCAACGTGTAGTATTCGGCGAGCGTCTGTTTGGTCAGCCCGGATTCCTTATCCAGCACCTTGTCTGCATGCGAGAGCCGCAGCCACTGCGGCAGCGGGATCGCGAGCTTCGATCCCGCAGGCTGCTTATGCCGTTCGGCCGCGGGTTTCTTCGCCGCCTTGGAGTGTTGGCGCGGCGCTTCGTCTTCCTCCGCTTCCGACTGCGCCTCCGCGAGCGACACCGGCTCCTCCCGGCGTACTTCTTTGGCGGGCTTATCTTCGCGCAGGCCTTTGAACGATGCCTGGCGCACGATGCCGTCCGCGGTCCAGGTACGAAAGGCTATCTCCGCAACCAGCTTGGGTTCTACCCAGTGCGCATCGCGACGCGACGCAGCGTCCACCTTCGCGAACGGCATCGTCTTGGTTGCAATCCCTTCCAGCTTTTTTCGTAACATCCGCTGCGACGCTTGCGTAAAGCCCGTGCCCGCGCGTCCGGCGTAGTGCAGGGACGAACCTTCGTAGTAGCCAAGCAGCAGCGCACCCAACCCATCGCCGCCATTGGATGGCAGGGTAAATCCGCCAATCACGAGCTCCTGCTGCCGGCTGCATTTGATCTTCAGCCAACTGGCGCTGCGCCCGGAGATATAGCGGCTGTCGCGTTTCTTCGACACCACCCCTTCGGCCCCCAGTTCGCATGCCGCCGCATACATCTCCTCGCTGCGGCTCTCCACATGGTCGCCATAGCGAACCTCCCCGGTGGGATCGAGCGCCGAGAGCAGCTCTGCCAGCTTCTCCTTGCGTTCATCCAGCGGCAGCTCGCGCGTGGAGCGGCCGTTCACATGCAGCAGATCGAAGACATAATAGGTCAACTGGCGGCGATGCCCTTCCTGAAAAGCGGTCTGCAAGTCGGCAAAGCTGCTCAGCCCCTTGGAGTCGAGCACCACCACTTCGCCGTCGAGAACTGCGGTCTTCGCCGGCACACTCTTCAGCGCCTCCGCAAGTGCCGGCATGCGGTGTGTCCAGTCCAGCCCGCGACGCGTCAGCAACTTCACCTTTCCGCCGGCCAGATGGCCCTGCATCCGGTATCCGTCCAACTTCAGTTCGTGCAGCCAGTCGGCTCCCCCGGGCGGCTTGGATACCTGCGACGCAAGCTGCGGAGGCACAAAATCCGGCATCGCTTCCTTGGGCGCGTGCTCGCCCGCCTCCACGTGCACCACCTTCGACGGCGCCGCTTTCCTTGCCGCCTCCTTCTTCGGAGCCTGCTTCTTCCGCTCCTCGGCCGCAAGCCCGCTGGAGGAATCCCACACGTGGTCCTCTGCCTTGGCGATCGCTTCCAGGTCGCGGCCCGTCACCACGCTATCCGGCTTCTCTTCCGTGATCGGCGGCGCGCCTTCCGGGCGCTCGTACTCGTCATGCTCTTTGATCAGCAGCCAGTTGGGCTTCTTCTCTTCGGCCGCGTGTCCGCCCATGCGCACCAGCGTCCAGTGCCCCCTAAGCTTCTCTCCGTGCAGAATGAACTTGAATCTGCCGCTGCGCAGCCCTTCATCGGCATCGCCCACCGGCTCCCATGTGCCGGTGTCCCACAACATCACCGTGCCGCCGCCGTATTGTCCCTTGGGAATGGTGCCTTCAAAGCCGCCGTATTCCATGGGGTGGTCTTCCACCTGGACGGCCAGGCGCTTGTCTTTGGTCACATAGCTGGGACCTTTCGCGATTGCCCAGCTCTTCAGAACGCCGCGCCACCCCAGCCGGAAATCGTAGTGCAGGCGCGTCGCCGCATGCTTCTGGACGAGAAACGGTAGCTGCTCCGGCTTACTCCCCGCCCGGCTCTCCGTCCCACTCGCTCGGCCGCGTGGCTCCGCCGTCGTGGCGAAGTCGCGCATCGAGCGGTACTTTGCCAACTGCTCATCGACCGACGCCGATGCCGATTTCTTCTTAGCCATGATCGCCTGTCCTGATCGCCTGTCATGATCGCCTAAGCGGCTTTGCCCTTGCGGGAAGAAGCAGCCTTGCTCCTGCGCGGCTTGGCACTCGAGCCCGCACTCGAGCCCGTGCTCGCGCTGGCTCTCGCGCTCTTCGCCAGACTTTGCTTCAGCGCATCCATCATGTTGATGACTTTGCCGCGCTTCGGCTCCGGCGGACCCTTCGGCAGTGGCTTGTGCTCCAGTTTTGCTTTCACCAGCGCCTTCACCGCCGCCTCGTAGTCGTCTTTGAACTTGTCGGGATCGAACGGCGCCTGATAGTGCTCGATCAGTTGCTTCGCCAGCGAAAGCTGCTTCTCATCGATCGACGGGCTGGGGCTGTCCTTGTAGTAGTCCGCCGGCTCGCGCAACTCCTCCTCGTAGCGCATCACGTAGAGCCGCAGGCCTTTGCCCTTGGACTCCCGCGGCGCACCCAGCGCGACCAGGTGTTCGCGTCCGCTGAAGGCGATCTCCCCCAGTCCCATGCTCTCCGTGTCGCGAAGAGCGCGGCTGATGATCGCCATCGCCCTGGCCTGCGTCTCATCCTTCGGCACTACAAAATAGGGTTTCTCGAAGAACGCAGGATCGATCTCCTCGATCTTCACGAACTGCACGATGTCGAGCGTCTTCTGTCCCGGCAGGCGCAGCTTCTTCAGCTCATCCGGGTCGATGACGAGATACTTGCCCCGCTCGTACTCGTACCCCTTGGCAATGTCAGCCTTCTCCACCGGCTCCTCTCCCTCGGCGGAGATATTCTGATGGTGAATGCGTTCCCCGGTGGTGCGGTCTACCTGATGGAACTCCACCTGGCGCGCGGAATTGCTCGCCGGGAAGAGGCCGACACCGAGTGAGACAAGAGAAATCTGGATCTGTCCTTGCCAGAGTGGTCGAGCCATATGTGGTTGCTGAGATGGGAGATCCACTGGAATGGCTTGCTGGACGCCTCCGTTTTCGTGGGGTCGGCCCCTCGCCTGCGGTCACCTCGAAGACTGGACGCCCCTGCGTGTCCCAGGCGCTCCGCCGCATCCAACAGAGGGATATCTGTAGCCCTTTTCCAATGCAGGTCCTGGGAGATACACGATGAAGGCAGTGGTATTTCACGATGTCGGCGATATCCGCCTGGAGGATGTGCCCGAGCCGAAGATTCAGCAGCCGGACGATGCGATCGTGCGCATCACCTCCAGCGCCATCTGCGGCACCGACCTTCACTTCATCCGCGGCACGGTTCCGGGCATGAAGAAGGGCCGAATTTTAGGGCACGAAGGCGTCGGCGTTGTCTCCGAGGGCGGCAAAAACTGCCGCAGCCTCCGGCCTGGCGATCGCGTCATCATTCCCTCCACCCTGGGCTGCGGAAGTTGTAACTACTGCCGCGGCGGCTACTACTCGCAGTGCAACAAGATCAATCCCGGCGGCACTTTGGCGGGCACTGTCGTCTTCGGCGGTCCGGAGGAGAACGGCGGCCTGGACGGCCTGCAGGCCGAATACGCACGCGTACCCTTCGCCGCCTCCAATCTGCTGAAGCTCCCCGGCGAGATCACCGACGATCAGGCAATTCTCATGTCCGATATCCTGCCCACCAGCTACCAGGCCGCCGAGATGGCGGAGATTCGCCCCTCCGTCAGCGTCGCCATCTTTGGCGCAGGGCCGGTCGGCATGCTCGCAATTGCCTGCGCCAAGCATCTGGGCGCGGGCCGGCTCTTTGTCATCGATCAGGTCGAATCTCGCCTGGAGATGGCGCGCGGCCACGGCGCGGAAACCATCAACTTCGCGAAGGAAGACCCGGTGGAGGTGCTGCGCGAACTCACCGATGGTTCCGGTCCCGATCGCGTCATCGATGCCGTCGGCGTGGACGCCACCTCCGCCGGTGCCTCGGAGCAGGAGCACCGCAAGGAATTCGCCAAACAGATGACGCAGGGCGATCCAAAGCTGAAGAAGGCCGAAGGCAAGTGGTGGATCGGCGGCGCGCCGTCCCAGGCATTGCAGTGGGCGGTGGCTTCAGTCGCCAAGGCCGGCACCGTTTCCGTCATCGGCGTCTATCCCCCGTCGCTCACAACCTTTCCCATCGGTGAGTTCATGAACAAGAACCTCAGGATGAACGCGGGTAATTGTCACCACCGTAGATACCTTCCAATGCTCATCGAGCTGGTGCGCTCGGGCGTCTTCCGCACTGAGCAGTTTCTCACGCATAAAGAGTCGATCCTCTCGGCCATCGAGGCCTATCACACATTCGACAAGCACGAACACGGCTGGCTCAAGGTGAAGCTTGACCCGCACGCACACTAAACCGCGCACACTAAACCAAGAGGGCAGGGCAGCACGCCGCTGTGGTGCTGCCCCGGTTCGCATGTATCCCAGGCAGTCTCATCCATCTCGTAGCAATTATCTAGATCAGGAGCAATGCATATGTCATTTCCCTACGTCTTAGGGCGACTCGTCTTCGGCGGATTCTTCCTCTACAACGGCATCAACCATTTCAAGAATCGGCAGGCGCTTGAGGGGTATGCCGCTTCGAAGGGACTGCCCAATCCGGAGTTGGCGATCCTGGGCTCCGCTGCATTGCTCACCGCCTCCGGAGCCAGCCTGACCTTCGGACTGAAGCCCGGCCTCGGGGCACTGGGAGTAGTCACCTTCCTGGCGCTGGTATCACCGACTATGCATGATTTCTGGAACCAGCAAGACGCCGGGCAGAAGCAGAACGATACCATCCACTTCTCGAAAAACATGGCCCTGCTGGGCGCGGCGCTCGCCCTCATGGGCGCCGGACACAAGCACTGCCACGAGTAGAGGGCGCGCAAAGGATAAGGGATCAGCAACCACGCTGACCCCTCATCCTTGATCCCTGATCCCCTGACCCCTGACCCCTGATCCCTGACCCTGACCCCTGACCCTGACCCCTGACCCCTGACCCCTGACTAATGCGCCTTCAGCGGATCGCCGGCCACCTTCCAGCCCAGCGTCTCTCCCTGGTTCTGCTGCTTCAGCCAGTCCAGCAGCGGCTGGAAGTATTCGACCATCGCTGAAGCATCAGCCTTGTCCTCGCCCGTCATCGCCTTCAGCGCCTCCGGCCATGGCTTCGATTGTCCCAATTCCAGCATGGCGTTCAGCTTCGCGCCGGCCGCCTTCGATCCATAAAACGAACAGCGGTTCAGCGGCCCGGTGTACCCGGACGCCCGGCACATGGCGCGATAGAACTGGAACTGGTACACCCGCGCCAGAAAGTAGCGCGCGTACGGGGTGTTCCCTGGGATGTGCGCCTTGGCGCCCGGATCGAAGTCCGCCTCCGAGCGATCCACCGGCGGCGCCACCCCCTGATACTGCTCGCGCAGCGCCCACCACGCTTTGTTGTAGTCCGCCGGCTTCACCTGGCCGGAGAATACCTCCCACCGCCACTTGTCGATGAGCAGCCCAAACGGCAGGAACGCGATCTTATCCAGCGCGGTGCGCAGTTGCAGCGGTATGTCGGCGCTCGCCGGGGGCACCTGCTGGATCAGCCCGATGGTCTTCAGATACTCCGGCGTGATCGACAGCGCAATCGTATCGCCGATGGCCTCGTGGAATCCATCGTTGGCTCCATTGCGGAAGAGAAAGGGCTGCTTACGATACGCCATCTGGTAGTAGTTGTGACCGAGTTCGTGGTGCACCGTGGTGAAATCGTCCGCCGTGGGGTGCAGGCAGACCTTCAGCCGCACATCCTTCTCGCTGTCGATATCCCACGCGCTGGCGTGGCAGATCACGTCGCGGTCCGCCGGCCGCGTCAGCATCGAGCGCTGCCAGAAGGTATCCGGGAGCGCAGGGAAGCCCAGCGACTCGAAGAAGTTCTGCCCATAGCCCACCATCTGCTTGGCCGTAGTGTGGCGCGCCGTCAGTATCTCGGTCAGATCGTAGGTCGGCGGCGCCGCGGGCGGAGCCATGATGTCGTAGTCGTTGCCCCACTCCTGCGCCCACATGTTGCCCAGCAGGTCCGCCGGTATCATGCCATCCGGCCGTTGCGCCGCCGCGCCGTACTTCGCGATCAGCCGCTTGCGCGCATACGCATGCAACTGCACATACAGCGGTTCCACCTGCTTCCATAGCCGCTCCAACTCGGCGCTGAACTCCTCCGGCCGCATGTCATAGCCGGAGCGCCACAGCACGCCCGTGTCCGCAAAACCGAGTTCCCGCGCGCCCTGGTTCGACAACTCCACCATGCGCGCGTAGCGCTCGCGCATGGGCGCGCCGATCTGGTGCCATCCCACCCAGATATTCTCGATCTCCTTGGGATCGCGGCTCTTGGCCATCATCACTTCCATGCCGTCCTGGCCCACGCACTTGGACTGGTCGCCGCCCGGGCAGTACTTGCCCTTGCCGTAGCTGCCGTCGAGCGAGGCTGCCACCTGCGTCAACTCCGCGCGCAGCTTGGGATCGTTCGGCGCCGGCAGTGTCAGCCCGGTGCGCAGCAGCATGAACTTGCGCGCGAGCTCCGGCGGAAGCTCGAGCCCATCGAAGCGCTTCAATCCATCGATCAGCTCCGTGGTGCGCGCGATCAGCCGCTCGTTCTCCTTGGCCGACAACAGCTCCGAGTCGTCGATGATGTAGGTCTCCTGAATCCAGCCGGCACGCTCGCTGATAGTGGTCAACTCCAGCAGCTCCGCCTCTGCCTTATCCATGAAGGCCTGCGCATCGGCCACCGTGGGCTTGGCAGACGCTGCCGATTGCGCCGGCAGCGGGGCTGCCGTCAGACAGACGCAGAGGGAAAGAAGAGAGAGCGCGGAGCGGAAGGCCGGACGAGTCATGAGACAAAAGTCTAGTGCACCACCCTCTTCCTTGACGAGAGACTCGCGCGATCGGATGGGTAGGCTGCGGAACGCAGCAGCATCCCTCGGTAGTTCTGCTTCCGAATGCGCCGCATACGCCGGGTGCCCCATCCTGACCCTGAGCGCAGGCGAAGGGGAAGGGTGGGAGGCCACAACTGGCCAGGCGAGGAGTGGTCGCGTGGAGGCCCTGTGGGTTACGCCGGACCAGGGGTGCTGCATGACTATGCCACCACGCTGCGCGCTCCCGTCGGACCGATTCACTGGGCTGGCACTGAGACGGCGACCTTCTGGAACGGGTACATGGAAGGCGCGGTACAAGCAGGCGAGCGAGCAGCACGCGAGGTCATTGACTGCTTGTAGCAGTGCCGCATCACAGACCTGTCGCTGCAAGCGAGTAGATTCGCCTAACCGAGCAGGAGTTCTTCTTTCCAAATTCTTGTCACTCTAATTCGCACAAATCTCTACACTGGAAATAGAACCCAATTTCAACCACAAGCCCCATCCCAACCCCGGCGCACCCGGGGGAGAGCGAATCTGTCCGCTAACTCCCGCCGAATCTAATATTTGCGTGTAAGTCTTTTAGAATGAGATATGGAGCGGCACAAACCGCGGATCTCTAACGATCTAAATGACTTCCATACCATATGGGGAGGGGGGGGAGGGTACTGAGGAGTTACCATGCATCAGGAATGCCGCCACATCAAGACCAGCGGTGAAAAGTGCCGCGCCGCCGCACTTCACAAGAGCCATTGGTGCTTCTTCCACGAGCGCAGCCGCCGCAAGCCGCGCCACCAGCAGAGTCAGACCCGGATCCCAACCCAGGACGCCGGCGCCATCGCCGTCAACTCCGGCCAGGAGCACAACCCCATCCCCATGCCTCTCATCGAGGACCGCTCCTCCGTCCAGATCGCCCTCTCCCGCATCTTGGGATCGCTCGCCGCCGGCGGACTCGATCCCCGCCGCGCCGGACTCCTGCTCTACGGCCTGCAGATCGCCTCCCAGAATACTAAAAAGGACCTCGTCCCCCTGACCACTGTCCGCACCATCACCTACGCCGCCGACGGCTCCCCCCTGGGTCCCAAATTTCTCGCCTACAGTCCCGAAGACTTCGTCTCCGACGAGGAATACTACAGCCTCTTGAACGGCGAAGCGGAAGAGGAGGACGACGAAAAACAGGCGGACGCTTAGTGCGATTCTCCGTCACTCCTGTGTCGTCGTCATTCTGAGCGAAGCGAAGAATCCAGACAAAGGCTCGCAACATTCGACCGTCGTCATTCTGAGCGAAGCGAAGAATCCAGACAAAGGCTCGCGGCATTCGAGCGCTCTACACCTGAGGGCGAACCGGCGAGCCCGTGACTGATACCACCCTTCCGGCTCCGCGGGCGGCGAACCGCGATTCGCCGTCCCGTAACTTGCCTGTGATGGACATGTAATCTCGCGCGGATACACCTGACAACGTTCCGGCAACGCCGGAACGGAGGGCAGGATGCAGCGTTTGATTGCAACTTCTTTGGCAGCGGTGCTGGTAGCGGGACAACTCGCCGCGCCGATGGCAACCCAGGCAGAGTGGGGCGGAGGCTCCACGGCTACACCCATCAAGCATCTGGTGGTGATCTTTCAGGAGAACGTCTCCTTCGATCACTACTTCGGGACTTATCCCAGGGCGCTCAACCCGCCACGCGAGCCGCGCTTTATCGCCGCGCCCGGCACGCCGACCGTCAACGGCTACACCGATGCGCTGCTCTACAACAATCCGAATTTTCTGAACACCACCGGCAATGGCGCGGGCGCCGCCAACCCCTTCCGCCTGGACCGCTCGGAGTCCGCCACCGCCGACCAGGACCACAACTACGGTCCGGAGCAACAGGCGTTCCATGCCGGCCTCATGGATTCGTTTCCGGAGTTTACCGGCACCTCCGGCGCTCCGCCGAACAGCACCAACGGCCTGGTGATGGGCTACTACGATGGCAATACCGTCACCGCCCTGTGGAATTACGCCCAGCGGTACGCCATGAATGACAACTCCTACGGCACCACCTTTGGCCCATCCACGCCCGGCGCCATCAACCTCATCTCCGGCCAGACCAACGGCGTCACCGAGCAGAGCAATGCCGGCAGCGATGTAGTGGATGGCGGCAATGGCACCGTCACCCTTATCAGCGACGCGGATCCGGTGGGCGACGTCTGCTCCTCGTCCTCCGTGGTGCAGCTTGGTGGCACCAACGTTGGAGACCTGCTCAACAGCCGCGGCATCACCTGGGGCTTCTTCGAAGGCGGCTTCGACCTGACCAAAAAGAACGCCGACGGATCCACGGGCTGCAAGCGGAGCCATACTTCCACCGTCACCAGGGCGCTGAAGGCCGACTACATCGCGCATCACCAGCCCTTTCAGTACTACGCCTCCACCGCCAACCCCAAACACCTGCGTCCCTCCTCGGTCCGCTCCATCGGCGTGGACGGCGACCAGGCCAACCACCAGTACGATATCGACGACTTCTACGCGGCCGTGCGCGCGGGCAACATGCCCTCCGTCAGCTACCTGAAGGCCGCCGGCTACCAGGATGGCCACGCCGGCTACTCCGATCCGCTGGACGAACAGAGCTTCGTCGTCAAGGTCGTCAATTTCCTGCAGAGCCGGCCGGAGTGGAAAGACACCGCGGTCGTGGTCAACTGGGATGACTCCGACGGCTGGTACGATCACCAGCTCGGACAGGTGGTAAACCAGTCCACCACCTCAGCTGACATGCTCACCGGCGCCGGGCAGTGCGGCGATGGCCGTACCGCACTCGCTGGCCCGCAGGTCATCCATGCGCAGGGTCGCTGCGGCTACGGTCCACGGCTGCCCCTGCTGGTCATCTCTCCGTATGCCCGGCATAACTTCGTCGACCACACCCTGACGGATCAGAGCTCAATCCTGCGCTTCGTCGAGGACAACTGGCTCGGCGGTCAGCGCATCGGCCAGGGCTCCTTTGACGCCCTTGCCGGCTCACTGAACGGGATGTTCGACTTCCGGCGCCACGACTGGGACAACGACTTCCTGCAACTGGACGAGGCGACCGGAAACACCACGCAGCAGCAACTGTCCATCCAGTAGGACTGGCCTGCTAGGACTGGGCTGCTTGGACTGGGCTGCGCAACGAGGAGTGCGCCGGCATTCGTGCCGGCGCCCTCTTCGCCATATGTAGCCCCATTCTACGCGCCAGAAGACCGCCGGGTGCGCAACGGAACCTTGCGCGCGTAGGGTGGGACTCTGCGCGACAGCGCAGACCGCCTTTCCCGCCCGGCGCATTGCCGGACCACTATTTCATTGGCATGGTACTGCTGCTCTTCTTCTGGCCCACCGGCGACATCTTGGCCATGTGATACCCAGCCTTCTGCGCATCCGCTTCCGTCATGAATTGGCCGTTCTTGGTCTTACCGTAATATTTGTCGTCCTTGTGGTAGACCTTGCTGTTGCTGTTGGCCCACACCATGCCCTTGGCCTTCGCGTCGGCGATCTGCGCATCCGTCGGCATGGACGCCATCGACTTGCTCTTCATCTCCGAGCCGCTCTTCTTCGAATTGCTCTGCATGGGAGTGCTGGAACTCTGACCCGACGGCGCCATCGTGGACTGACCCGATATGGCGAACGAGGGCGATGTACAGATCAGTGTGAGGGCAAGGGCGACCGCGAAACGCATGCTTTTCCGAACCATGATTTCTCCTTTACGTACAGCGTGGGAAGAGTACAGCGCCCTCCCCACTCCGTGCCAGTGCACAATTGCGTTCCGTCGATCCGATCCAAAAGAGCGTGCTACCGCGGCGCATCTTGAGAGCGACCTGGCCGCTGTGGCCCGGGTTGCTCCACGGCCTCCGCAACTCGCACGCTATAGTAGGCAGCAGTTTGGCTGCCTCGTCTCCAACCCGTAGGTATCGCATCGCCGGATGGCTGATCGCCGCCGGAATCCTTCTCTTCCTCTGCGGCATGCTCGCCAGCGTGGTGCTGCATGCGGCAAACGCTCACGCGTTTCCCGCCACAGCCCTCCGCGTCGCCGGCCTGGCGCTGCTGGTGGGCTGGGCCGTGTGGCGCCGCTCCCTCACCTGCTGGATCTTCGTCGGCATGCTGGCCGGCGCCGAGATCGGCTTCGATCAGCCCGGGGTCGCCGTCCAGCTTTCCGTGTTGAGCGACATCTTTCTGCGTCTCATCAAAGCCATTGTCGCTCCGCTGATTCTCGGCACGCTGGTCTCTGGCATTGCCGGTCATGGCGATCTGCGCGGCATGGGCCGCATCGGCCTCAAGGCGCTGGTCTACTTCGAAGCCATGACCGTGGTCGCGCTGGCCATCGGCTGGTTTGCCATCACCGTCACACGCGCCGGTGTGGGTCTGGCCCTGCCGGTCATGCACGATGGTCTCGCCACTGCCGCGGCCCCTCCACTGCACTGGCAGGACAGTCTGCTCCACGCATTCCCTGACAACATCGCGCGTGCCATCGCCGAGGGACAGATCCTGCAGGTGGCCGTCTTCGCGCTGATCTTCGGCATCGCCCTGACCATGGTGCCGGAGGAGCGTCGCCGGCCCTTGGTCCGGCTGGCCGAGTCACTCAGCGAGACCATGTTCCGCTTCACCAACGTCGTCATGTATCTCGCGCCGGTCGGCGTCGCGGCCGCCATGGCCTACACCGTCGGGCACATGGGACTGGCCGTGCTGGTCAACCTGGCCAAGCTGCTCGGTACGCTCTACGGAGCGCTCGCCCTCTTCGCTCTCCTGGGTATGCTGCCGGTCATTCTGCTGGCGCGTCTGCCGCTGCGGGGCTTTCTCCGCGCCATTGCCGTTCCCGCCACCATCGCCTTCAGCACCGCTACCTCGGAAGCGGCGCTGCCCCGCGCGATGGAGAACATGGAGATCTACGGCGTGCCGCGGCGCATCGTCAGCTTCGTCATCCCCATGGGCTATAGCTTCAACCTGGATGGCTCCGCGCTCTACCTCGCGCTGGCTTCGATCTTTGTCGCGCAGGCCGCGGGTGTACACCAGTCCATCAGCGAACAACTGTTGATGCTCGCCACGCTGATGCTCACCAGCAAGGGCGTGGCCGGCGTCCCGCGAGCTGGACTGGTGGTGCTGCTCGCCACCGTCACTTCCTTCCATCTGCCCACCGAGCCGGTGCTGGTTATCCTCGGCATCGACACACTCATGGACATGCCACGCACCATGGTCAACGTGGTCGGCAACTGCCTGGCATCGGCCGTCGTGGCGCGCTGGGAGCATGCCTTCCCCCAGCCCACCGAATCACCGGTTCTATTGGAATCCGCGCTGCTCGAACCGCATCGCGATTAGCCGCAAGCGCCTGCACCTGCGCGCTCTCATGGATGGCCGCGCAGCGCCTCAATCAACAAGACCGCTCCAATCCCCGCCAGGCCGAAATACACATAGCGTAGAAAGGTCTCCGCCTCCAGCCGATGATTGATCACCCGGCCCAACAGCACCGCCGGCAGCATGACTGGAAGCGATAGCAGGAAGTAATGAGTGACAGCCGGAACCCAGAGACCCGCTGCCCAATAACCGGCCATGCCCATCAGGCTGGCCGGAAGAAAATAACCTTGCAACGTCGCCCGGAAGTGCTGCGCTGACCAGCGGCGCATGGTCCGATACACCACCAGCGGCGGCCCATTCATTCCGTAAGCGCCGTCCAGCACGCCGGCACAGAACCCACATCCAATCAGCCACAAATAGCTGTCCCGCTCCAGATGCGGCGCTTTGCGATCAAGGAACGAATACGTCAGCGAGTACGCCGAGAACGCGATGATGATCAACGCCAGCGTCGCCTTGACGATTCGTTGATGGCTGCTGGTCAAGAGCCAAAGCCCCAGCGGAATACCCGCGACGGTGGCGAGCACCAGCCAGCCCGTGCTGCGTACATGGATCTTCCGCCAGTCCTGCACCACGATGACGCCGGCAATCGTTATCGAAACCAGCACGGCCAGGGGCGCCGCTATGTCCAACGGAATGCAGAAGGCGAGCAACGGAACGGCGACCAGCGCCTCGCCGAATCCGAATGCCGATCGAATCAGCGTCGCAACAAAAATTATGATCAAAACCTGCAGCGTTGTAACGTCCATCCGATGCCATTCATCTTTTCATAAGGGCCGTCCATTCGCTGACTTCGTGCATCGCAGCTGGGATTCGCTCGATTGCCCCTCGCACGATCGTAAAGGTCCCGTCCGCATGGCCGAACGCTAGCCAGAACTCCGAAAAATCAAATCATTCTGTCGATTTCCCCAGCCCTCGCTCGACGAACATGTAGAGCCGGGAAGAAACGGCCAGCGGAGGCGAATATGGCGAGGCAGCGGACAGCCTTTCGGAGTTCTAAATCAATCGCAGGAGCGGCCCTGGTCGGGTTCGGCATCTTCATTCTCTATGCGAATCTGGCTGGGGCGGTTGCATGGTTGACCCATCTCCTCGGCGCCGACAGCTCCCAGGCGGTAGGAGTCCTGCCCGTCCTCATCGTGGCAGTCTCACAACTTTCGCAGGCCGATGCCGCCAATCACCAGCGCTTTCTGCAGGATTTCCTGCAGCCCATCTTGCTGATATCTTGGCCGCTGCTGCTGGTGATGGCGGGAACGGTGTTGTTGCGGAATACCTTCACACACAATGTTCACGCACTCGCAAAAGAAAATTGCGGAGTTGTCGATCTGACCGCCGGCCGCTCGACGTTAAAACAGAAGTCAGATGATCTCAGATTCAACAAGGAGAGATAAACAATGCGCTTTATGGTGATCGTCAAAGCCAACAAGGATTCCGAGGCAGGTATTATGCCCAAGCAAAAGCTGCTCGCTGAAATGGGGAAGTTCAACGAAGAGTTGGTGAAGGCCGGCGTCCTGCTTGCCGGCGAGGGGTTGCAGCCCAGCTCGAAAGGCAAGCGCGTCCGGTTCTCGGGAGAGAAACGGACGGTAGTGGACGGGCCGTTCAGCGAGACCAAGGAACTGATCGCCGGCTTCTGGCTATGGCAGGTGAGATCCATGGAAGAGGCAGTTGAGTGGGTTAAGCGCTGCCCTAATCCGCACGAAGGCGAATCCGAGATTGAGATCCGCCAGGTATTCGAGGCGGAAGACTTCGGTTCCGAATTGACTCCTGAACTCAGGAAGCAGGAGGAACGAGTGCGCGCCCAGGCAGCGGCAAAGAAACGATAGTGCACGGCGCAAAAAAGTCTGTTCCCTGTGTCGATTCTGATGTTCCTCGTTCGACGTATAGATAGAGCCCTGGTCCGGCCGGTCGAGACCGTTCGAAAAACTCGGCTCACAACCAAAACTAAGAAGGAGATCTTAACCATGCGATTCATGATGATAGTCAAGCACGCCGAGAACCAGGGTCCTCCGCCCAAGTCGCTGATGGATGCCATTACAAAGCTCGCCGAGGAGGACGCCAAAACCGGGACCATGCTCGGAAGCGGTGGGCTGGGGTCAACTGCGCTGGGCGCCCGCGTCCGGCTCTCCGGCGGGCAGGTGAACGTGATCGACGGCCCTTTCACCGAGGCCAAGGAGGTCATAGGCGGCTATGCGCAGTTTGAGGTGAAATCGAAAGAAGAGGCGGTCGAAGGGGCGGTCCGTTTCATGGAACTTCACAAAACGCACTGGCCGGGCTGGGAGGGCGAGACCGAGGTTCGTCAGATGTTCGAGCCCGGGGACTTCGCTTGCCAGGCAGAGGAGCGGGCACAAGTAGCGGCCGGGTGAAGCGCCACTCATATCCGCTGCTCACATAAGGAACCGGTACGGAGCGTCATAGCTTGCGCTGACGTATCAAAGATGATGTGATCGCTAGCTGTGACGGCTACCGATATACATCGCACCATCGACGCGGTCTGGAGGATCGAGTCACCCCGGCTCATCGCAGGCGTCATGCACATCGTACGCGATCTCGGCCTTGCCGAAGACCTCGCGCAGGATGCTCTCGTCGCCGCACTCGAGCAATGGCCCAAGTCGGGCGTCCCGGAGAACCCGGGCGCCTGGCTCATGGCCGTCGCCAGGCATCGTGCCATGGATCACTTCCGCCGGAACACGCGGCTCGAGCTGAAGCACCAGGAGCTTGGTCGCGAGCTCGCTGCGAAAGAGATGGCCATGCCGGATCTCAATTCTGCGCTCGACGACGATGTAGGCGATGACCTCCTCCGCCTCCTTTTCATCGCCTGTCATCCTGTGCTCTCAACCGAAGCTCAGGTTGCGCTTACGCTTCGCCTGCTCGGAGGCCTGACGACCGAGGAAATCGCGCGTGCCTTCCTCGTGCCGGAGACAACCGTCGCGCAGCGCATCGTGCGGTCCAAGCGCACGCTTGCGGAAAAGCGTGTCCCGTTTCAAGTGCCGCGTGGAGACGAGCTTGCCGCACGTCTCTCATCGGTGCTGGCGGTCATCTATCTCGTCTTCAACGAGGGCTATGCTGCGACCAGTGGCGGCGACTGGATGCGGCCTGCGCTCTGCGAAGAAGCGCTGCGGCTCGGACGCATTCTGGCCGAGCTCGCACCGCAGGAGCCGGAGGTCCACGGGCTGGTCGCGCTCATGGAGATCCAGGCGTCGCGTTCCAGGGCGCGCGTGGGTCCTTCGGGAGAACCCATCCTGCTCTTCAAGCAGAATCGCTTGCACTGGGACCAACTGTTCATCCGTCGTGGTCTTGCGGCGCTCGCGCGTGCCGAAAAGCTGGGGGCCGCGCGAGGTCCGTACGTGTTGCAGGCGGAGATCGCAGCCTGTCACGCGCGAGCGCTCACCCCGGAGGAAACCGACTGGCCGCGCATTGTGACGCTCTATGCGGCGCTCGCCCGGGTCGCGCCGTCTCCCGTTGTTGAATTGAATCGTGCGGTCGCGGTCTCGATGGCGTTCGGTCCGGCAGCCGGGCTCGAACTCGTCGATGCGCTCACTCGGAAACGCTCGCTTGAGAACTATCATCTGTTGCCGAGCGTGCGCGGCGATCTCCTCCAAAAGCTAAACCGCCTGGACGAAGCCCGCTCCGAGTTCGAGCACGCGGCATCGCTCACACGCAATGCACGAGAACGCGAGCTGCTCCTCGAACGCGCCCGCGCATGCGTGGCCCGCTCGACCCCGCAACGGACATGAGACCAGCTTCGGCAAACCGGTCGAGCATGGAAAACCGCACTCGTTGTCGAGGCCTTCACGCATGGCACGACAGATCTTGCCGCCTGGGCAGTCCACGACCCGGCGATGCAGTCCGGTCGGTTTCCCGTGGTTATGTACGCGCCCAGATCGGACGGGAACGACGCCTCACCTGGAAAGTAGATCCAGAATCCGTAGCAGCCGCGCGATTCGAACGCGCGAGAATCTCTGCATCGTCTCCGAATGACGGTTTCGGGGAATAATCATTCGCCTATAAGCCGTCTAGGGGAGAAATGCCGACCGTTCCTGACTCGCGGATTCAAATGATCCGGCTATCACAGAACCGTCAGCCTACGACTGCGCCCGTTCCAGGCGCTGCTTGAGATTGCCCGCCAGTTCCACCATCAGCTTCAACTTCGGCTGCAAGTGCGCCGATCCCGCCGGCTCGGCCAGCGCGAGTTGCAAATGCAGCAGCAGCCCCGTCACCGTTGAGCGCAACTCCGTCTCCATAGTTGAAAACGCCGCCCGCATTGCGAGTGCCTGCTCCTGCTCCCGCCGCGCCAGCGCCGCACGTAGATCGCGCACCAGGCGGGCGCTTCCGGTTAACGCGAAGTTCACCTGCAGCGGAATCGCCAGCCCGGCCATCTTCCACAGCAGGTCCGCGCCGCGCGGATCGCTCTCCGCAAAACCTTCATCGATCACGATTGCCGCGTACGCCTGCTCCCGCAACAGTGCGTGCGCTCTATCCCGTGTCGCCGCCACCTCCACCTGGAGATCCAACTGCTGCTCCAGCGCGGTCGCGCGTTGCTCCACTCCGCTCAACGCAGTAACCAGCAGAATCGATCGCTTCATCTCCCCCTCGCTTCGTCAGTCGTTTGCATAGATGGCCCTTTCTACTCGGTTGGAAGGTTCTGCCTGACTGCGGACTTGATAGCGCCGCGCCCTGCATCCGGCGGAGGCCTGTTCCAGCCGCCCTCGTTGCTTCCGCTATACCGCTAGTCCCCAGCCATGCCCAACGGCGACCCATCCGTCATCCCGTACTCCTTCAGCTTGCGATAGAGCGTCGTCTTGCCGATGCCGAGCAGTCTGGCGGCCATCAGCTTGTCGCCCTTGAGCTGGGTAATGGTATTCAGGATGGCCTGCTTTTCCAGTTCGGCAAGCGGCATCACCGCCGGCTTCTCCCCGCTCTTCTCGATACTCTCCTGGGGCGGCACCACCACTGCCGCTGCCGCCTGGTGGCTTTCCAGGCCATAGTTCTGCAACTGTGTCGGCATGTCACGCATGTGCAGCACGGGTCCGGACGAAAGGGCGCTGGCGCGATCGATGGCGTTCTCCAGTTCGCGCACGTTTCCCGGCCAGTCGTACTCCATCATGCTCTTCAGCGCCTCATCGCTGAGCGTGAACGACGTGCCATGCTCGCGGCCCATCCGCTCCAGAAAATGCGCCGCCAGCAGCGGAATATCCGAGCGCCGATCGCGGAGCGGCGGGATGCGCAGGTTCACCACGTTCAGCCGGTAGTAAAGGTCCTTGCGGAAGGCGCCCTTGGCCGTCATCGTTGCCAGATCGCGGCTGGTTGCGGCCAGCATGCGTGCCTTCACCGGCACCGGCCGCGTACCGCCCACCGGGCAGACCTCCTTGGCCTGCAGCACGCGGAGCAGCTTCGCCTGCAGCTCGAGGGAGATCTCCCCCACCTCGTCCAGAAATACGGTTCCTTCCTCGGCCGCCGCCAGCAGACCGGCGGAATCGCGTGCCGCCGTTGGAAATGAGCCCTTCACAAAGCCGAACAGCTCGCTCTCGACCATCGCCGGCACAAACGATCCGCAGTCCACCGGAATGAACGGCTTATCGGGGTGTGTTCCCTGGGAATGGATGGCCCGCGCCACCAGTTCCTTGCCCGTCCCGCTCTCGCCCAGGATCAACACCGGATGCGCGCTCTGCGCCACTTTCGCGAGGATGCGGTAGAGCTTGTCCATCTCCGGACTGCGCCCGATCAGGTTACCCACGCCGCCCTCGCTGCGCAAGCGCTCGCGCAGGCTGCGGCTGCTACCGTTGGCGTGCCGCCGATCCGCCGCGCGCGCCAGCACCGCCGCGAACTCCTCCAGCGCGAAGGGCTTGGTCAAATAATCGGTCGCTCCGGTGCGCATCGCCTCCACCGCCGAACCGATCGAGCCCGAAGCCGTCATCACCACCACCGCGGTGTCCGGCGTCAGCGTCTTCATCTGGTCCAGCAGTTGCATGCCCTCACGGCTGGTCGCCTTCAGATCCAGCACCAGCACATCCACACTATGGTTGCGGAGCAGGGACCGGGCGTCCTCCGTGCTCTCCAGACCCTGCGCTGCAAACCCTCGCAGCGTAGCTATCTCCATGCACGCAGTGCGCGTGACGGCATCATCATCCACAACCAAGACATGCAGCTTGCCGGCTTCACCGGTCTTGTACTCTTCGTTTAGCATCGGTCCTTCGTTTCAAAGACTTCGAGCACTGCCAGCACTTCGGACCCCACTTCTGTTCCCAAAACCGTTTTCCGGGGATCGTTGTGTGGATTCTACGGAGCTCCCTTCCCGAAAGCAGCCTCAAAACACCCCGGTGGTCTGACTTTTGTAACCGCCGGTACTACGAAATCGCTTCGTCACAGCCCCCTCCACCCTCCCGTACAATCACCCCATGTCCACCACCCCCGCGCCGCCGAGCTTCCGCCCCGGCAACCGCGCTGCCCACCAGCTCCGCCCGCTCCGCCTCACCCCCAACTTCGTCGCCACCGCGGAAGGCTCCGTGCTCATCGAGATCGGCCACACCCGCGTGCTTTGCAACGCCACCCTCGAGAACGGCGTCCCCGCCTGGCTGCGGAACTCCGGCCGCGGCTGGGTCACCGCCGAATACGGCATGCTCCCCCGGGCCACCCTCACCCGCACTCCACGCGAGTCCGAACGCGGCAAGGTCGGCGGCCGCACCCACGAGATCCAGCGCCTCATCGGCCGCTCCCTCCGCTCCGTCGTCGACATGAAGGCCCTCGGCGAACGCACCGTCATTCTCGACTGCGACGTCCTCCAGGCCGACGGAGGCACCCGCACCGCCGCCATCACCGGCGCCTGCACCGCCCTCGCCCTCGCCCTCAACCGCCTGGTCAAGGCCGGCACCCTCAAAGCCTCCCCGCTGCGCCAGCTCGTCGCCGCCACCAGCGTCGGCATCGTCGAAGGCGAAGTCCTGCTCGACCTCGCCTACGAGGAAGACTCCCAGGCCGACGTCGATATGAATGTCGTCATGACCGAAGACGGCGGCTTGGTCGAGGTCCAGGCCACCGCCGAGCGCACCGCCTTCCCCCGCGCCAAAATGCTCGAGATGCTCGACCACGCCGAACGCGGCATCAGCGAACTCCTCGCCGCCCAGAAGCAGCTCCTCGCCGACGCCAAATAGCTGCTGGCAGGGGTCGCGAATCTGGGTGCCCCATCCTGACCCTGAGCGTAGTCGAAGGGGAAGGGTGGGTTGTCCTCCGGCCAGCGAAGTACAATGTCTTCGTCGAGAGAAAATCCCCCAACAACTCCGCACAACGAGGCACTCCAATGATCAAGCTCACACCCGGAAAGCTCGCCGGACTCCAGGCTGTCTCCAACGAGCGTGGCGTCATCGCCGCCGCCGCCATGGATCAGCGCGGTTCGCTGCAGAAGTCCCTCGCCAAGGAAGCCGGCATCGCCGACGTCCCCGCCTCCTCGCTCGAAGAGTTCAAGACCCTGGTCACATCCGTCCTCACCCGCTACGCCTCCGCCATCCTGCTCGATCCCGAGTACGGCCTGCCCGCCTCCAAACACCGCAACGGCAAGGGCCTGCTGCTCGCCTATGAGAAGACCGGCTACGACTCCACCACCCCCGGCCACCTGCCCGACCTGCTCGACCACTGGTCCGTCCGCCGCCTCAAGGAGCAGGGCGCCGACTGCATCAAAGTCCTGCTCTACTACACGCCGTTCGAAGCCTCAAACATCAACGACCGCAAGCACGCCTTCATCGAGCGCATCGGCGACGAGTGCCGCGCGCACGACATCCCCTTCTTCCTCGAGTTCGTCGGCTACGATCCCCACGGCGGGGACGAGAAGGGTCTCGCCTACGCCAGGAAGAAGCCCGAGATCGTCTCCGGTTCCATGTCGGAGTTCGGCAAAGAGAAGTACGGCGTCGACGTGCTCAAAGTCGAGGTCCCCGTGCAGATGGGCTTCGTTCAAGGCGCTAAGGCCTTCAAGGGCGAGGTAGCCTACACCCGCGACCAGGCGCTGCAGCACTTCCGCGACGCCGCCTCCACCACCCACAAGCCCTTCATCTATCTATCGGCCGGCGTCTCGAACGCGGTCTTCATCGAGACCCTCGCGCTCGCCGCCGAATCCGGCACCACCTTCAACGGAGTCCTCTGCGGCCGCGCCACCTGGGCCGACGGCATGAAGATCTACGCCCAGAAAGGCGCCAAGGCGTTCGAAGAATGGCTCAACACCCAGGGCGTCGAAAACATTCAGAACGTCAACAAAGCCCTCGAACACGCCCACCCCTGGTACGACAAAGTCGACCGCACCCCCCTCGAATCCCCCACCTACACCCACGCGTGACTTGCCGTCACGCGCACACGCGGCTTCGCCGCAAAACAAAAGCGCCGCGTTAGCGGCGCGCTTTGTTCTTACATGATCTTCTGATTTCTCTTAACCACCAGTATCATCGTTGCCATGCCGCTCTGGATGCTTCAGCTACTAAGCCATATTCATAACCCAGTTTCAGCTATCCTGGTCATCGTTGCCCTAATTTTGTACCGCTGGCGCCCCACACTATTAAGAAGGCATCAGATCGTCTTCGTATTCATCAACGCGGCCCTACTCGGCTTAGCCATTATTGTTATTCCTACCTATTCTTTCTTATCCCAGCAGCGTCTTCTCTACCGCATTCACGTAACTGTGCTCGACGTCTCTCACGAGCCAGTGCTCAGCACAAGCGGAACATCGGTGAAGACATCCGTCGGTGGCGAAGTGAGTGCTACCAGCTCAGGCTGGAGAGTCGACATCTCACCTACCTCTCGACCTGGCGATGGATTGATCACAATCTACGCGTCCCAAACCGATGGGTATCTAGCAGGCTACGGAATGTTGAAGCTGGATGGCGATTACAACAAAGCCATTACTATACAGCTTGCCCATGAGCCAGAGGCAGTAATCCGAGGGATAGTAGTCGACAGGAACAACAGGCCGGTCGCTGGAGCTCACGTCTGGATCCCCGGGTTCGTTGATTCCACGCAGACTGATGTCAGGGGTAATTTTTCCCTGCCTGGACACGCTTCTGAAGGACAAATGATTAACATTCGTGCGTCCAAGGGAAGGCTTTACTCCAACGAAACGGTTTCGGTCGCCAATAACGTGACTCTCGTGCTAGTACCGTAATGATCATTGCGAGAAGGCTTAGCGCAATTGCGATCACTTCGATCGTGGCGGCACCCTTGCTTTTGGTCCCATGCCTTCTAGAAGCAGAGCGCAGCAGGGTGCTCATTGAGGTTGAATCGCTCAGACACAGGCCGGTCACCGGTGTCGAGCTGGGTACTCGAGGCGGTGGGAATGCTGCAGTAAGCGGTACAGATGGGAAAGTGTTGCTGCGGCTTCCGTCCACAACAAACCCGGGAGATGTTGAAGTCCTGGACGTGCTAGGGTCGCCTCCTGGCCGCGACTATGTGCTGTATTCTCCTGATGATTCGAGGATTGTCATTCCATCCTTTAGCAATCGGCGCCATGCTTACTTAAAAATTGTGGTAGTCCCGAGAGGCGACGAACGTCTACTTGAAAATCCAAATGTTTTGCGGTCGTTCGCGAGGCGAGCAGCATCTCCGCTCGGTGTAGGTATTTCCTCAGGTCAACCAAGCGCTATCGATATACCAAGAGCGTTGGCTTACCTTTCGAGTAGATATGGTCTACCGTCTCAGGATATAGATTCGGCTATTCGAGCGTGGGGAAGACATGCGACCACGGCCTACGACCTCGGCCTAGCAGCTCTTTATAATCTTAACTATCCGCTCGCCAGCGTTCAGTTAGGAATAGCCAAGGTGGAGCGTCGAGAAGATCTAGATAATGCGGTACGTGCGGTCGCCATCAAGCGGGCAAGATATGCAGATACAGTGTGCCTGCTGAGTACATCTGAATTTGCAGAAGGAAAGTACGCCGCGGCGGTTGAAAATTCAAGAGAATGTGTTACTTATCGACCAAGTAACACAGAGGCGCTGGAGGTCTTAGCGCTCTCATTAGATATGAGCGCGCAGTACCAGGAAGCAAGTGAAATTTTCTCCAGAGCTCTAGCAGTCGATTCGAGCGTTTCAGTCCAGGATGAGTTTGCCATTGCCCGAGACCTCAACAACTTAGGAGGACTTCTCGAAGAAGAGGGAAGGCTTCGCGAGGCAGAGGAGACATATAGAAAGGCCTTAGCCGCGATTCCCGAGAATACCCCGAAGGCCGAGGGCGCAAGAGCCCCGATTCTAAATAACCTTGGCCTGTTGCTTAACAAGGTGGGTCAGTCGGCGCAAGCTGAGCCGCTATTGCAGCAGGCGTTACAGATCAACGAGAGACTCGTTCCCAAAGACCCGGGCAAGGTCGCACTCAATCTTGGCAATCTTGCACTCGTTCATGAGACGGAGTTTAGATATTCGCAGGCCGGGCCGGAGTACCGGGCAGCTCTTGAGTTGAGTATTTCGATTCCGGGCGGAGAAAACATCACCACTATACATATTTCGATGACCTATGCAACTTTGCTTCAAAGAGAGGGGGACTTTATTGCAGCTGCAGCGCTGCTCAAAAAAGCCCTGCGGTTCTGGGAGACCAATGTCGGGCCCACCCATCCGTTAGTGGCAAATGTTTTGAGCAATTTGGCGATGTCACTTGTTGCAGAAGGCCACTTAGACGAGGCTGAGGGAATGTTGGATCGTGCTATGTCGATCCTGATCCAGAATTTCGGCCCAGTTCACCAATCGATTGCGTCGGTCCTTGAGAATCTCGCAGCCATAGAGGGGATGCGGGGCAATCCTGTTATAGCAGGTCCTCTGTTTGCAGAAGCTTATGAGATGTCTAGGGCTACTCTGGGACCGTCGGCTGAGCAAACAAGACTCGCGTTCAGGTCCTTAGAAGCTTATTCGGATGCTTACCCGCCGCAGCCGAAATTGCGTTTTTAGGCAATCGGCGGCTAACGAGCATTCCGCGCACTGCTCCAAGCCCACTCCGCCGCACTCCCCACCAGACCTGCCTTCACCGGCTGCTCGTGCATGAAGCGCAGCCGTTCCGCGATCCGCTCCGGCGTGAACACGTGCGTGTCCTGATACTTGGTCTCCCACACCTGCTCGGTCGAGCGCGCCGAGGTGTTGTAGCGCCGCCCGTAGCGCTGCCGCAACATCGTCATCGCATCCGCAGCCGTATCCCTCTCCGGCTCCGTGATCAGCAGATGGACGTGGTCCGGCATCACCACATACCCCACCACCGTGAAGTGGAACGTCCCTCGCACCTCTTCCAGCAACTGCACGAACAGGTCGCGATGCTTCTCCGCTCCGAGCTTCGCCTGGTGTCCGTAGCACGTCATGGTGATGAAGTGCAGCTCTCCCTTGCCATACGCCTGCTTCTGACCCTTGGGCATAAGACAGCAGTGTAGCCGGAGAGCCTGGGGTCATGAATTCCGCTCCCGCCCGTCACAACGTCACACCCGCCCGGCCTCCTATTTGCTACAGTTTCCTTCTAAAGCGGAAGGAGAGCCGCCATGCAACGCAGAGAGTTCCTTCGTCGCACCGCCACGGGTCTTAGCGCCGCCTGGCTCGCCAGCAAAGTAGGCCGAGCCGCCACCCTGGCCGATCAGCCGGCTCTAGCGAAGAAATGCGCCGCGCATGACGAGGTCATCCTCGGCCACACCGGCATCCGCACCAGCCGTCTGGCCATGGGCACCGGCACCATCGGCGGGGGCGGAGGCTCCAACCAGACCCGCCTCGGCACCGACCGCGTCTCCCGCCTGCTCATCGACGGCTATCAGGAGAACGGCCTGCGCTTCTATGACACCGCCGACTCCTACGGCAGCCATCCCTATGTCGCCGCCGCCCTCAAGCACGTGCCGCGCGACAAGGTCACGGTCATGACCAAGACCGACAACCGCGACCCCGCCGGCCTCCGCGACGACCTCGACCGCTTTCGCCGCGAGCTCGGCACCGACTACATCGACATCGTTCTCATCCACTGCGTCACCGAGGGGGACTGGACCATCCGCTACCGCGGCGTCATGGACGGCCTCTCCGAGGCCAAGCAGAGGGGCATCATTCGCGCCCACGGCGTCTCCTGTCATTCCATTGAGGCCCTGCGCGCTGCGGCCGCTTCGCCCTGGGTCGAGGTCGATCTCGTCCGCCTCAATCCCATCCAGTCCCACATGGACGCCAAACCTGACACTGTTCTCTCCGTGATCAAGCAAATGCGCGCCTCCGGCAAAGGCATCGTGGGCATGAAGATCCTCGGCCAGGGCGACATGCGGGACCGCCCCAGTGACGCGCTCCGCTATGCCCTGGGCACCGGCGTCCTCGACGCCTTCACCATCGGCGCGGAAAGCCGGGCGGAGCAGAACGACCTCACCCGCCGCATCGCCGCCGCCTGAGTGATCGAAAGTTGGCGTAGTCATTCCCCGAACTGGCTACACTGGAAATAGGGGCTCTTGAGAGAGGTGTCATCCCGAGCGAACCGGGGTCCCAAAAAGCCCGCCTTTGGCTTCCTGGGGTGGAAGCAAGGGATCTGCTTTTGTTCGTTTTAGAGCATCATGGGCGGCTCCAAAGCGGCCCGCACGGGGCGCTAAGTCCTTTGCCATGAGGAATTTGCCGATAAGTCCTTTGCTTGGAGGAATTTAGCGCGATTGCACCAAGCTAACTTATTCATTCTGAGTAATTTACTGCCGAAATACCCAGGGGGGAGGGGGTACCCCGCGCCGGAGACTCAGAGAAGCTGCGGTAGCGCCTGCGTCTTCATGTGTCCATTGAGGCTGTCGGCCGCGTCACCTCCGTTCGCCTCGTCAAACTCCGCCTCGAAGGGCAGAAACACGCAGAAGACCGTCCCCTGGTGCGCCGGATCTTCACTGCTCCGCGCCATCACCGCGCCGCGGTGCTTACGGATGATCTCGAGCGTGATCCACAGTCCCAGGCCGGTGCCATTGTCGCCCTTGGTGGTGAAGAACGGCTCGAAGATGCGGCCCAGTGTCTTCGCGTTCATGCCGTGGCCGCCATCGGCGATCGTGACCCGCACTCCCCGGGCGCCGGTGCGCCAGTGCGTCCCCTCCCGCGTCCGCACCTGGATTCGACCGCCGCTGCGGTTCGCGTCAAAGGCGTTGCCGATCAGGTTGGTAAAAACCTGTCTCAGCTCACTGGCAAAACATAGGAGAGTGACAATGCTGCGAGGCTTCCGATCGAGGCGAATCTGCGCTCCGGTCATCCGCCCCTGATAGAGCGCGATGGCGGAATCCAGCAGCAGATCCACGCGCTCCCAGGTGGGCACCGTTGCCTGACGATGGAAACGCAACGTATGCGTGACGATATGGGACACGCGTGCCAGCTCATCCTGTGCCGTCTTGGCGTATTGGATGAGCGTATCGATGGAGGTCTCGCTCTGCATCAGGTAGAGCAGATTGGTCACCGCCTCCGGCGGATTGTTGATCTCGTGCGAGATGGTCGCCGCCAGGCGCCCAACCACCGCCAGCTTTTCGCTCTTGCGCAGCGCCTCTTCGATCTGCCGCTGCATGCTGATGTCCATGTTGACGCCGAGGTAGTAGGCGTTCCCCTGCGGTCCAGTCATCACTCGAGCCCGCCCGGCGAGCCAGCGGTCCGTGCCATCCGGCTGGGGCACGCGAAATTGTGCATAGTAGTGACCGGTCTGGACCGCTTCCTTCAGCGAGCGCTCGACCCTCTGCCGGTCGTCGCAATGGATGCATGCGAATATCTCGGCCACGTTCGGTCGCGCACCAGGTTTCAGCCCGAAGAGTTGCAGCGCTCCATCGGTCAGGAAGGTGTCTCCGGTGGCGGGCCAGTACTGCCAGAAACCAGCGTTGGTCACCGCTTGCGCGAGGGCGAGGAATTCGCTGCTCTCCCGCAGCTCCATCAGCAGGCGCTCGCGTTCCTGTTCCGCCGCCGCGCGTTCGGTGAGGTCGAGCGCCGAGACAGTAAGGCCGACGATCTCACCAGTTCCATTGCGCAGCGGCTCCGCGGTCATGTCGTACACCTCGGGCCTGCCGTTGATCACGATGCGCAGTTGACGGCGCGTGTCAGTGCCGCCTTCAAGAACCGATCGCTTGAACTCCATGAGCTCGCGCGCATCATCGACGCCCACGATCTCGTCATCCCGGCAGCCCAGGATGTCCTGTTGTGAGAAGTCCCGATGGGGGCGGTGAATCCAGGTATAGCGCAGCTCGCGATCGCAGGTGTAGAGGAGTAGCGGAGCGTTCTTCAGCCCGACACGAATGCGCTCCTGCGCCTCCGCCAACTCCGCCTCTGCCTGCTTCAGGCGGTGAATATCAGTGCGCGTGCCGATCCATCGGACTATGTTTCCCTGGGCATCGTGTACCGGCACTGCCCGGCCGAGGAACCAGCGCCAACTCCTTTCCTGGCGGTCCCAGAAGCGCGACTCCATCTCGTAATGTTCACCGGTCGCAACTGAGTGGTACCACGCCTCCTTCACCGCGTTGACGTCTTCCGGATGAAGGAGGGGGGCCCAGCTTTCATCCCCCTTCTTGCCGCGCGGAAAGCCAGTGAATTCGTACCAGCGCTCGTTGTAGTAGTCGATACAGCCGTCCGGACTCGCCATCCATACAATCTGCGGCATCGCATTGGCAAGTTGGCGGAAGCGCATTTCGCTCTCCCGTACCGCGTGCTCCGCAGCGCGCCTTTCCCCAATGTCGCGGAAGACCAGGACGATGCCTGCGAGTTCGCCAGACGGACTCGGGATCGGCGCTCCGCTGTCATCGATGTGTATGTCAACTCCGTCCTTGCGGATGAGGATGGTGTGGTTCGCAAGCCCGACCACTGTGCCGAGTCTCCGCACCTTGTCAGCAGGGCTTTCGACGATGGCGCGCGTCTCTTCGTTGACGATCTGGAATACCCGGTGCAAAGGACCGCCGGCGGCCGCGGCTTCAGTCCAGCCGGTGAGCGTCTGCGCCACTGCGTTCATGAAGGACACATTCCCCTCGGCATCGCAGGCAATTACCCCATCGCCGATGCTGCTCAGTGTCGCCTGGAGCCACTGGTGTTGCTCCCGCGCTTCATTTGACTGCTGTTCGTAGGCGCCGCTGACGCGGAGAATGCGACGCCGTACCCAGGTGCCCAGCGCAATGCCAGTCCCCAGCGTAAGCAAGCCTGTCAGCCAGAAGAGGGAGCGCAGAGCGCGTCGGTTGCGGTCTGTACGCTGCTGACGCAGGTCCCCTTCCCGGCCCAGCAAAGCGCCCACGTCTGCGCGTAGAGCATCCATTCGACGCTTGGCTTCTAGGGAGTCGGCGTGCAGCCGTTCACCTGCAGCGGGAAGGGCGATTCTTTGAGCGGACGCTCTGCGCCACACAGTATGCAGTTCGCGCAGATGGGCAAGGCGTGTTTCCTGCTCCGGATTGTCCACGAATAGACGGCCCAGCGCTGCAATTTCCCCATCGATGGCTGCGCTACCCCTCTCCCAGGGCGCAAGAAACGCAGGATCACGGGTGAGCAGATAGCCGCGGACGCCAGTCTCTTCGTCAAGCATGAGGCTCTGCAGCCGGTTGATGCCTGCGATCACCCGATCGGTGTGTTCGACCCATTGCGCGCTGTTCTCCAGCCGCACGATGCTCGAGGCAAGGACAAGCGCCACAGCCGCCAATCCGAGTATGGGAAGCAGTAATAACTGGACCAGCAATCGCTTCAACGCAGTCGGATTCATAGGCCCGGATGGTCGGTTGGAGTTGTGAAAAGGGGAGGTGTATGCCTGAGCGGGAGAGCCCGACATCCGCGCCTGCAACGGGACGATGGCTGCTGGGGAATCGTCATCGGATTCCAAAGTATAACCATCTCACGCTCTTCCGTGCCCCGATCAACGGACCTCGACCAGGCGGCACGGTCGCTTAACTCTCTATCCCCTGAAAGAGGGTGCCTTCCGCCTGGATGAGGGCGCCGTCTAGGAAAGCTGCAGACGTCTTCCCCGGTGTCTCTTCGGAGCCGTCTCCGTCGAAAGCTTCTGTGCGGTTTCTGCCCCGCGCCTTGGCGCGATACAGAGCGGCGTCGGCGGCGGCGAGCAGGTCATTCAGACCCTGCCGGGCTGACGGTACGGTCGATGCAAGTCCGATGCTTACGGACAGAAACTCGCTCGCCGCGGTATTTGCACTGTGAATCTCGAGACTGGTGACGGCGCAGCGCATCATCTCGGCGATCTGTGTCCCTTCCTCGAGCCGGGTATTGGGCAGCAGGGCGACGAACTCCTCTCCGCCATAGCGTGCCAGCATCTCGCCCCCGCGTCGCAGACTCGCGCCGAGCGAAGCGGCCACCTGGATCAGACACTCATCTCCCCGGGCATGGCCATAGCGGTCGTTGAGCGCCTTGAAAAAATCGACATCGATCATCAGCAACGTGAGCGGCCAGCCGAAGCGCATAGCCCGGTTCCACTCCACCTGCGCGATCTCCTCGAACCGCCGGCGATTGGCCACCCCGGTCAGCGGGTCGGCGACCGAGATCTTGTGCAATTGGTCGTTGGCGCGGCGCAACTGGTCCTCACTCACGCTGTGCGCCGCCTCCGCCTGCATGAGCTGCGTCTGGAAGACGGCGGTGCGCATGGTGTAGAAGAGCAATGCGAGCATGAGCGCTGCGATCCCGAACAACAGGTGTTGGCGAATCAGGAAAGCGCTCTGCACCAGCACCGCCATGGTGAACAGCGTTGGGCTGGCATTCCAGATGATCAGGGCCGTGGACGACCTGGGAGAAGAGGACGGATATCGATCCTTGCCCCGGCCCGCTTTGCAGAACGGTGGAAGCACGATCACTGTCAACAGGAGGAAGGGAATGGTCCACAGCAGATCGACCGCCGCTCCTGTACGCAGATGCTTGACGATATCGAGATAGTTCAAGCCGGCAGACAGGGCGGCGTAGACGCTGAGAAAGAGACACGCTTTGCGGGAGAACTCGGCCTCTTCCCCCGACGGATCCGCAAACACGCGAAGCGCCGCCGCGATCACCAGCACGATATTTTCTATGTTGTAGACGTACGCCAGAGTGAGCGTGGAGACCGGTTCGGGGTGTTGGATGGTGAGGGAGCGGAAGAAAAGTACCTGGGACGCCAGCAGGATGGCCAGCAGAGCCTGAAACGAGTCGATGACCAGGAGCAGGGTGGAATGCTCTTCCTTGTTGGCTGAAGCCATGGAGAGCAGGATGGGAATACCGTAGATAAAGAAGTAGAAGTCGGGGAACTGGGCCGCGGTCTGGAAGAGGTGCTGGAAATCTTCCAGGTAAGTAACGGTGAGCTGCCCGATGCACCAGAAGGCGAGACCGAGGCTGAGCAGGCCCCAGCGGGTCTTGGCTGGCCCGCGACTGCGGAGATAGCGCCATCCACACGCGAGAACGGCGGCTCCCGCGGCCAGCCCCATGAAGATATTGGATAGCAGGCCCCGGGGATCCGCAGGCAGCAGCATGATCCCGGCATGTAAAGCCAGAAATACTGCCACGGCCATAATGGACGTTGCTTTTCGCACGCGCCTGCTTTCCCACACCGGGGTACGCGCAATATCCTAACTGACTTAGGCGGCTATCCAAATGGCATTTTTGCGTTATGATGGGCGGCGCTCGGCGGAACGGGGGCACCTCTCCGCGCTGCACCCGGAATCGATGAAGCGGCCGCCGGCCTCTGATCAGGGAAGAGGGATTCCCCCCTCGTGACCTTCTGCTAGCCCTCGCGCCTGTTTGGGCTAGCAACGCTGCTCGTTTCCTTCTGAGCCAATATGAGCTTTAGGGTATCGATCAACTTCCTGTATGTCATAAACCATACAGACAGATTCAGCGGGACACCTCTCATTTCGGCCGGTATTGGCCCGGGTGGCAGCGTAGAGCGGAGATTTCAAGTTACTGAATGCAATCGATATAACGCGTCCCATGAAAGCTGCATCTATATTCCTATTCTGCCATTAGCGGTTCGATTATCACGGGAGTTGGTGGACACGATGACGGAACGCGGTACTGCAGGCAGGTGGAAGCTTCCGCACAGCTCCGAGATCATCAAGACGCTAGGGCCCTGGTCCCACAATCTGCAGATCAAGCACATACCGGCGGCCCCCGAAAACTCCCACGGCGATCTCGCCCGCAAGAAGTGGGCCGGATTTGCCGGAGCGATTGCGGCGGCTCTCATCGCCTCAGAGAGCTCGAAATCGATTGCAACGGAGGTTTTTACGCCCCCGAAATGAAGAAGCGCAGCGCGGCGCGCGTTCCCGGTGTCGATTCCAAGCAGAGCGCGGAAGAACAAAGGAAGAGGAGGAAGGTAGCGACGATGGTCGAAGCAATCATGCTGTGGAACGAGCCGAATAATCTGTCGCACTGGAACTTCCACCTTGATCCGGGCTGGAAGCGGTTCGCGGACATGGTGATAGGAGCATCTGCCGCTATCCGCAGCGTCAACCCGGCGCTCCCCATCGTGCTTGGAGGCGTGTCCTCCGGCGACTGCGATTTCCTCCGGTTGATGAAGTCCTACGGGGTTATCGATGCAGTCGATGCCGTCGCCGTTCACGGATTTCCCCTGGACTGGAATCACTGGCCGGTCAACGAGTGGCCGGCGCGGATCGCGGAAGCCGCGGCCGTTGCCGGCAAGCCGGTCTGGGTCAGCGAGATCGGCGCTTCCTCCTTCGGAGCCGAAGAGGTGCAACTGTTTGGCATGCGGCGCATGCTTGAACTTTTGCGGGGGCGGACCGAGCGCATCCACTGGTACAGCCTCTTCGACCTCCCTCCTACCTGGCCGGCGGAGACGCGCCACAAGGAGGCGGAAGGCAGCTCCTATTACCGCCATTACTATCTCGGGCTGTTGCAGCATGACGGCTCGCCCAAACTCGCCGCGCATGAATTTCCCCATGACGGCGATGTGGGTCTGTGCCAGTGGTTCCACTTCGAAGATCATCGGCTCGCCCAAGCGGTCGGGTGGATGCAGGAGCACGGCGTACGGTATTTGCGGACCGGCCTGAGCTGGGCGGATTCCTATCGCCCCAATGCAGAGGCCTGGTTCGATCACCAGATGTGCGCGCTAGCGGCCTTTGCAACCACTCTGACCCTGTGCTTCACGCCGGAACACCTGGGCCTTGAAGCACATCACACTAGCCCACCCAAGGACAACTCAGACTTTGCCGAGTTCGCGTCCTGGGCCGTCCGGCGGTACGCCGCCCCGCCCGGGAACGAGCAGAGCATCCATCCCATTGAACTGGAACAGCGGGAGGTAGCAAGCGCATGACAGGAAAGCAAGTCCTCATCACTGGCGGAGCAGGCTTCGTCGGATCACACCTGGCGGACGGGCTTCTGCGCGCCGGGCACTCGGTACGCATACTGGACAACCTGACACCCCAGGTGCATGACAGCGCCAGACCCGCCTATCTCTCACGGGAGGTGGAACTGGTGGTGGGAGACATCCGCGATCGAGACCGGGTCCGGCGGGCCATTGAGGATGTGGATGTCATCTTCCACTTCGCGGCGGCGGTCGGTGTGGGGCAATCCATGTACGAGATCAGCCGCTACATGGAGATCAACACGCAAGGCACCGCCGAATTGCTGCAGGTTCTGCTCGACAGCCGGCATTCGCTGGAGAAGTTGATCGTCGCCTCCTCCATGTCTATTTACGGGGAAGGGACGTATCACTGCGCGGCATGCGATCGCTCGGTGGCTCCGCCGGTCCGCAAACCGGAACAATTGCGCGCAGGCTCCTGGGAGGTGGCGTGCCCTACCTGTGCTGGTGCTTTGGAGCCTCGCCCGACGCGCGAAGACAAGCCCTCGGAGTTGACCTCGTTCTACGCCCTCTCCAAGCGAGATCAGGAGGAGATGTGCCTGATCTACGGCCGAACTTACGGAGTGCCAGTAGCGGCCCTGCGTTTCTTCAATATCTATGGCACACGCCAGGCGCTCTCGAATCCGTATACCGGGGTGGCCGCGATCTTTGCCTCCCGAATGTTGAATAACCAACCGCCCCTGATCTTTGAGGACGGAAAGCAGATGCGGGATTTCGTGAGCGTACATGACATCGTCAGGGCCAATCTGCTGGCGATGGAACGCGCGGAGGCCGACCAGGCCGTGCTGAATATTGGCTCGGGGCAGCCCATCTCCATCCGGCGCATTGCCGAGGTGCTCGCGGACGCATTGGGCAAGGATATCTCTCCCGTGATTACGCGCAAATATCGCGCGGGCGATATTCGTCACTGTTACGCCGACGTGAGCCGCGCACAAGAGATTCTCGGGTATGTGCCCCAGGTGAGTCACGAAGAGGGTTTCCGGGAACTTGCCGAGTGGCTTGCATCCCAACAGGCAGAAGACAAGGCAGAGAAGGCCATGCGCGAGCTGACAGCCTACGGCTTATCCGCATGATGACAGACGAAGGAGGCATGGTATTCATGGCGAGCGAATTGGAACGGCGGGTATTGATCACCGGGGGGGCTGGTTTCATTGGATCGAACCTGGCAGCGTTTCTGCTGCAGAACACGAACGCCCGCGTCCGCATCCTCGATAATCTCTCTCGTCGTGGAGTGGAACTGAACGTTCAATGGCTGAGAAATCTGGCCAGAGATTCCGACCGGCTGCAACTCATCGCGGGCGATGTGCGAAATGCTGACACAGTCACAGCGGCCTGCGACGGGGTGTCCGAGATCTACCACCTTGCCGCTCAGGTTGCGGTTACAACCAGTGTCGACGATCCGCGAGGAGACTTCGCCGTCAATGCGATGGGCACTCTGAACGTGCTGGAAGCGGCACGGGCACTTCCGCGCAAGCCGATGTTGCTCTTTACCTCGACCAACAAGGTATACGGCGCGTTGGATACGCTGACAGTGCAGACGGGCCCCCGCCGCTGCTTTGTCGCGGACGCTGGCTTTCGCGGCGTGAGTGAGGAGACACCGCTCGATTTCCACTCCCCCTACGGATGCTCAAAGGGAGCCGCGGACCAATACGTGCGCGACTACGCGCGTATCTACGGGCTGCCGACGGTGGTGTTTCGCATGTCCTGCATCTGCGGTCCCCGGCAGTTCGGTACAGAGGATCAGGGTTGGGTCGCGCATTTCCTCTACTCGGTGCTGTCCGGACGGCAGATCAATATCTACGGCGATGGCAAGCAGGTGCGCGACGTCCTGCATGTAGACGACCTCATCGCGGCGATGCAGGCCGCGCGGGAGCACCTGCCGGCAACGCGGGGGGAGGTGTACAACGTCGGAGGCGGCATGGAGCGCGCGGTCTCTGTACTTGAGATATTGTCTCGTATCGAACAGCAAACGGGAAAATCCTGCTCCTGCTCCCACGGCGAGATGCGGCCCGGAGATCAACCCCTGTACATTACGGATTTCTCCAAGCTCACGCGGGACACGCAGTGGCAACCCCGGCGATCTGTCGAGCAGACACTCGCCGACATCACGAAGTTCTGGAACGTTAATCGCGATCTGATCGGCCGTCCGAGGATGCCGGCACTCATCACAGAAGTGCCTGGTTCCGGAGTGCTCGTCTCGGGTGCAAAGGAGCAGGTTGCATGAGATGCGCCTTGGTCAATCCGTATTGGTCGTTCACCGGTTCTACCTACTTCGGCTGCCAGGAGCCTCATTTTCCACTCGAGTTGCTTGCGGCAGAGCAGTTCCTGCGCAAGGCGGGACATGAGACGTTGCTGATCGATGCTCACATGGAGAATCTGGATGTCGCCGAGGTGCGCGAGCGCTTGGAGGGCTTTCACCAGGATTATCTGGTGATCCCGACAGCGCCCTCCTATCTCTTCTGGCGCTGTCCACAGCCGGAACTGCGCATACCGCGCCAGTGGTTCGATGCATTGCGTACCTCGGCCATCTCCGTCGCTATCGGCCCCCACGGATCCGCAACCCCAACAGCCACGCTGCGCAAGACGGGCGCCGATGTCGTGCTGCGCGGGGAACCGGATCAGGTCCTGGCTGATCTCGCGACCAAGTCCTGGATCGAGATCACCGGTTGTTATTGGATGGAGAAGGGCAAGGTACACATGAATCCGGGACTCGGCGTCACGGATATGCGCGCGGTCGAACCGCTCGACTACCGTGCCTATCCGGTTGAGCTGCACACCCACAAGCACCATATCTTTACCGAGGTGAGTGGCCTTGGCGCGGAAGTCGAATTCGCCCGCGGCTGCCCCTGGTCGTGTTCCTTCTGCAACAAGACGCTGTTCCGCAACAAGTATCGTGAGCGCAGCGTTGACGCTGTCATCGAAGAGATCGACAGTCTCATCGCGCGGGGTGTTGGGTACATTTACTTCATTGACGAGATCTTTGGCGTGGGCAAGCAGGTGCGTAGCCTGCTGGAAGCAGTCGCACAGCGCCCTGTCAGCATTGGCTTTCAGAGCCGCATCGACCTGTGGGATGAAGACTCTTTGGATCTGCTGGGGCGGGCACACTGTATCTCGATGGAGTGTGGCATCGAGTCCATCACCGAAGCCGGGCGCGATGAGCTGAACAAGAATTGCAAGCTCTCCACCGACCGCATTGCCGAGCTGCTGATCTATGCGCGAGGACGGATTCCGTGGGTGCAGGCCAATCTCATCAAGACGGCGAACGACGATCCGGCGCTCGTTGCTGCATGGCAGGCGAAGCTCAAGGCCGCTGGCGTGTGGGTGTCGGAGCCCGTTCCGATGTTCCCCTTTCCGGGAAGCCCGCAGTACGTTCAGACATTCGGCGCGCAGCCCGATGATACGGCGTGGGAACGGGCGCACGAGTATTACCTCAAACTCTTTGAGGACAAGGGTTACAGCGATATCCAGGAACAGCATCCCGTGCCACTCGAGGAGCTTGAATGCGTCTGATGATGACCACCGACGTGGTGGGAGGAGTCTGGACATATACACAAGAGCTGGTCGAAGGAATCATCCAAGCAGGGCATGAGGTCGTCTTGGTCAGCCTGGGACGTGCGCCCTCCGCCGAGCAGCAATCGTGGGCTGAGCGCCTGTCGTATTCGGCCGCAAACCGCTTCCGCTATGTTCCGACGGAGTTCAAGCTGGAGTGGATGCCAGACAGCCATGAGGATCTGGAAGAGTCTTCGAAGTTCCTGCTCCGTCTCATCGAGGAGGAACGTCCGGATATTCTTCATTCCAACCAGTTCTGCTACGGGGCCCTTCCATGTGCAATCCCGAGAGTCGTGGTCGCGCACAGCGACGTGGTGAGTTGGGGGCATGCGTGCCATGCAGGCGCGCCGCCGGCCGACGTGTGGCTTGAACAGTATCGCTTCGTGGTCGGCAATGGTCTCGAATTTGCCAGCGCGGTAGTTGCGCCAACTGCATGGATGCGGCAGCAGCTTGCGTTGCATTATGGCGTCAGCGCGACAACATGTCAGGTCATCGCCAACGGCCGCCGTTTGCAGTTGGAGCACAGCCGCCCTCGCCGTATGCAAGGAGTCACCGCGGGCCGGCTGTGGGACGAGGGCAAGAATATCGGCCTGCTCACGAATGCGCTGCTTGCCGTGCCGGTGTTCGTCGCTGGCGAGCGTACCTGGAACGAGAGCGGCAATGTGAACGCTCCAGCAGCGGGCCAGCCAGGAAAAGCCAATGCGCAGGTGCACTTTCTGGGCGCTCTGAGATCCGGCGAGTTGCAAGCTCTGATGCAGGAGAGCGCCCTCTATATCGCGACATCGATCTATGAGCCCTTCGGCCTTGCGCCCCTGGAAGCGGCGCTTGCGGGCTGCGCGCTGGTGCTCAGCGACATTCCTACCTTCCGGGAGCTATGGGGTGACACCGCCGTGTTCTTCGATCCGCAGGATGCTCAGGCGCTTGCGCGCGCGGTCAACAGACTGGTTGCAGACCGGCGATGGCTCGATCAGCTCGCAGCCGCGGGACAGGCCCGGGCAATTCAGTTGTATTCGGCCGAGATCATGACTGCACGTTATCTGGACCTGTACGCCAGAGTGCAATCAAGAGCGGAAGAGGACGCCTGTGCTGCGTAAGCTGCGCTTTGCTCTCTTCGCCCATTCCTTCCGGTCGGATTGGAATAACGGCAATGCGCATTTTCTACGCGGACTCGCTCGGGAACTCGGCAAGCTGGGGCACACGGTCATCTGCTACGAGCAGACGGATGGCTGGTCGTATTCCAACCTTTTGGCTGAGGAAGAAGAACGCGGAGCCGAATCGCTGCAGACGTTCGCCGCCACTTATCCCGACTTACAGATTGAGTTACTGAGCGGAGATAATGGAGAACTGCGTTCTGCATTGAGTCGCGCAGATATAGCTCTGGTGCACGAATGGCATACACCCGAGACGATTGCGGATATCCTTGCCGCGCGGGAGGGCTTGCCCTGCAGGCTGCTGTTCCATGACACGCATCACCGCGCGTCCAGTTCGCCGGAACAGATCCGGCTGCTGCAGGTACATCGCTTCGACGGTGTTGTGGCCTTCGGCGAGGCGCTGCGAGCGATCTACCGCGAACACTTCGGCCTGAGCCGCGTATGGACGCTGCATGAGGCTGCGGATACCACCATCTTCTTCCCGCAGAAGCGGGAGCCAAGCGCTGATGTCGTCTGGGTAGGAAATTGGGGAGACAATGAGCGTAGCCAGGAACTCTGTGAATATCTGGTAGAGCCCGCCCGTCGCTTGCAGCGATACAAATTTCTGGTGCACGGGGTGCGATATCCCGCGGAAGGGCGAGCGGCTCTGAAGAGCGCCGGCATCACCTTTGGCGGATACTTACCCAACCTGAACGCGCCTGCCGTATACAACAGGTCGCGGCTGACCATGCATGTACCGCGCCAGCAATACTCCGGCGCCATGGCGGGCATCCCAACCATCCGAGTCTTTGAGGCGCTGGCCGCGGGCATTCCACTTATCTCCGCTTCCTGGTTGGATGCCGAGGGACTCTTCCGCCCGGAAGACTTCCGCCGCGTGAACAGCGGAGCAGAGATGACAATCGCGATCAAAGATCTTCTGGAAGGTGACACAGCCGCGGCGCAGATGGCAGAAGCAGGCCTGGCGACGATTCGCGCGCGTCATACCTGCCGTCATCGTGCAGACGAACTTACCGGGATCTGCGAGGAAGTGCTGGCATGAATATCTTTGTCTTTGGCTCAAGCATCGTGTCTTCCTACTGGAACGGTGCCGCAACCTACTATCGAGGTATCTATAAGGCACTCCATGCCCTTGGACACCACATCACATTTGCCGAACCCGATGCATACGGGCGGCAGCAGAAGCGCGATGCCGGCGACTACTCCTACGTGGAATCGCTGGTGTATGCGCCATGCCGCGATCTTGACGCGATGTTGCGGCGGGCTAGCCAAGCCGATCTGGTGATCAAGCACAGCGGGATCGGTGTTGACGACGAGGAACTGGAGCTTCGCGTGCTCGAGTGCCAGCCGCAAGCATCGGTCGCCTTCTGGGATGTGGACGCGCCGGCGACGATTGCTCGCATGAATGAGAACCCGCAGGATGCCTTTCCCCGCGCCATCCCGCGCTACGACGCCGTCCTCACGTACGGTGGCGGCCCGGAGATAGAACGGCATTACCGGTCGTATGGGGCCCGCGTCTTCGCCAGCATCTACAACGGATTGGATTCCGACACGCACCATCCCGTAGCGGCGGACCCGTCTTTGACCAGCGATCTCGCGTTCATTGGCAATCGCCTGCCGGATCGCGAGCGGCGGGTGGAAGATCTCTTCCTTCTGGCGGCGAAGCTAGCGCCGGAGAAGCAGTTCTTGCTGGGTGGAGAGGGGTGGGGCGACAAGGCGCTGCCGCCCAATGTGCGGTGGGTCGGCCACGTACCGACGACCGACCACAATCGCGTGAACTGTTCCGCCGCCATGGTGTTGAATATCAATCGCGCCTCGATGGCCACCTTCGGTTTTTCTCCGCCCACTCGCGTCTTTGAGGTCGCAGGGAGCGGATCGTGTCTTTTGTGCGATGACTGGCCGGGCGTAGAGGAGTGCTTTAAGCCGGGGAAGGAGATACTAGTCATCCGCTCCGCTCAGGACGTTGTCGATTGCCTCCGTAATCATGATCAAACATCGGCGCGTATCCTCGGGCAGGCCCTGCGCGCCCGTGCTCTGCGCGACCACACCTACATGCAACGTGCCAGGGTTCTGGACGATCTGCTGCGCGATAACTTTCATCTAAGCGGGACAGCCGAGAGACAACTGGCATGAAGATTCTCATCTTGGGCCTGACCCTTTCTTCTTCCTGGGGCAACGGCCACGCTACCACTTACCGCTCGCTATGTCGTGCGCTTCACGCTCGCGGCCACGGCATTACCTTTGTCGAAAAAGACGTGCCCTGGTACCGCGATCATCGGGACCTTCCTGATCCTGATTACTGCGCGCTGCGCCTCTACAGCGATTGGCGGAATGAGGAGCGCAGAGTTCTGCGCGAAGCGGCGGAGGCGGATGTCGTCATCGTGGGCTCCTATTTCCCGGACGCGATCGCGGCGGCCAACGCTTTGTTCGCGGCCGATCGAGCGCCGGCTCTCTTCTATGACATCGATACTCCGATCACGGCCGCGGCGTTGCGCGCGCGAGGTAAAGCCGAATACCTAGAAGCTGCGCAGATCCCCTACTACCACGCCTATCTGAGCTTCACCGGCGGCCCGCTGCTGCGGGAGTTGGAAGGGCGCTTCGGCTCTCCCCTGGCCGTGCCTCTCTACTGCTCGGTGGATCCCGCAGCACATCAGCGGACGCCCCCGCGCCCAGAGTTCAACAGCGACCTGAGTTATCTCGGCACCTATGCCGCCGATCGCCAATGCAAACTGATGGACCTGCTGAACGGAGCCGCGACACAACTGCCGCATGCGCGGTTTCTTGTTGCCGGCCCCATGTATCCGGAGGGCATCGAATGGGCGCCGAACGTGCATCGACTGAACCATGTGCCGCCGCCGGATCATGCGAGCTTTTATTCCTCCTCTCGCTTCTCCTTGAATCTGACCCGGCAGGAGATGATCTACGCTGGCTACTCGCCCTCTGTCCGGCTCTTTGAGGCCGCCGCGTGCGGAGCCGCTGTTATCTCCGACGCGTGGCAGGGCATGGAAGAGTTCTTCACCGCCGGCCAAGAACTACTCCTGGCGGAGAGCGCCTCCGAGATCATCGGGTACCTCTCAGACACTTCCGATGAAGAGGTACACGCCATCGGAAGCCGCGCGCGGGAGCGCGTGCTCGCGCACCACACGGCCGATTGTCGCGCTATCGAGTTCGAGAACATCGTCACTCGCGTCTATGGCACAGGGGCTCGAACGGCGGCCGCGGCTGCGGTATAGCGCGGCGGCTCACTTTAGAATGAGATAGAGCAGATCCCTCGACGCCGGGGAGGACACCGGCGGGGATGTGTTCATGAGACCGGTCCGTAAACCGGCAGGAGACGCGAACATGCAGCAGGACGTTCTGCTTCCCGCCTCGAACGAGCGGGCTGAGATCTGGCGCGAACTGATAAGTCTGGTGGAAACATACATCATCGATGTTGAGAAGCTGCCAGTTGCGCCTTCTCTCGACCAGAGCGCGATGCGCCGGATTCTGCAGTCATTCTCTTTCGATGAGCCGGGCCCGCGAGTGAACGTGCTGCGCCGGTTTACCGAAGAGTTGGCAGCGAATCAGGTTCACACCCCTCATCCCTGCTATTTTGGCCTATTCAATCCTGCGCCAAGCTTCATGGGCGTAATGGGCGATGCGGTCGCGGCCGCGCTGAACCCGCAGCTTGCTGCATGGAGCCACAGTCCGCTTGCGGTAGAAACCGAGCGGCATCTGGTACACGCCTTTGCGGAGAAATTTGGTTTTAAAGGCGATGCCGATGGCGTGCTGACGAGCGGTGGAGCAGAAGCGAACCAGACAGCGCTGCTGTGCGCGCTGCATCATCGCTGGCCGGTCATGGCGAAGGAAGGTATCCACGCGGCGCCACGGAGGCCTGTCTTCTATGCCTCGGCGGAGAGCCACATTCTTTTCTGAAAGCCGCTCGGGTGGCTGGTCTTGGCGAGCACGCCCTGCGCATAGTCCAGGCC
>JBPCNO010000056.1:0-15754 GCA_051001135.1 Acidobacteriaceae bacterium
TGAACCCGCAGTCAGTGAACCCGCAGTCAGTGAACCCGCAGTCAGTGAACCCGTAGTGAGTGAACCCGTAGTGAGTGAAGAAGACTTGTACGGACCATAAGGCCCTCACCGTTTACTGAACTTCAGATATCGCGGTCACGTCTTCTCCAACTCCTGCCGCTATACTCCCGCCTCTATACTCCCGCCTCTATACTTCAGACGCATGCCGAGCCGTTACGCCGCCCGCCCTTCCATCGTCGTGTGTCTCCTGCTTCTCACCCTGGCAGCGCCCTCGTCCTGCTTCGGCTGGGGACCGGATGGCCACCGCATCATCAATCGGCTGGCCGCCGAAAGTCTTCCGGCCGACCTCCCCGCATTCCTGCGCACCAAGGCGGCGATCGACGAGATCGAGTACCTTGGCCCCGAACCCGACCGGTGGCGTGGTCACGCGGAACCGGAGTTGAACGCAGCCCAGTCTCCGGAACACTTCATCGATCTGGAATTGGCCGACATGGTCGCGCCCCTGCCGCGGCGGCGATATGACTTCGTGGCAGCCCTCTACGCCGCCGCGCTCGCACATCCAGATCAGGCCAGCGAGCTGCGCCCTGAAAAGGTCGGCCTGCAACCCTACGTCACCACCGAAGTTTTCGAGCGACTGCAGGCAGGCATGCGGGAGTATCGCGAACTGGCAGCGCGAGGCAAAGACACCAGACCGGCCGAAGCAGCCGTGATCTACTACGCCGGTTGGCTGGGTCACTACGTCGGCGACGGCGCCCAGCCGCTGCACACTACCGTGAACTACAACGGATGGGTGGAGAAGCAAAACCCCAACGGCTACATCACGACGCCCGGCATCCATTCACAGTTTGAGAGCGCCTTCGTCAAGAAGAACATCCGGTTGAAGGACGTGGCGCCCTTCGTGTCACCTCTTCACGTGCTCAACGATCCCTTCGAAGACTACCTTTCCTACCTGCGTCAATCGCACGCGCTGGTGGAGCAAACCTATCAGCTCGAAGCCACCCGAGGCTTTGCCGGGAAGGGCAACGAAGCCTCACGCCGCTTCACCGAAGAGCGCCTGGCCGCGGCCGCCAGCGAACTCCGCGACATGATCGCTACCGCCTGGCGTCAAAGCGCCTCCGATCCCCCATCCCCCACGAACTGAAGCCCGGGAACGAGAATGCGCCGCGAGGCGCACCCGTTTTTCCCCGCGTCCTTGGGTACCCTCACCGGCTCAGTCCGGAAGCAGCCTGCGCTCATCCAGTGCCGCTCTCACCTGCTCGATCGACCAGTCGAGCGGCCCTGTTCCATCGACCGTAAGGTCCGCGTAGACCGCTGATGGCCGCACGTAGAGCTCCGCCATCGGCTCGACCGAAGCGGCCCACTGCTTGATGACCGACTCCGGAGAGCGCCCGCGCTCCTGCGTATCCCGAACGAAGCGGCGTTCGTAACAGACCGCCTCCGGCGCCGCGACATAGATGCAGAAGTCATAGAGCGCCCGCAGCTCCGGATAGTGAAGTGCGAAGTTGCCCTCCACCACGACCGCGCGCCGCTCTGCCACCTGGACCGCCGCCGCAGCCAGCCGCGTGTGCGTGGCAAAGTCGTATACCGGTCGCTGGATCGATCCTCCCTGCTTGAGTGCTGTCAGGTGCTCAACGACCAGCGAGTGTTCGATCAGCTCTGGATCGTCGAAGTTGTGCAGGCTGCGCATCTCCGGCTCCACATGGCTCAGGTCGCGGTAGTAGCTGTCGAGCGACAGCAGCAGCCCGCCGAATTCGCGCGCCAGCTCCCGCGCCAGCGTCGTCTTGCCAGACCCCGAATACCCTCCAATCCCGACCAGGAGAGGCGTCATGCGGCACCCGCCAGCAGCGGGATGAGCCGCGCCAGCAATCGGCCCAGACGGTCCGCGACCCGAGAACCCGTCTCCAGCACCTCCTGGTGATCGATGACCCCCGGCGCCACGCCGGCCGCCATGTTGGTGACGCAGGAGATGCCGGCCACCTCCATGCCCAGGTGGCGCGCCGCGATCACCTCGTGCACCGTGGACATGCCGACCACATCCGCCCCCAGGGTGCGGAAGGCGCGTATCTCCGCCGGCGTCTCATAGCTTGGGCCGGAGAGGCCGAGGTACACACCCTCCGCCAACGGGATGTCCTCCTCGGCGGCCGCCCGGTACGCCAGCGCGCGCAGCCGAGGCACATACGCATCGGTCATATCGCAGAAGCGCGGGCCAAAGCGGACCTCGTTCACACCGGTCAGCGGATGACTCCCGGTGAAGTTGATGTGGTCGGTGAGCAGCACCAGGTCGCCCGGGCGCAGGTCCGTGCGGATCCCGCCCGCGGCATTCGTGATCACCATCGTACTCACCCCAAGCAGCCGCAGGACGCGCACGGGGAAAACGACCTCCGCCGGCGTGTAGCCTTCGTACCCGTGCACCCGGCCCTGCATGATGGCAACCACGACTCCGTTCACGCTCCCCAGCACCAGCCGGCCGGTATGGCCTGCAACGGTGGTCCGCGGAAAGTGCGGAATCTCTGCGAAAGGATGAGCGACGGCATCGAAAAGCGTGTCCACAAGCGCGCCCAGTCCGGAGCCCAGTCCGGAGCCCAGAACCAGTCCGATCCGCGGCTGCACATCGGCCTGCGCACGGATGTAGGCGGCCGCGGCACTCGCTTGCGCGTAGGCGTCCATCTCGGAGACAACTTCGGTACTGGAAACCATGCTCCGGCTATCATACGGTGGGTATAACCCCGTTCCACAACGTGCCTATCGGCACATTGCCGGGAGAGCCGCCGCTTGAAAGATGAGAGTGCGAGCAGTCAAGAGAGTTCCCCGTTCGAGTTCCTGCACGAACTCGGCAGCCGCATCGCCGCGGCCGATCCGCTGCATGCGGTGCTGGAGCGCGTCGTCGACTTCGTCTCATCCGTAGTGAAGTGCGACGCATGCCTCATCTATGTGCTCGAAGGCGACAAGCTGGTGCTGCGCGGCTCCAAGCTGCCGCACGCCGGCGTCGTCGATACCCTTGGGCTCCCCCTCGGCCAGGGCATCACCGGGTGGGTGGCCCAGTATCATGAGCCGGTTGCCATCCCGGTGAATGCCGCCGGCGATACCCGTTTCAAACTCTTCACCGAGCTTCCGGAAGACCGCTTCGAAGCCTTCCTCTCCGTCCCCATCCTGAGCCGCGGCAAACTCGTCGGCGTCATCAACGTGCAGCATCGTCGCGAGCACCACCACAGCGAGCGCGAGATCCGCCTCATCTCGACCATCGGATTTCTGGTCGGCGCAGAGGTGGAGATGGCCCGTCTGGAGACCGAACGAACGGCACTCAGCGACCAGCTCGAAACCCGCAAATCCGTCGAACGCGCGAAGGGCATCCTGCAACGCGACCTGAAGCTGGACGAAGAGACTGCCTATGCCATGCTGAGGAAGCAGAGCCGCCAGAAGCGCAGATCCATGCGGGAGATCGCGGAAGCGGTCATCCTGAGCGATGAACTGCGCCGCTGATTGCGCAGACGTCATCTCAACTTCGAGCGGCGTAATCTGAGAGCCTGGACCGCAGGATTAAGCCTGGACCGCAGGATTAAGCCTGGACCGCAGAGTAAGAGATACATGGCAGAGAAGCGGATAACCCGCAAGGCGGCGCCGGTCAAGAAGAAAGCACCGGAGTTGCCGGTCAAACCTACTGCCGGCGTGCTCTCGCTGTTCCACTCCGTCACCGCCGATTGGTTCCGCGCCGTCTTCGACCGGCCCACAGCTCCACAAACGCTGGGCTGGCCCGCGATCGCCCGCGGCGAACACACGCTCATCCTGGCGCCCACCGGCACCGGCAAGACGCTGACCGCCTTCCTGTGGTGCCTGAATCGCCTCATGTTGGATGCGGAACCCGCGACCGCACGCGAGGAAGACAAGGCGTGCCGTGTCATCTACATCAGCCCGCTGAAGGCCCTCGCCGTAGACGTGGAACGCAACCTGCGCTCGCCCCTCGCCGGCATCGCCAATATGGCGCGGCGTTCCGGCGTTGCCGTGCGCGAGCCGGAGATCAGCGTGCGCACGGGCGATACCTCACAGCGGGAACGGGCGCGCTTTCGCCGCCGCCCGGCAGAGATCCTTATCACCACGCCGGAGTCGCTCTATCTGCTGCTTACCTCGGACGCCGCCGCGGGCTTACGCGGAGTCGAGACCGTAATCGTGGATGAAATTCACGCGCTCGTACCCACCAAGCGCGGCGCGCACCTGGCGCTTTCACTCGAACGGCTGCTGGCTATTACCGACAAGCCCTTTCAGCGTATTGGTTTGTCCGCGACACAACGCCCACTGGAAGAGGTGGCGCACTTTCTTGCGGGCGCAGAGCAGGCCCAGCTCGCCACACCGATTCAAGGTGAACCGGATCTCGCCGAGTCGGCGACTGAACTCGCTATTGAGATGGCAACTCAGTGGACCAGCGACAAGACGGCGGAAGCACCAGCACAACGCGAAGAGCGCGCGGTGAGCTTTCGCCCCGTCACCATCGTCAATGCCCAAGAGCCGAAGCGGCTGGACCTGCGCATCGAGGTACCCGTGGAAGATATGGCGCGGCTGGGGCAGTCCGAGGATCTGCCCAGTGGCGCTGCATCGCAGGGACCGAAGCGCACCTCCATCTGGAGCGCGATCCACCCGCGGCTGCTCGAGATCGTGCGTGAGCGCACCTCGACACTCATCTTCGTCAACAGCCGCCGCGTCGCCGAGCGGCTCGCCGGCGCGCTGAATGAACTGGCCCAGGAGCCGATCGCGCGCGCACATCACGGTTCGCTTGCAGCGGTACAACGTACGGAAATTGAGGAGCTGCTGAAGGCGGGCAAGATCCGCGCGCTGGTATGCACCTCGTCACTCGAGCTCGGCATCGATATGGGCGCGATCGATCTTGTCATTCAGATCGAATCGCCGCCCTCGGTCGCCAGCGGCATGCAGCGCATCGGTCGCGCTGGGCACCACGTGGGCGCAGCCAGCGAGGGCATCATCTTCCCGAAGTACCGCGCCGACCTGCTGGCATGCGCGACCGTCACCAGGGCCATGCACGAAGGACTGGTGGAATCGACGCGCTTCCTGCGCAATCCTCTGGATGTGCTGGCGCAGCAGATCGTCGCCATCGTGGCGCAGCCGCCTGTCGTCGGGCGGGTTCGGCGAAAACGAAATGAACCGCCGATCGCCCCCGAAATTACCCTCGATGAGTTGTACGGAATCGTGCGCAGTTCTGCCCCCTTCGCGCAGTTGAGCCGCGCTGCCTTCGAAGGCGTGCTGGACCTGCTCGCCGGGCGCTACCCATCGGACGAGTTTGCAGAGCTGCGGCCGCGCGTGACCTGGGATCGCGTACGCAATCTGGTGACGCCGCGGGAGGGCTCGAAGATGCTTGCGATCCTGAATGGCGGCACCATTCCGGATCGCGGGCTCTACGGTGTGTTCCTCTCCGGGACCGAAGGACGGCCGGTGCGCGTGGGAGAACTGGACGAAGAGATGATCTTCGAGAGCCGCACCGGCGACACTTTCATCCTTGGAGCCACCACCTGGCGTATCGATGAGATCACGCATGACCGCGTGCTGGTATCGCCCGCTCCCGGTGAGCCGGGCAAGATGCCCTTCTGGCACGGAGATGCGGCCGGGCGGCCGCTGGAGTTCGGCCAGCGCATCGGCGCGCTCACCCGCGAGCTGCGAGAGCTGCCGCGGAATGCGGCGCTCAGCCGGTTGACGCGCGAACACGATCTCGATCCGCTGGCGGCGGAAAACCTGATTCGCTTCCTCGCCGATCAGGAATTAGCCACCACCGCAGTTCCAGATGACCGCACCATCGTGATCGAACGTGTGCGCGACGAGCTGGGCGACTGGCGCGTCTGCGTGCTCACACCGTTCGGCAGCCGTGTGCACGCTCCATGGGCCATGGCCATCAGCGGGCGCATGCGCGCCGCGGGCAGCGTAGAGGTCGAAACCATGTGGGCGGACGACGGCTTCGTGCTGCGCTTCCCCGACACCGACGTCCCCCCGGACGCGGACACCATCCTGCTCGACCCCGCGGAGGCGACCGACCTGGTGCTGCGCCAGCTTGGGTCGACAGCGCTCTTTGCCGCGAAGTTTCGCGAGAGCGCCGCACGCGCGCTGCTGCTTCCGCGCAGACGCGCACAGGGTCGCACGCCATTGTGGCAACAACGCAAGCGTGCCTATGATCTGCTCTCCGTCGCCGCACGCTATCCCGCGTTTCCGTTGCTGCTGGAGGCATATCGCGAGTGCATGCGCGACGTCTTCGATATGCCCGCGTTTCTGGATGTCCTGCGCTCCATCGGCTCCCGAACCATTCGCGTGCATATCGCCGACTCGCGCACGCCGTCGCCCTTTGCGGCTTCGCTGCTCTTCAGCTATGTGGCGAATTACATCTACGACGGGGATGCTCCGCTGGCCGAGCGCAGGGCGCAGGCGCTTTCCATCGACCAGGATCAGCTACGCGAGCTGATGGGAGACGCGGATCTGCGCGAGCTGCTCGCGGCCGATGCGATTGCCGAAGTGGAAGAGCAACTGCAATCGCTGCAGGAGAACCTCAAGGCGCGCTCGGCTGATGGCATTCACGATCTTTTATTGCGGCTGGGCGATCTCAATCGCGCGGAGTTGCTGCGCCGCCTCGCCTCCGTCGATCTGGCAATCCATACCGAACGACTGCTGCGAGCCAGACGCCTGCTGGAGATCAAAATGGCGGGCGAGAAGCGGCTGATCGCCGTGGAAGATGCGGCTCGCTACCGCGATGCTCTGGGTATCCCGCTTCCGCCTGGGCTGCCGAAAGCGATGCTCGCGCCCGTGGCCGAGCCGGTGCTCGAACTCATTCGCAGGTACGCGCGCACGCACGGCCCGTTCACTCTCGCAGAGGCGGCGGCCCGCTTTGCGCTGGACCCCGCAACGGTGGAAACCACGCTGCACGAACTGCTGCTCGACGGGCGCGTGGTGGAGGGTGGATTCCGGCCGGAAGGCGTTCATCGCGAATGGTGCGATGCTGAAGTGCTGCGGCTCATCCGCCGGAAATCGCTGGCTCGCCTGCGCAGGGAAGTGGAGCCGGTCGAGCAGCAGATGCTGGCCCGGCTGAATACGCACTGGCAAGGCGTGTTGCAACGGCGTCGCGGACTCGATTCGCTGCTCGACACTATCGAAAATCTGCAGGGCGCACCTCTGGCCGCTTCGCTGGTCGAGAACTCCATCCTCACCGCACGGCTGGGGAACTATGAGCCGGGCCAGTTAGACACGCTGATCGCCGCCGGTGAAGTCGTATGGATCGGCCTCGATCCGCTGGGGGAGCACGATGGGCGCATCGCGCTCTATCTCGCCGACCGGTTGAGCGCCCTGCTACCCCCACAACGACAGAATGTGCTCGCCGCGGTGCCGCTCTCGCCGCGCGAAGAGGCATTGCTGGCCCAGCTCTCGCGCGGTGGCGCTGCGTTCTTTACGCAACTGCACGATGCCACCGGAGGCGGCTATCCGGGAGAGACGCTCGATGCGCTCTGGAGCCTCGTCTGGCGGGGACTGGTGACCAACGATACCTTTCACGCGCTGCGTGCCTACATCACGCTGCCCTCCTCGGCGCGCCAGCCCAAGCGACAGCATAATCTGCCGAGTTTCCGCTCGCGCCGCACCACGCCGCCCAGTGCGCAGGGCCGGTGGACCATGGTTCCACCGCCCGAAGCGACGGTCTCCGCGAGCACTGAGTGGAGTCACGCCATCGCCAACCAGTTGCTCTCGCGGTACGGTGTGCTCACGCGCGAGAGCGTTGCCCAGGAGAACCTGCCCGGCGGCTTCAGCGCGGTGTATGACGTGCTCAAGGCGTTTGAAGAGAGCGGCCGCGTGCGCCGGGGATACTTCGTCGCCGGCCTCGGAGCGACACAGTTCGCACTTCCCGCCGCCGTCGATCTGCTCCGTTCGCTGCGCAGTAATGCGCAGCCGGAGAAGCCCGAGATGGTCGCCATCGCCGCAACCGATCCGGCGAATCCATATGGCTCCGTGCTGCGCTGGCCCAATGCTCCTCAGGACGCACATGATCCGGCGGAAGAGGCTGCCGCGCTCACGGCCACAGACAACTCCGCTCCGCCTGCGGCAGAACCGCCGCCGCGGACGCTCACCCGGAGTGTGGGCGCGACGGTAGTGCTGCGCAACGGCGAATTGGTGGCCTACCTCCGTCGCACTAACCCCAACCTCCAGGTCTTCCTGCCTGCCGACGAGCCTGAGCGTTCGCAGACCGCACGCGATCTGTCACAGTTCCTGGTACATATCGCGCAGGAGGAGATGCGCCGCCCGGACGCCGGCCATCGCAGCGGGCTGCTGATCGCCAGCATCGGCGGAGCGCCGGTGGGCACACACTTCATGGCGCGCTTTCTGCGGGACGCCGGTTTCCAGGTAGCGCCTCTCGGCTTCAACGTGCGCCGCACGCTCTTGCCGGCATTTGCGCAGGAGCCTTCAGCCGGCCCCCAGGATACTGCCGGGCGTACCGAGGTGCAGTAAATCAAATGCCCGAGGGCGATACCATCTTCCGCGCCGCCCGCACGCTTGAACGCGCTCTCGGCGGCAAGCTGGTCACCCGCTTTGAAACCGCCCTGGCGCCCCTCGCGAGTGTGCATGACAACACGCCGATTTCGGGCCGCACCGTCGAGAAGGTAGAATCTCGGGGCAAGTGGCTGCTGGTTCACTTCTCCGGCGACCTCATCCTCGTCACCCACATGCTGATGAGCGGCTCCTGGCACATCTATCGCGCGGGAGAGCGGTGGCGCCGCCCCCGCAAGGACATGCGCGTCGTCATCGCTACCGGCGACTGCGAGGCGGTCGCGTTCAACGTACCGGTGGCTCGCTTCTACACCGCGCGTTCACTCGACCGGACCTCGTCCGTGCCCAGACTGGGTCCGGATCTGCTGGGGATGGAGTTCGCCCAGGATGAAGCGGAGGCGCGGCTGCTTGCCCATCCCAACGAGGAAATCGCGGAGGTTCTGTTGAACCAGCGGGTGATGGCCGGCATCGGGAACGTCTTCAAGTCCGAGATCTGCTTTGCCTGTGGCGTGCACCCCTTCCGGCAGGTCTCCACGCTGAGCCGTGCGGAGGTCGAATGCCTGCTTCACACTTCACGCAAATTCCTGCTGATGAACGTGAAGGACGGCGTCGAGGACGGCATCATGACCTACACCGGTGCGCGGCGTACCGCGCGCTCCGCCGACCCGGGCGCTCGCCTGTGGGTGTACAGGCGCCAGGGTCAGCCTTGCCGTCGCTGCGGGACGCCGATTCTGATGCAGAAGCAGGGGGTGGGCGCGCGTTCGACCTACTGGTGTGCGCAGTGCCAACGGGAGAGCGCGGATCATGCGGCGCATACAAGCAGCTGACGCCATTCGCCGCGGCGTACGGGGGACCCCCTACCCCCCCGTATGAATCTGCTAAATTCCTCTTTCTAAAGAGGGACTTACCGCCAAATTCCTGCAAACAAAGGGGTTAATGCTCTCCTCTCGCGCTCTAAGTCGCTCGCGGAACAGGCTCTATTCCAGTGTATCGGGTCGGAGGTAAAGGTACGCCAGGCGGAACGTGACGAAGGTCATGTGCCCAAAACCGGCCCTTGGTCTGCTTGGATCAGGAAGCTGACGTCGTGTGCCGCAGCGGCGGGGTCTCCGCAGCCCCATTCGCGGCTCGCGGCAAACGCGTCACCAGAAGCTGATTGATGCGAAACCCCTCCAGGCTGACCACCTCAAAGCTGAAGCCGGAGGACTCAACCCGGTCGCCCTTGCGCGGAACGCGTCGCAACTGGTGCATCATAAAGCCGCCGACGGTCTCGTATTGACCTTCCGGCGAAAGCATCTCCAGATCCAACGCATGTTCAACATCCGGCAGCGGCGTGATGCCATCGATCAGCCAGGAGTCTTCGTCGCGCTTCACGATGGGCCGTTCCTCGAACGGATTCGCGAGCCCGTGCACCAGCGCGCCCATCACGTCCTTGAATGTAATGACGCCAATCACGATGCCATACTCGCTGACCACGATAGCGAATCCGGCGCCATACGCCTCAAACTGCGCCAGCGTCTCCCACAGGTTGAGCGTCTCCGGCAGCGAGAGCACGTCTCGCCGTACTCGCGCCAGATCCAGAACCGAGGAGCTCTCCTCCACAATGACAGCCAGTACATCCTCAGCCCGCACGCAGCCGACGACCGCATCCAGGCCGCCGTTACAGAGCGGATACCGGGAATAGGGCCGGCGGCGAACCTTGTCGCGCTGGTCTTCCGGCGATTCATCCAGATCGAGATAGACCACATCCTCGCGCGGCGTCATCGCCGACGTGACGCTGCGGGTCTGCAGTGCCAGCACATTCTCGATCAGCCGATGCTCCTGCTCCAGCAGCGCCCCTGACTCGGTGCCGCCCGCCAAGGTCGCCCGTAAGTCTTCCGGCGTCACCACATCCGGGGAGATTGCCGTAGCCGAGGGAATGCGGAACAGGTGCAGGATGCCATCGGCCATGCGGCTGAAGGCCCAGACGAGCGGACTGAGCAGCCGCAGCGCGAGCGCGGGAAACCAACTGACACGCAGGGCCACCCGCTCCGGCGCCAGCAAGGCGATGCGTTTCGGCAGCAGATCCGCGAACAGCACAAACAGGCCCGTGATCAGACAGAACGAGAGTGCCGCACCCACGCTCCGCGCCCTCGGCCCCAGCCCCCATTGCGTCATCAGATGGGCCAGCCCGGGAGTGATGAGTGATTCCGCAACGATGCCGCCCAGCACGGCATCGGCATTGAGCATGATCTGAATGACCGTGATAACGCGATCTGTGTCGTGTCGCAGCGCAATGAAACGGAGTGCCCGCGGATTGCCGTCGTCGGCCAGCGCGTGCATGCGGATCATGCGCGCCGCGGCAAACGAGATCTCCGTCAGCGACAGCAGAATGCCGAAGCAGGTGAGCGCCAGAATGAGGAGAACCCCGACGGCGAAGTTCATGAGCAAACGTCCTTGTGGTTAGGCGGCCAGCCAGACTACGCGCCTGAACGCGCTACTTCTTCTCGCCCGACCCTGCCTGTTCCGCCTCGGCCTTTTCCAGGCTGAGCTGCACCGAGCGGATCTCGCCCTCGGCGCGGGCCTTTGCGGCTGGGTCATCCATCTCAGCCTGCTGCCGCTTAAGCTGCTCCAGCTTTTCGCGCAGATCCTTGGTATCGGCCTTCAGGAAGTCAGACTTGTTCATAGCAGGAGACTACCACTTTCCCCGCGCGCTCATCTCCCGGGAGCCGATGTTACGGGGTGGCGGTGGGCACCTGGACCTGGGGCTCAAAGCGGAACCGGCGCTTGATCCAACGCTGGCCCGGTCGCTCCACCCAGCGCAGGGCGGCAAGGGCCACGATCACCAGCAGAGCATAGGAAAGCCAGGGGTCGAAGCGGGCCAGGCCGGTACGCTCCAGCACCTTGGAGTTGTGGATCAGCAGCCAAAGATTGAAGTGCAGGATGTAGAGGCAGTAACTCGCCTCTCCCACGGCCAGCAGCGGCGCGATCGAGAAGAGGCGCGCCAGGAAGTTTTGCCCCGCCAGGCCGAGGATAATCATCGCGTACAGCGGCATCAGCAGCCCGTCATGCATGAAGACATATGGCATCTGGCTGCCGTAAAAGAGCACGATGTACAGGCCGCTGAAGCCTACCAGTCCCAGCGCCAGGCGCGCGCGGCTTCGCTCCGGCAGAAAGTCGTTGATGCTGGCCAGGCCCATGCCGAACAGAAATGACGGCACGTGCTGCAGCGGTCCGAACTTGAGCGCCCGCAGCCACAGACCATTGGAATAGCGGTCAATGTGCAGCTCTCCATCGGGATGGAAGATGGTATAGAGGGCGGGCAGGATAAAGCTGACCACCCACCACATCAGCATAGCCAGCACGATGGCTCGCCGCGTGCGCGGCCGCTTCAGCGTGATCAGCCAGGGAAAGAGCGCATAGAACAGAACATCGGTGGTCAGCGTCCACGCGGGCGTATTCCAGAAGGTGCACAGTTGCGGCGACCAGCCCTGCAGCAACAGCGGCGTAAGCGCAATGCCCGCCAGAAACTGCCCGTGGGTGCGCGCATGCCACTCCTCCATCAGCATGCCCAGAGAGACGAGAAGGCTGAACAGGAATGCGGGGTAGATGCGGGAGAAACGCGCGAGCCAGAAGGTGCGCGCCCGCATCTCACCCCGGTCCGCGCGCCCCTGATAGTTGTAGGCGAGCACGAAGCCGGAGAGCAGCAGGAAGAAGCTGACCGAGACGTAGCCGTTATCCACCACCGGCGCGAACGGACCGAACCACTTCGGATTGGAGAAATGAAAGAAGACGATGTTCAGCGCGGCAAGGGCGCGCATACCGGTCAACGCGTCCATGTGGGACCGCCGGGGCGGGGTGATATCGGACGATGGAAGAGGTGCGTCGGCCACAGACACTGCCACTATAGACGCGGATTCCTCCGGCAAGGTCGCGCTGGATGATGAGGGGGAAGAGTCAGCCACCGCAACTCCACTGGATAACCCGACTCCACTCAATAACCACTGATTCGCGCAGGAGAGACGGCTCAGGCCGTCACGAGCGAGCCGACCCTTTCACCACTGGCCACGCGCAGGATGTTCCCCGGCTGGTTCATGTTGAAGACGATCATCGGCATGTTGTTGTCCTTGCACAAGCTCACGGCGGTCATATCCATCACCTTCAGCCCCAGCCGCAGAATGTCGTAATAGGTAATCTCCTCGAACTTTACCGCGTCTTTGATGAGCACCGGGTCGGCGTTGTAGATGCCGTCCACCTTGGTCGCCTTGAGCAGTACATCGGCCTTGATCTCCATCGCGCGGAGCGAAGCCGCGGTGTCGGTGGAAAAATAAGGGTTGCCGGTACCGGCGGCGAAGATCACCACCCGGCCCTTCTCCAGATGCCGGATGGCGCGGCGGCGAATGTAGGGCTCCGCCACCTGGTTCATTTCGATGGCCGACATCACGCGGCTGTGCACCCCGTTCTTCTCCAGCGCATCCTGAAATGCGAGCGAGTTGATCACCGTGCCCAGCATGCCCATGTGATCGGCGGCGACGCGATCCATGTGCTTGGCCTGATCGGCGACGCCGCGGAAGAAGTTGCCGCCCCCCACCACGATCGCCAGCTCGATGCCCTGTCTCCGCACCTCCGCGATCTCGGCGCAGAGCTTGTGCACCGTGTCGACGTCTACGCCAAAGCCGCGGCCAGCGGCCAGCGCCTCCCCTGAAAGCTTGAGCAGGATGCGTTTGTACATTCTTTGTGAGTATCGCATACGGAGACTGGACGGAAGCTCTCTAGCGCGCCCCGTCTGCCGTTAGCGCGCGCATGATCGCGCCAAGGTGCAGGCGGGCGCAATCGATATGCGGGAAATCGGTATTCTCGTGGTTGAAGAGCAGCGAGAGGTCGGTTCCAGCCAGAACGATCGCGTCTACACGATCGCGCTCGCGGAGTGTGTGCGCCAGAGCCGTCAGCCCTCTATGTTGTTCCTCTGAGCCTCGTCCTTGCTGCGCAATCTCGAAATATGTCGAGTGAATATAGTCCACTTCGCTGGGCCTGGGCGTAACCAGTTCCACGTTTCCCAAGCTGCCGAACAGGCCGCTCTCGATAGTGAAGCGGGTGCCGAAGATGGCGACTCGGCCGATCCCCCTGGCGATGATCTCTTCCGCAACCGGATCCAGAATGCTGATCAGCGGCAGGGGCGATATCGCGTGCAGCTCACCGATGCAGTAGTGCGGCGTGACCGCAGGAATGGCCGCCACCTGCGCCCCGCCGGCCTTCATTTGGCTAATGAACTCTGCCAGGTACCGCGCCAGGCCCCCTGGCGAGTTGGCCTGAATATGCTCGAACACGCGGCTCATCTGCACGTGAGCCATGATCAACTCGAGTGCGCGTCCCTGTACCTCTTGGGCCTTCGCCAACTCCCGGTAATAGTGAAAGGTGGCTCCGACACCCAGCCCTCCGATGAGTCCCAGGCAGCGCCCCTGCAGCGTCTCATTCATGAGTGGCCATTATCGATGATAGACCTGGCTCCTCGAGCGGCCGCTCGCTACGGTTCGTGTACACTCCGCTACGTATTGCAGATAGATCGTTCTTCCTATTGCTGTTGCGCGGGGAAGTCAGCTATGTGGAGTGCTCGTTCAGAGGAGGCATCACTTGGCAGGCCCATCCAGCGCGCGCGGGGGATACCCGGACATGGCAGGAATGGCGTCGGCGCGATTGGAACGGCTGCCCCCGGCGAGAACGCGCTGCGTCTGGAGTGCGGCCCTCGTTGCTTGTTTCACCTTTGCCGTCTGTTATTTTCGGTCTTTCGTTGTACCGGATGTCCCCATCCTTCTCTGGGGAGATCAACTGGGCTTCGCCACGAGCGGGAGCCGACTGCTTGCCGGCCAGCTGCCGTATCGCGACTACTTCCAGTTCCTCACCCCCGGAACGGACCTGGTCTATGCACTGGTCTTCAGGTTGTTCGGCGTCTCCCTCTGGATTCCGAACGCCGTTATGGCGCTATTAGCCGCTCTAACTGCACTCTGGATGACCCTTTGCAGCGCCCGCTTGCTGCGGGGTGTTGCCGCCCTTCTGCCGGGGCTTCTCCTTGCGGGCTTCGTCCTCTACGGGTCCCTGGATGCAACCCATCACTGGTTCAGCACGGTTGTGATTATGGCGGCTCTGCTGATCTTGCTGGACTTCACGAGTTACTCACGCGTAGTTGCCGTAGGGGTACTTTGTGGCGTGGCTGCCAGTTTTACGCAAACCAAAGGTGCAGCCGCCGTGGTGGGATTCGCGGCATATCTCGCTTGGAGGTCACGGGGAGAACCGGAGCGGTCAGGCCCGTACTGGAGGCTATGCCTGCTTCTCTGCGGAGCGGCGTTGGCGACGTTTGCCATGATCAATGTTCCATTCATTCTGGCCGCCGGCTTCAGCCGCTGGATCGATTGTGTTCTGGTCTTTCCAGCCCGATACTATTCTTCTGTTCCGATCAACAACTGGCTCGGTACCTGGACCGATTTTCAAATCCGCGGCGGCTTTTTGAAGTGGGTCTGCTATCCCTTCATGTATGCCACAGTCCCGCTGGTATACGTCGTCTTTTTCTGGGTTATGCGCACGAGACGAAGGGATAGCCCAAATAGCTCGGATGAACCTTGGGGCAAACTTCTCGCCGTTGCTTGTACAGGCGTCGCAATGTTCCTCGCCGTTGCGCCCGCGCTCTCTATCAAGAGAATCTCAAGTGTCAGTCCACCCGCGATGATTCTCCTCGTCTGGCTCCTCAACCGGCAGCGGAGAGCGGGAATACTGGCGGCGGTGACGCTCGGCGCGATGACACTGGCCATCGCCATCGCTATGCCCCTGCGGGTCCAGGAGCGGCACTGGAGCTATATCGATCTCCCAGCGGGCCGCGCAGCAATTGAAGATCCGGCTGTCTACGAGGTCTATCGCTGGACCATGGCCCACACCCGGCCAGGGCAGATGTACTTTGGCATGCCTCCGATGTACCTCCCGCTCAAGCTGCGGAACCCGGCTCCGATCGATGCGCCCGGTCCATCGGAATATACGCGGCCGGAGCAGATCGCCGCGGTCATCGAAGCGCTCGAAACGAATCGCGTACCGCTGCTGCTACTGCGCCGGTCCATGTATACCCCACATGCCCTCGGCTATTCCGTGGATTATCTGGGGTCATTCCAGGACTATTTGTACCGGCACTACCGGCTCACCAAAACCTTCTCGACTGGAGATGAAGTGTGGGAACTGGACTGACGCGCAGCAGAAAGACGCGGCCCAGAAAAAA
>JBPCNO010000057.1:0-21656 GCA_051001135.1 Acidobacteriaceae bacterium
GCTCATGGCTGCCTTATAAGAAGGAGCCATCGCGGTGGCGGGTGTCTTGTAGTTGGGGCCGAATTTGCAGCCAGAGATCAGGCAGCCAGAGATCAGGCAGCCAGAGGTCAGGAGCGTTGTGGCTGCCACAAGTCCGAAACCAAGGCGCGCGCGGCCGGATGCGCGGGGCGGCCTCATTCGCTGCCTCGCTGCTGCGGCTGAGTGGGCGCGCCTCCCTGCTGCTGCGGCTGCACGATGTGCACCGGCTCGCCATCGATCACGGAGTCGGGTGGGCTCTGAATGACCTTGGCATCGGCGTCGAGGCCATTCACCACCTGCACGGTTTCGCCATCATCGTGCCCCAGAGTGATGGGAACCAGCCGGGCAATCTCGCGATCGCCCTGACGCTGGACGGTGGCGACGCGCAGGCCTTCCTGACGGAAGAGCAGCGCGGAAACAGGAATGACCAGGGTGGGCGCGGAGCGGTTCACCTTCATGTGCACCTGGGTGTAGGCGCCGGGCACCAGCTCGCCCTTGCGGTTATCCACGTCCACTTCGACCAGCAGCGTGCGCGAGGTGGGATCGATGGCTTTGGCGTTGCGCACCAGCGTTCCCTGAAAGGTGCGCCCGGGATACTCGGAGAAGGTGAGACTGGCCCTGGTGCCGGTGATCGCGTCACGAGAGTAGAGCTGCGGCACGTTGATGTAGACGCGCAGCACGTCTGTGGAGGCGAGGTGAAAGAGCTCCTTGGCGGCGCCCTGATCGATCAACTGGCCGACATCGATGCCGCGCGCGGTGACCACACCGTTGAAGGGCGCATAGATCTTCTCGAAGGATTGCAGCTCCTGCAGGCGATGCACATTGGCAAGCGAAGACTGCACCGTGGTGTTCGAGGAGTGGGCCTGAGTGGTGAAGTTCTCGGTGTCCTGCTGGGAGACGGCGTCGGAGGCAAGCAAGCCCTGATAGCGCTGCGCGGTGGCCTTGGCGTAGCCGGCATTGGATTGCGCGGTGGCCAGGTCAGCCTGGGCCTGCAGCAGTTGCTGGTCCACCTCAGGCGAGCTGATGGTGGCCAGCAGTTGACCCTTCTTCACGTGCGCGCCGATGTCGAAGTACCAGTGATTCAGGTAACCATTGGTGCGCGCGTAGATGGGCGAATCCTCGTAGGCGAACATGTTGCCGGGCAGCACCACTTCGGATTCGGGCGAGCCCTTTCTGGGCGATACGGCGATCACATCGGGAACGGCGAGGGCGTTGGTCTCGGCGGCAAGCGCGGTGCGTGCATGCCGCCGGGAGAGTATGCCGAAGAGAGCGACGGCCACGGCTACGATGGCGAGCACGGCGATGACGATCAGGGCGGCGCGGCCGGACATGGCGGGGTGCGGCGGCTCCTGCCGATGCTGGTCCGGATGCGCTGGGGCGCCGTCGCGCGGCGCGTGTTCCTGGCCTGCGTTGGGCGCCTGGGGCCGGCCCGGGTTGGGGGTCGGGGGATGGTTGAACTCGCTCATGGTTGGAACTCTCCGGAAGTGTCGTGTTGCTGCGGTCCTTGCCGGGCACGCCGGCGGCGCTCCAGCGCGCCATGCACCACGCTGAAGAAGGTAGGGACGAAGAAGAGGGTGGCGGCGGTAGCCAGCAGCAGCCCACCGATCACCGCACGGCCGAGCGGAGCATTCTGCTCGCCGCCATCACCCAGCCCGAGCGCCATGGGCACCATGCCGATGATCATCGCGAGCGCGGTCATGAGCACGGGGCGGAAGCGGGTAAAGCCGGCTGCCAAGGCCGCGGCGTGGGCATCGCCATTGTTTTCCTCCAACTGCTCCCGGGCAAAGGAGATGACCAGGATGGAGTTCGCCGTCGCAACACCCATGCACATGATGGAACCGGTGAGTGCGGGCACGCTGATGTGGGTGCCGGTGATGAAGAGCATCCATACGATGCCGGCCAGCGCCGCCGGCAACGCGGCAATGATGATGAACGGATCGAGCCAGGACTGGAAGTTGACGACGATGAGCAGGTAGACCAGGAGGATGGAGAAGGCCAGTCCGGCGATGAGGCCAATGAAGGAGGAGTTCATCGTCTGCACCTGGCCGCGGACGACCATCTGGGAGCCGCGCGGCAGCTCCTTGCGATGCTGGTCGAGGATGGCGTTGATCTTGTTCGATACGGTGCGCAGATCGGTGTTCTCGACGTTTCCATAGATGTCGATCACCGGCTGGATGTTGTAGTGGGTCACGGTTGCGAGCTCTTCACCGCGTGTGATGTCGGCGATGTTACCGAGGATCTGGATCGGCTTGCCGCCCATCTGGTACTGGGTCTGCGCGGGACCGGCGGCGCCGCGGCTCGCGGCAGGCGCGGGGAGCGCAGCCATGCCGCTGCTGGCGCTGATGGGAATGTTCTGGAGGTCCTGGAGGGAATCGAGATTGTACTGCGGGGACTGCGTGGCGATGTTGTAGCTCACACCGTTCTTGGGATTCAGCCAGTACGTCGGCGAGGTTTGATAGCTGCCGCTGAGAGCCACCAGCAGGGATCCGGCGATGTCGCGTTGGGTGAAGCCCACATCGAGGGCGCGGGACCGGTCGACATCGACGAAGAGACGGGGCTCGTTAAAGGGCTGCTGAATGCGCATGTCCGCGGTTCCGGGGACGTGCTTGATCTGCTGCACCAGGCGCTCGGCGAAGGCATGATTGGCCATCATGTCATGGCCGATGATCTGGATGTCGATGGGCGCGGGCAGTCCGAAGTTCAGGATCTGCGTGGTCATGTCCACGGGCAGCGTGTAGAAGGAGACGCCGGGGAACTGCTGCGCCAACTTGGGGCGCAGAGCGCGGATGTAATTGTCGGTCGGATGGTGCCTGGCGGTGAGCGAGACGGTGACATCGGCATCGGCCGAGCCGACCACGCCGCTGTTGGAGTAGGAGAGGTTGAGGCCGGAGTAGGGAATGCCGATGTTGTCGATGATGGTGACCAGTTCGCTCTTCGGGATCTCGCGGCGGATGGCGTCGTCGATCTGGTCGCAGAGCCGCGCGGTCTCTTCGATACGCGTGCCGGTGCGCGCGCGGACGTGCAGCTTGAACTGCCCGGCGTCGACGGAGGGAAAGAAGTCCTGGCCGAGCGAGGGGTAGAGCAGGAGGAAGGAGCCGCCGCAGAAGACGATGAAGAGCAGGAAGAACACGGTGCTGTGCTCCAGCGCCAGAGCCAGTAGCCCGTAGTAGAAGTGGCGGAACTGCTCGAAGCGCCGCTCGAAGCCGAGTTGAAAGCGCGTCCAGGGATTGCGGCTGTGTTGTTTGCGCTTCTGCTCTTCCGGATCGTGTTCGGCAAGCAGGAACTTAGCCATGGTGGGCACAACGGTACGCGACAGGAAATAGGAGGCGAGCATGGCGAAGACCACCGCCTCCGCCAGGGGAACGAAGAGGTACTTGGCCACCCCGCCGAGAAAGAACATCGGCACGAAGACGATGCAGATGGAGAGAGTGGAGACGAAGGCAGGGATGGCGATCTGCGAGGCCCCATCGAGGATCGCCTGCTCGATCTCCTTGCCCTCTTCGAGATTGCGGTTGATGTTCTCGATCTCGACCGTGGCATCGTCGACGAGAATACCGACGGCGAGCGCGAGGCCACCGAGGGTCATGATGTTGATGGTCTCGCCCAGAGCCCCGAGCAGCATGAGCGAGACCAGGATGGAGAGCGGGATGGAGACGGCGATGATGAGCGTCGAACGCCAGCTTCCCAGGAAGACCAGGATCATAAATCCGGTAAGGCAGGCGGCGAGGATGCCTTCGCGAACCACACCGGTGATGGCGCCGCGGACGAAGATCGACTGATCGGACAAGGGCGTCATCTTAAACTGCGGTGGCAGGGTCTGCGCAATCACCTGCAGCTTGGCGAAGATACCTTTGATGATCTGGAGCGTGGAGGAATTGCCGTTCTTCTGGATGGTGAGGAGCGAAGCGCGCTGCCCGTCCACGCGCACGATATTGGTCTGGGGAGGAAAGCCGTCGCGGACGTGGGCAACGTCGCGGATGTAGACCATGGCGCCGTTGACCTGGCGGATGGGAAGGTCATTCAAACCGGCGATGGTGGTGGGGGCGCTGTTGGTGCCTATCTGATATTCATAAGTGCCCACTTTCATGGTCCCGGAGGGCAGGATGAGGTTCTGCGCGGCGATGGTGTTGACGACATCCTGCGGGGAGAGCCCCTTGGATTGCAGTTGCTGGAGATTGAGGTCGATTTGCACCTGGCGCTGCTTGCCGCCGTAGGGGTAGGGAATGGCCGCTCCGCGCACCGTCACCAATTGGGTGCGCACGAAGTTAAGGCCAAAGTCGTTGAGCTGCTGCTCGGAGAGACCCTGGCCAGAGAGGCCCAGTTGCAGGATAGGCACGCTCGACGCGTTGTAGTCGATGATGAGGGGAGGCGTGGTGCCGGTGGGCAACTGGCGCAACTGCGTCTGCGAGATAGCGGTGATCTGGGCGATGGCCGTCGGCAGGTCAACCTGTGGCTGGAAGAACACCTTGACGACGGCGACACCGTAGAGTGAGTTCGACTCGACATGGTCGATGTTATCGACGGTGGTGGTGAGAGAGCGTTCGGTGATGGTGATGATGCGGTCGGCCATCTCCTGCGGCGCGAGTCCCTGGTAGTTCCAGATGATGCTGACGACGGGGATGTCGATGTTGGGGAAGATGTCGACGGGCGTGCTGAGGATGGAGAGCGGGCCCAGGATGAGCAGCAGCAACGCGAGCACGGCGAAGGTGTAGGGGCGCCGGAGCGCTAGGCGAACAATCCACATGGTTTGCTAATTCGTCTCCTGGCTGCCTGCGTCCCGCCGCCGCCGCGCGCCCGGGTAGATGTGCCGCGAAGGGAAACACTGGGTCTGGCGCGGCGCAGCCCGTCGCTCCATCCTGCGTTTACTGCAATGCCTGTTGAACTGCCTGTGCCGCCGGTACCGAGGATTATCTGCCCGGCGTTCCCTGGAAGCACCGGCGGAAGAGTTGTGCGTCTGGCTAAAAGAGGCGGACACTCTCAGTGTAAAGGTTTGTTCGGCCGGTCTTCCCGCATCTCTGCCGGCCGTATCTCTGCCGGCCGCATCTCTGCCGGCCCGGTCTGCTTGCATGTCGTTTTGTAACAATCCAGCACAACGATTAATGCTGTGCGCGCCGGCGCAGCGCACAGTCCTTGTAAACTGAAAAGACGACGCGTCCCGCTGCAAAGACTCCTGATGAAGCGCAAATGCGGCGCAGAGGGGTAAACGCGCAAGGCCTCCGAATTTCCAAAGTGCTTCCGGATCTCCCGGAAAGCCGATGGCTGCAGAACTAGAGATGAACGCGAAGGGCGAGAGGCTTCATAAGGTGAGAAGAGGTTGAAAAATGACCTCATGAAAGCCGGGAGCGCAAGAAAGATGGGTCGCCTGAGAAACCAATCCGGAAGCTCCGCCGTCAGTAGAACTAATCAGTAAACCGTCCGTTGCCGTGGCCGCCGAACGGCATGGCGCATTCCCTGAGAGGAAGTTCCAGGTATGTCCCCAGTGCAGTCCACCGAGCCGGTGCCCACATCCACATACGCGTATCGCGTGCCTCCGACGGACCAGACTATCCCTCCGGAGCCTCCGCGGAAGCGGCACTGGCTGCGCTGGCTGGTGGTGCTGGTGCTGCTGGCGCTGGCGGCGACGGTGGTATGGCGGGTGACGTCCGCGCGCAAACAAGCCGCCGCAAAGGCCGCCAAGAAGGCGGAGATCATGGCCAACAGCGCCGTTCCGGTGCAGGTAGCCGCGGTGCAGCAGAGGACCATGCCCATCTACCTGACCGGGCTGGGCACGGTCACGCCGTACTACAGCGTAAAGGTGACGCCGCGGGTGACCGGGCAATTGATGAGCGTGAACTTCCGCGAGGGGCAGGATGTACGGAAGGGCCAGGAGTTGATGCTGATCGACCCGCGACCCTACCAGGCGGCGCTGGACCAGGCGAAGGGGCAACTGGCGCGGGACGAAGCGCAGCTCCAGAACAACCAGGCGGAGTACAACCGCTACAAGGCGCTCTACGACCAGGGCGTGGTCTCGAAGGAGCAACTGGATACTTATCAATCCAACCTGGGTCAGTTTCAGGGCGCCATCAAGACCGACCAGGCCGCAATCGAGAGCGACGCCCTTAACGTGCAGTATTGCCATGTCGTCTCACCCATCGATGGACGGGTAGGCCTGCGGCTGGTCGATCCGGGCAACCTGGTCATCGCCAACACGACCGAGACGCTGGTGATCAACCAGTTCGAGCCGATCGCCGTTTATTTCACCTTGCCGGAAGACCAGTTGCAGCGCGTGCTGGTGAGGCTGCGGGCCAACAAGCAGCTACCCGCGGAGGCGTTCGACCGCTCGGATACGCATGATCTGGAAGCCGGGGTGCTGATGGCGGTGGACAACCAGATCGACACAACTACCGGCACGGAAAAGCTCAAGGCGGTCTTCACCAACAAGGAACAGCTACTCTTTCCCAATCAGTTCGTGAACGTACACCTGGTGATCGAGCAGCGGCCGAATGCGATCGTGATGCCGGCGGCCGCGCTGCAGCATGGCACGGATGGCGATTACGTGTGGCTGGTGAAGCCGGACAAGACGGCGGCCATGCAGCCGGTGAAGGTGAGCACGGTCGAGGGTACAGCCGTGGTGCTGGATAGCGGCTTGACCGCCGGGCAGCAGATCGTGATCGACGGCGCGGACAAGCTGCGCGAAGGCACCAAGGTCGTCCCGAGCATGGGGCATGGCGGTCAGCATCCCGCGCAACGGCAAGCGCCACCTGCCTCAGCCGGAGAGTGATGCCAGCATGAATCCTTCCAGGCCATTCATCCTGCGGCCGGTAGCGACGTCGCTGCTGATGGCGGCGATCCTGCTTGCAGGCTTTGTGGCGTACCGGCAACTGCCGGTTTCAGCGCTGCCGGAGGTGGACTACCCCATCATTCAGGTGGTCACGTTTTATCCGGGCGCCAGTCCGGATGTGATGTCGTCGGCGGTGACGGCACCGCTCGAACGGCAGTTCGGACAGATGCCGGGACTCAACCAGATGACCTCCACCAGCTCGCAGGGCGGGTCGGTGATCACGCTCGAGTTCAATCTGGATGAAGACATCGATGTGGCGGAGCAGGAGGTGCAGGCGGGCATCAACGCCGCGCAGAGCTTCCTGCCCACAGGGCTGCCCAACCCGCCCATCTACAGCAAGGTAAACCCGGCGGACCAGCCGATCCTGACGCTGGCGTTGACCTCCGACACCATGCCGTTGCAGCGCGTGGAAGACCTGGCCGATACCAACATGGCGCAGAAGATCTCGCAGGTCTCGGGCGTCGGTCTGGTGTCGATCGCCGGCGGGCAGAAGCCGGCGGTGCGCATCCAGGCCAACCCGGCGCAACTGGCTTCCTATGGGCTGAGCCTGGAGGACCTGCGCACGGCGATCGCGGCCGCCAATGTTGACCAGGCGAAGGGCAACCTGAACGGCACGCGGCAGACGTACACCATCGGCGCCAACGACCAGTTGCTGACCAGCGCCGAGTACAAGCCGGTCATCATCGCCTATCGCAACGGCGCGCCGGTGCGCATGTCCGATGTCGCGGACATCAAGGACGGCGCGGAAAACATCATGCAGGCGGCGTGGATGAACCGGACGCCGGCGGTGATCCTGAACGTGCAGCGGCAGCCGGGCGCGAACATCATCGCTGTGGTCAACCGCATCGAGGCGTTGCTGCCGCAGTTGAAGACCAGCCTGCCGGCCTCGATTAACGTGACCGTGCTGACCGATCGCACCACCACCATCCGCTCGTCGGTGAAGGATGTGCAGTTCGAGCTGCTGCTGACGGTGGCCCTGGTGGTCATGGTGATCTTCCTGTTCCTGCGCAACCTGGCGGCAACGGTGATCCCCAGCGTGGCGGTGCCACTGTCGCTAGTGGGCACCTTCGGCGTGATGTACCTGCTGGGCTACAGCTTGAATAACCTGACGCTGATGGCGCTGACCATCTCGACCGGCTTCGTGGTGGATGACGCGATCGTGATGATCGAGAACATCTCCCGCTACATCGAGGAAGGGGACACGCCGCTGGTGGCGGCACTGCGCGGCTCGGAGCAGATCGGCTTCACTATCGTGTCGTTGACCGTCTCGCTCATCGCGGTGCTGATCCCGCTGTTGTTCATGGGAGATGTGGTGGGCCGGCTCTTCCGCGAGTTTGCCATCACGCTGGCGGTCACCATCCTGGTATCGGCAGTGGTGTCGCTGACCTTGACGCCGATGATGTGCGCCAAGATCCTGAAGCACAAGCCGGAGGAGCAGCAGGGCAGGCTCTATCGCAAGTCGGAGCACTTCTTCCAGGCGGTGATCGCGTGGTACGCGAAGACGCTGCAGTTCGTGCTGCGGCATCAGTTCGTCACGCTGCTGGTCACCATCGGGACGCTGGTGCTGACGCTGGTGCTGTACGTCGTGGTGCCCAAGGGCTTCTTTCCCATCGAGGACACGGGCGTGCTGCTGGGCATCTCCGAAGCGCCGCAGACGGTCTCGTTTACGAACATGGCGAAGCGGCAGCAGCGGCTCGCGGATGTCATCCTGCAGGATCCGGATGTTGAGAGCCTGTCCTCCTTCATCGGCATCGATGGCGTGAACACCACCATGAACAGCGGCCGCATTCAGATCAATCTGAAGCCGCTCGATCAGCGCACGGATCGCGCGCCCGCGATTATCCAGCGTCTGCAGACCAGACTGCAGCGGGTGGTGGGCATCACGCTTTACCTGCAGCCGCTGCAAGATTTGACGGTGGCAGACTCGGTGAGCCGGACGCAGTACCAGTACTCACTCGAGGACGCCAACCCACAGGAGCTGACGCTGTGGAGCAAGAAGCTGGTGGAGGCGCTGCGCAAGCAGCCGCAGTTGCGCGATGTGGCCAGCGATCTGCAGGACAACGGGCTGGAGACGGACCTGGTGATCGATCGCGACACGGCGTCCCGCCTGGGCGTGAGCATGTCGACCATCGATAACGTGCTCTACGACGCCTTCGGGCAACGGCAGGTCTCGACCATGTTCACGCAGTTGAACCAGTACCACGTAATCCTGGAGGTGCAGCCGAACTTCCAGCATGACGCAAGCGACCTGAGCAGTATCTATATCAAATCGTCGGCCGGCACGGAGGTTCCGCTCAGCACCTTCGTGCATGTGCAGCCCACGAATGCGCCGCTGGCAATTCAGCACCTGGGGCAGTTTCCGTCGACCACGCTTTCCTTCAACCTGGCCCCGGGCGCATCTCTGGGCGAGGCCGTGAAGGTGATCAACCAGGTCGAGAACCAGCTCGGCATGCCGGCAAGCGTGAACGCCAGCTTCCAGGGTACGGCCAAGGCCTTCGAGGCGTCACTGACCAACGAGCCGCTGCTGATCCTGGCCGCGCTCATCACGGTCTACATCGTGCTGGGCGTGCTCTATGAGAGCTACATTCACCCGGTGACCATTCTGTCCACGCTGCCCTCCGCCGGTGTCGGAGCGATTCTGGCGCTGCTGCTGTTCCACATGGACCTGAACGTCATCGGCATCATCGGCATCATTCTGCTGATCGGCATTGTGAAGAAGAACGCCATCATGATGATCGATTTCGCGCTGGAGGCGGAGCGCAAGGGAGGCAAGAGCCCGGAGGAATCGATCTATCAGGCGTGCCTGCTGCGCTTCCGTCCCATCATGATGACGACCATGGCGGCGCTGCTCGGCGGCCTGCCGCTGGCGCTCGGCACGGGCATGGGATCGGAGCTGCGCAAGCCGCTCGGCATCACCATTGTGGGCGGCCTGATCGTGTCACAGGCGCTTACGCTCTATACGACGCCGGTGATCTATCTCTACTTCGACCGGCTGGCGATGCGCTTTACCAAGCGGCCTGCCCAGCGCACCACCCACATCGAAGAACACGCTGTCTCGGCAGATTAGGAAGCCTAGACCATGCACCTGTCCGCACCCTTTATCCGCCGTCCGGTCGCGACCTCGCTGCTGAGCCTGGCCCTGCTGCTGGCCGGCGCCGTGGCCTATAGCCTGCTACCGGTGGCGTCGCTGCCCGAGGTGGAGTTTCCGACGATCAACGTCTCGGCGCAGTTGCCGGGAGCCAGTCCGGAGACGGTGGCCTCGGCCATTGCCACGCCGCTGGAACGGCAGTTCGGGCGTATCGCGGGAGTGACGCAGATGACCTCCGCGAGCTCACTCGGCGGCACCAGCGTGATTCTGCAGTTCGACCTGAATCGCGACATCAATGGGGCCGCGCGCGACGTGCAGGCAGCCATCAACGCGGCGCGCGCGAACCTGCCGGCGAACCTGCCGCAGAACCCGCACTTCTACAAATCGAATCCGGCCGATGCGCCGATCATGATCCTGTCGTTGACCTCCGACACCTTGACCCGGCCGCAGATGTACGACGCAGCCGACTCCATCCTGCAGCAGAAGATCTCGCAGATCTCCGGCGTGGGCGAGACGTTTGTGGGCGGCAGTTCGAGCCCGGCGGTACGGATCGAGACGAATCCGCTGCAGCTCAGCTCCTACGGGATTGGCCTTGAGGCATTGCGGGCGACCCTTGGTGTGGTCAACGTCAACATGGCCAAGGGCTACTTCAAGAACTCCCAGACCATCTCCGACATCGCCACCAATGATCAGCTCTTCAAGGCCAAGGAATATGCGCCGCTGATTGTCGGCGTGAACCCGACGACGGGGGCCGCGGTGCGGCTTCAGGATTTGGGCAATGTGGTGGACTCGTCGGCGAATATCTATACCGCGGGTCTGGCCAATGGCAAGCCCGCGGTGCTGATCGTCGTCTTCAAGATCGCCGGCGCGAACGTGATCGACACGGTGGACCGGGTGAAGGCGGCGCTGCCCAGCCTGGAAGAGTCGATCTCGCCGATGATCCATGTGAACATCGTGCTCGATCGGACGGTGACCATTCGCGCGGCGGTGCGGGATGTGGAGATCACACTCATCATCTCGATTCTGCTGGTGATTGCGGTGGTGTTCTTCTTTCTGCGCGATGCGTGGGCCACGATCATTCCCAGCGTCTCCGTGCCGCTGTCGCTGGTGGGCACCTTCGGCGTGATGTACCTTCTGGGCTACACGCTCGACAACCTCTCGCTGATGGCGCTGACCATCTCCACCGGCTTCGTGGTGGACGATGCGATTGTGGTGCTGGAAAACATCACCCGCTATCTGGAGCAGGGCATGTCGCCATACGACGCGGCGATGCGCGGCTCGAAGGAGATCGGCTTCACCGTACTTTCGATGAGCACGTCGCTCATCGCGGTATTTATTCCCATCCTGCTGATGGGCGGCATCGTGGGGCGGCTCTTCCGCGAGTTCGCCGTGACGTTGAGCGTGGCCATTGCCGTGTCGCTGGTGGTGTCACTGACGACCACGCCAATGATGTGCGCGCGCTTCCTGAAGCAGCACGACCGCGAGACCCGCGGCCGCTTCTATCTGCTGGGCGAGCGCTTCTTCAACTGGATACTGGGTGGCTATGAGCGGGGACTGCGCTGGGTCATCGCGCACCAATTGCCGGTGCTGTTGATCACCATCGGCACGCTGGCGCTGAATATCTACCTTTACGTTCTGGTGCCAAAGGGTTTCTTCCCGCAGGAGGACACGGGGCGAGTGGGGGGAGCCGTGCGCGCTTCGCAGGACATCTCTTTCGACGCCATGAAGGTGAAGCAGGCGCAGCTTGCGGCCATTGTGCAGAAGGACCCGGGCGTGCAGTACGTGATGGCATTCGCGGGGGGCAATGGCGGGGGGGCCACGACCAACGTAGGCCGCATGTTCATCTCGCTGAAGCCGCTCTCGGAGCGCAGCGCCTCGTCGGAGCAGATCATCAATCGTCTGCGCGGCAAGCTCGCCGGCATTCCGGGGATCAATCTCTTCTTACAGTCGTCACAGGACATCACGGTAGGCGGGCGGCAGAGCGACGCACAGTATCAGTACACGCTGGAAGACCAGAATGTGGATGAGCTGAATACCTGGGCGTCCAAGCTGCTGGCCAAGATGCGGACGATGCCGCAGTTGCGTGATGCCTCCACCGACCAGCAGGACCAGGGGCTGGAGGCGCGACTAGTTATCGATCGCGACAGCGCGTCACGGCTGGGGATTACAGCGGCGGATATCGACAACGTGCTCTACGACGCCTTCGGCCAGCGCCAGGTCTCGACCATGTACACGGCGCTGAACCAGTATTTCGTCGTGATGGAAGTAGACCCGAAGTACCAGCGCGATCCGAGCTCTCTGGGGAACATCTATATCCGTTCGTCGAATGGAACCAACGTGCCGCTGTCGCAGATTTCGCACTTCGAATCGCGGCGGACCACACTCGCGGTCAACCACCAGGGACAGTACCCGGCGAGCACGCTGACCTTCAACCTGGCGCCGGGGGTGGCGCTGGGCGATGCGGTGAAGGCACTGCAGGCTGCCGAACAGGAGATCGGCGTGCCTAGCGGCGTGCATGCGAATTTCGCGGGTACGGCGCAGGCGTTCCAGTCGTCGCTCGCGAGCGAGCCGATGTTGATTATTGCGGCGCTGGGCACGGTGTACATCGTGCTGGGCATTCTCTATGAGAGCTATGTGCATCCGATCACGATTTTGTCCACGCTGCCGTCGGCCGGGGTGGGCGCCATTCTGGCGTTGCTCATCACCGGCACCGACCTGAGCGTGATTGCGCTGATCGGGATCATTCTGCTGATAGGCATTGTGAAGAAGAATGCCATCATGATGATCGACTTCGCGCTGGATGCGGAGCGGCGCGAGGGCAAGAGTCCGGAGGAGGCCATCTATCAGGCCTGCCTGCTGCGCTTTCGTCCCATCATGATGACGACCATGGCGGCGCTGCTGGGCGGGCTGCCCCTGGCACTGGGCACGGGCACCGGATCCGAGCTGCGGCGTCCTCTTGGCATTACCATCGTCGGCGGCCTGATCGTGTCGCAGATGCTGACACTGTTCACCACGCCGGTGGTGTATCTGTTCTTCGACAAGCTGCGACTGTTCTTTATTCCGGGCCATAAAGACAGGCTGATGGAACTGCCACAGCACGGGGACTAGCAGCCGACTGATTGGGTATTCGCTACTGTTACAGGTACAGATACATGGGTGTCATCCTCAGCCGCGCTTGCGCAGCAGCGCACGGGCGGGCGCGGCTTCGCCGCCCACGAGTTTGAGGGGCAGCAGGAGCACGTCGTAATCGCCGGGCTCGATCTCGCTCAGGTCCAGTCCCTCGACGATCCAGACATTCTTCGCTAGCAGGAGGATGTGGGTCTCCGGCGGCGCGTTGTATTTCTCGACCGAGAGATAGTCGATACCGACCAGTTGGACGCCGCGCCGGGCCAGGAGTCTGGCGGCATCGGGAGCGATGAAGGGATAGTCCTTGTGAAAGAGAGGGTTCTGCATCCAGCGGCGTGTGCTGCTTTTGGTGCGGAAGAGAATGCGTTTGGCATCCTTCCATCGGTACTGCTTCAACACTGCAGCGGTGATGGCCTGGATCTCCGCGGGGATATCGATGACACGGGCTGGACCGATGAGTGTGTCCAGGCCGATCTGATCGATCGTCCGGCCGCCTTCGACGAAATGGAGAGGCGCATCGATATGGGTGCCGGTATGGCTGCCCATGGAGTAGCGCGAGAGATTCACGCCGTGCTGGGCGAGAGAACGGGTCCATTCGAGGCGCAGAGAGGGATCACCCTCGTATATGGGTGTCTTGGCGAAATGCAGCCCGGCCGTGACGTCTACCCACCCATCCGAGCTGCGCTTTTTCCTGGAAGAGAACAGGACTGAAAACAGCGACAGTCCGGCGAGACCGGCGACGGTCAGCAGAGAAGAGGTGCGGGAGGCTTGGACGCTCATGTGGATGGGTTTCCTCGACATCTGTTTGGATGCAGCGAGGGGAAGGATCACGGTCGATCGGCCGCCGCCGGAACGTGAGAAGAACCGAAGAACCATGGAGAGGAACAAAAAAAGACGGCATGCGTTTGCGCATGCCGTCTTTGTCATACCGTCTTTTCAGGGACGGCGTGCCGCCGGAAGCCTACTTCGCGAAGGCGTGCTCCAGCACTTCGTCGGAGGTCTCGGAGGCAGAGGTCTCGGTAGAACTGCTGTGCTCGGGGTAGTAGGAGTTCACGATGTACTGCGCCAGCATGCGCTGCGTGTTGAAGAAGGAGCCGTTCATCGCGATGGTGCTCTGCATCAGCTTGCGCCAGCCGGAGCGGTTTCCATAGTAGAGCGGCAGGATGGAGCACTCCAGCTTGTCGTAAAGACTCGCGGCCTCTTCCTCGGGGTGCGTGCGGTCCGCGATGGACCAGCCGGTCACGCCTTCGATGCAGCCCTCGATCCACCAGCCATCGAGGATGCTGAGGCTGGGAACGCCGTTGAGGGCGGCCTTCATGCCGCTGGTGCCGGAGGCCTCATAGGGGCGGAGCGGATTGTTCAGCCACACATCGACCCCGCCGGTCAGCAGCGCGCCCAGGTTCCACTCGTAGTTTTCGAGGTAGTGGATGCGGAGCTTGCCGGAGGAGAGTCGCGCGGCGGCATCGAAGACACGCCGAATGATGCCCTTGCCCGGCTCATCGGCGGGATGGGCCTTGCCGGCGTAGAGGATCTGCAGTCCGCCGCAGCCTTCGGCGATGCTGGCCAGCCGCTCCGGGTCGGTGAAGAGCAGGTCGCCGCGCTTGTAGGTGGCTACACGGCGGGCAAAGCCGATAGTGAAGACATTCGGGTCGAGCTCAAGTCCCGCACGTCGGGCTACTTCGCTGAACAGCAGATGCTTCTGCTCGTCGTGGGCTCGCGCGATGTCATCGGCGGGGATGTCGAGCGCGTAGCGGAGATGCATGTTGTCCTCACGCCAACGCGGAATGTGTTGGTCGAACTGACGCTGCATGGCAGGCCCCGTCCAGGTGCCGGCGTGGACGCCGTTGGTGATGGCGTCGATCTGATACTCGGGAAACATGCCGCGCGATACTTTGCCGTGCTGCATGGCGACGCCGTTGACATAGCGGGAGAGCGCCAGCGCGAGGTAGGTCATGTTCACCATGCCCTCGTGACAGCCGCCGACGCGCTCGATGAGCTGCGTCCGTTCCCGACCGAGGATGCGGTCGGTCTGCTCCATGGAGAAACGATCGTGTCCAGCGGGAACGGGTGTGTGCGTGGTGAAGACGCAGCGCTGGCGCACCTTGGCGAATTGATCCGGACCGGCACTGGAAAGCGGCGCGCCGCGAAGCACCTTCTCCAACAGGGCGACGGTGAGCAGAGCGGCGTGGCCCTCGTTCATGTGGTAGACGTTGACGCGATAGCCGAGCGCGTCGAGCATCTGCATTCCGCCGATGCCCAGCACCGCCTCCTGCGCCAGGCGGTAGTCGGAGTCACCGCCGTAGAGGTGATCGGTAATGTGGCGATCGCGCGAATCGTTTTCTTCGAGGTCCGTGTCCAGCAGGTAAATGGGGAGGATATGACCGGTCACGCCTTCCATGGCATAGCGCCAGGCGCGCACCACGACGGAGCGGCCCTCCACCATGACGCGCACGCGTGGAGCCTCTTCGGTCAAGCGGTCCTCGGGGCTCCACGGCTGATCCTGCTCGGTCTGTACGCCGTGCTCATCCAGGATCTGGGTGAAGTAGCCGCGGCGATGCGCCAGGGTAACGGCGGCCAGGGGTAAGCCCAGATCGGCGACCGAGCGCAGCGTGTCTCCGGCGAGTACGCCGAGCCCTCCGCTGTACGTAGGAATGGTGGGTTCGATGGCGATTTCCATCGAGAAGTAGGCGACGTGTCCGTCATCGATACGACGATCAAGGGTGGAGAGGTGCAATGGGATAGGATTCCCCCAATTAGACGAGCGCATCCGTTTGATACTCCTTCACAGCGGTACGGCCGGTATTCCCCACCACGCAGGCCAGAGAAGACAAAGCATTGTTTAGCGCAGCAAGACGGCGCCGGAGCCGCAATGCTGGAAGATCATTGGGTAATGAGGCGTATTCTAACAACCCTTCCTTCGAACGAATATGGTTGTTTCGCTGACGCTTCGTTACTTACGTGGCAGCGCGATATTACCCGCGCCCCTTTGAGATAACCCGGTAGCGTCGCTGAAGACGCGGCATTCTCTGAAATCACCTCCGCTCCTTCCCTGACCGGAGGAAGCCCTGACCGGAGGAAGCCCTGACCGGAGGAAGCCCGGGCCGGAGGAAGGCAGTGCAGGTTGACCCTGGGAAGCAATGCAGCCGGTGATAGACGCGAAACCTGGGCGTTTAGAGATGGGATGCGGCGAAATCCGGCAGTTCTGCAGTTTGTTGGCATTTTTCTAGCATTTTGAGCGGAGGAAGCACGGCCCGAGCAGAGTCAGGGGGACCGGTTCAGGGGACAGATCATAGAACCGGGCGCGGAACCGGGCGCGGAACCGGCCGCGGCGCAGGGGCGGGGAGCTCCTGTAGAAAAACCTCCGCCGTGGCCGCGGTAAGCCGTTCCCAGATGCGCGGTAGCCAGGCCTCATGTTCGGGCTTCATGAGCACGGAACGGAGGGCCGTGACGGTGGCGCCCTCCCCGCTGGCGGCCCGGGTGTTGGCGGGCCAGGTACCGGCGGGCCAGGTACCGGGAGGAAAGAAGCGTGCGGGGAGTTTGACCAGCGCGAGATGAAGGTCGCGGGCGGCGGCGGCGTGGAAGATTGCGCCGGCGCGCTCTGAGGACTGCGCGGGGGTGTCTCCGCGTACAGCCCAGACTACGATGTCCAGCTCCGGCGGGTGCGCCGGGATGAAGCGATCGTCGCTGCCCAGCTTCGCAAAGAGCGCGAGCGCGGCGCGGCGGCAGCGATCCAGGTCGAGTGAGAAGGCGCCGCCCAAATCGAGCGGCAGTACGTGCTGGGTGGCCCACAGAGCGACGGCGGAGGCCCCGGCGCGCGAACATTCGAGGCTGATCTCGCCCAGATGGAGCGCCTCCGAGGTGAAGTAGGTGTAAGGCGAGTCATGCTTGTAGAAGCGGCCGACCGCCGGATCGCGAAAGAGAACGCAGCCGCAGCCATAGGGTTGCAGGCCGTGCTTGTGCGGATCGATGACGATGGAGTCGGCCTCGGCGAGAGCGTCGAATGCCCGCCGTGCTCGCTGGTCGAGGGTGGAGGCAAGGGTGAAGTAGCCACCGTAGGCTGCGTCCACGTGAATGCGAAAGCCGTAGCGGGAGCGCAGGGCGAGCACTTCGTCCAGTGGATCGACCGCGCCGGTCGCGGTGGCGCCGAGCGTGACCACGACCGTTCCGACGTCTCCGGCGCGGAGGGCGTCTTCGAGCGCTTGCATGTCCATGCGGCCGTGGTTGTCGGTCGCCACGGGCGAGAACGGCAGTTGCAGAACCCCGGAGATGCGGCTGTGGGTGTAGTGGGCCTGCTCGGAGGCGAGGATGCGGCTGCCCGGCCGCAACTGATTCGCGATCTGGCTGGAGATCTGGCCGGAGATCTGGCTGGAGATCTGGCTGGAGATCCAGAGCGCCTCCAGATTGGCGAAGGTGCCACTGCTGGTGAGGTGGCCGAGATGGGTGTTCCAGCCGAACATCGTCGCCAGTGCGCGCACGGCCTCGAGTTCCATGGCGGAGCTGGCGCGGCCGCCGTCGAGCGCATGGTTGTTGGGATTGATGGACATTGCGAGAGCGTAGGCGGCGCGGGCGACGGGGTGGGGTGGCTTGAGCATCTGCCCGGCGTAGAGGGGATGGAAGTAGGGGAAATTGTCGCCCAGGCGCTCGGCAACTTCGAGCAGCACGGCGGAGGCGTTGTCGGGCAGGGAGGCGGAATTGGCTGCAGGCAGGGAAGCAAAGGCGGCGCGGAGGGGCGGCGCGGCTTCGGCTAGAAGATTGAAGAAAAGATCGTCTTTACCGGAGAACGGGTCGGGCTTACCGGAGAACGGGTCGGGCATGCGTCGAGGATAACGGATGGAACCGAAACGCAGATCCCTCGACTCTCCACCCCATCAAGCCAAAAGCGGGTTTGCTGGGGACCCCGGTTCGCTCGGGATGACAGCGAGGCGGTTGTCATCGTGAGCGCAGTCGCCTGACCAAAGTAATGCCCGCGGCCGGGAATCAGCAGGTTTAGAGGTGATGGTTGAGGGGTTATTTTGGTAAACTAATGGCGCGTTCCGAGGACCGGGCAAGAGCAGTTCTCGCCCAAACCGCAAGGATCTGCCAGTTGGCTCCGATTCACTCAGCGCTATTTCAACCGTTAGGAATTGCATCACGATGGAACAAGGCACAGTGAAGTGGTTTAACGACGCTAAAGGTTTCGGGTTCATCTCTCGCGAAAGCGGGGAGGACGTCTTCGTGCATTTCTCGGCCATCAATTCGAATGGATTCAAGAGCTTGCAGGAGGGCCAGGCGGTGCAGTTCAACGTCGTAAAGGGCCCTAAAGGCTGGCAGGCGGCGGACGTACAACCGCTCTAAAACGGGAGACGCTGCAAACGGAAAACAGATGAGACGAGGGGCAGGGAGCGATCCCTGCCCTTTTTCTTTTTCTCTTCTGAGGCCGTTCAGGAGCCCCGACCGATCAGTAGTCTGGACCGTTCAGGAGCCCCGACCGTTCAGGCGTCCGGGCGTGCGCGGTTGCGGCTGCGGACGGCGAGGGATTCAAGAGCGTCACAGGCCGCGCTGAGACCGTTCTCCGCACGCAGCAGAGTGCCGGCGGCCGCGGCCTTCGCGCGTACCCGCTCATCCCGCAGCAAGGCCGCGATCTGCGTGGCCACAGACTCTGCGGTGTAGTGCTCGCGGCGGATGACGCGGGCGACGCCCAGCCGTTGCATGCGCCGGGCATTGTCGGGCTGATCGTGACTGTAGGGCATCATCAGCATGGGTTTGCCGGCATGAAGCGCCTGCGCGGTGGTGCCGACGCCGCCCTGGTGGACCACCACGGAGGCATGCGGGAAGAGCTGGGAGTAGGGCGCATACTCCGCTAGGCAGAGATTGCGGGAGTGGGTGTGCGGGATGTTGCGGCGATCAGTTCCGACGAGCAGGACGGCACGGACGCCGAGGCTTTCAGCGGCCTGCGCACTCTGAGCAAAGAACGAGCCCGCATCGAGCACCGCGGCGGATCCAAGCGTAAAGACCACTGGCGCCGCACCGGTTTGGAGAAAGCGGGCGACCTCGGGCGGCAGGTCCCGCTTGACGGCGTCACCGTCGTAGAAGACGAAGCCGCTCACCAGAGTGTTGGCAGGCCAATCCCGCTGCGGCTTGCCCAGTAGCGGCGAAAACATGGCCAGCACCCGGTCGGGGGAGTGCTTGGCGTCAAAGATCACATTTCCTCCGCGCGGGAGTCCGAGTTCGCCGCGGAGTTGTTGGACGGCCAGCGGCCAGCGCCGCGTCCTCCACCGGGCGAAGCGGACGACTGCACGGCCGGTGACGGGAGCGAGCGATTGCAGGCGAGCGAGCGCGGGGTAGGGCGGCAGCACGGGCGCGTCGTAGGCGGAGAAGAACGAGAGCGGCGCCAGCACATAGCTGGCCCAGGGCACGCCGGTCATCTCCGCTACCAGCGGGGCCTGATAGGTGAGCTCGCCGCTCAGCATCAGGTCCGCACCGCCGTCAGCCTCGACGGCGGCGCGCAGTTCCCGATAGCTGTGCCGGATGGCGGAGAAGAGGATCTCGCGCAGGGTGCGCTCGGTTCCTTTGCGGATATCCATAAGCATGGCGACCTGGCGGGGGTCCTGTGGGTTGAGCGAGGGACCGACGCGTGCGAATGCAAGCCCAAGCGGTTCGATTTTGGCGCGGAAGATCTCCGGAACCGCCAGCACAGGCGTGTGCCCGCGACGGCGAAGCTCGAGCGCCAACGCGAGCAGCGGATGCACATCGCCCAGCGTGCCGAAGGTGGTGAGAACGATGCGCATGCCCAGCAGCAGCTTAGACTATGCCGGTTAACAGGATGTGGCGAGTCGCGAGGGCAGCGATCGGTGGCCGGACTATCGAATGCGGCGCTCGTTCTCCGCGATAGGCGCGTCATTGATGCTGGCGATCCTGCGCCGCATGCGGCCGTCTGGAGCGAACTCCCACAATTCGACGCCATAGGAGCGGAACCACTGCCCGTTCGCATCGTGGCACTCGTATTCGAAGTGGACGGCGATGCGATTGTCGTTGAAGGTCCACAGGTACTTGCGCAGGTGATAGTGGAGCTCGCGCTCCCACTTGCGCCTGAGAAAGGCTTTGATCTGCTCACGGCCCTGGAGGAACTCGTGGCGGTTGCGCCACTCGGAGTCTTCGGTGTAGCCGAGGATGACCTTCTCCGGATCGCGGGTGTTCCAGAGATCTTCGGCGGTCTGCACTTTTCTGGTGGCGGAATCGAAGTTGAAGGGCGGGATGTTGGGCTGACTGCTCATCGGTTCTCCTGATTGCGGATAGGGGGAGCGATGGTTTCTATACTGGATAGGATGAGGCAACTTGAGCAGTCCCGTAAGCTGCAGCAGCGCGCCGAGCATTTTCTTCCCGGTGGCGTCGATTCTCCGGTCCGTGCGTTCCGAGCCGTAGGCGGCGATCCACCGTTCATTGCGCGCGCCGAGGGCGCATATCTGTTCGACGCGGATGGCAACCGCTACGTCGATTACTTCGGCTCCTGGGGACCGATGATTCTGGGCCATGCGTTTCCGCCGGTGGTGGAGGCGATCCAGCAGGCGGCGGCGCGTTCGGCCAGCTTCGGGGCGTCGACGGCGGCGGAGGCGGATCTGGCCGAACTGGTAATGGAGGCCGTTCCATCGATAGAAAAACTGCGCTTCGTCAATTCCGGCACCGAGGCGACCATGTCGGCGATTCGCCTGGCGCGCGCCTTCACCGGGCGCAAGTACATCCTGAAGTTCGAGGGCTGCTATCACGGCCACGCGGACGGCTTGCTGGTGAAGGCTGGCTCGGGTGTTGCGACCTTTGGCATCCCCGGCTCTGCTGGAGTTCCAGAGGAGATCGCGCAGTTGACGATGGCGCTACCCTACAACGACCTTGCGGCGGTGGAGGCGGCGTTTGCCGCGCATGCGGAGAGCATTGCCTGCGTGATTCTGGAGCCGGTGGCGGGCAATATGGGCTGCGTTCCGCCGGCGCCAGTGTATCTGCAGGGGTTGCGGGAGCTTACGTCGCGCAGGGGCGCGGTGCTGATCTTCGACGAGGTCATGACCGGCTTCCGCGTGGCGCGCGGCGGGGTGCAGCAGCTCTGCAGCATTGTTCCGGACCTGACCTGCCTGGGGAAGATCATCGGAGGCGGACTGCCGTGCGGCGCATTCGGCGGCCGTCGCGAGATCATGGATCTGCTGGCGCCTTTGGGACCGGTGTACCAGGCGGGAACGTTGAGCGGAAATCCGCTGGCCATGGCGGCCGGGATCGCGACGCTGCACTACCTGAAGGAGCATGAGCGCGCGGTCTACGAACAGTTGGACGCGAGCAGCAAGTCGGTCGCTGAGGGCGTCGCCCAGGCAGCGCGAGAGAACGGGATCGCGGTGACGACGAACCGTGTGGGCGCGATGTTCACATGGTTTTTCCGGGAGGGTCCGGTGCGCAACTTCGAAGATGCCGCGGCTTCCGATACCGCGCTCTTCGCGGCGTTCCACCGGGCCATGCTGGACGCCGGCGTGTGGCTGCCGCCATCGCAATTTGAAGCGCTCTTTCTGAGCACGGCGCACACGGATGCGGTGGTGGAGACGACGGTGCGCGCGGCGCGGGAGGCGTTCCGCGCGATCGCGGCAACGG
>JBPCNO010000058.1:0-32250 GCA_051001135.1 Acidobacteriaceae bacterium
GCGATGCCTGGAAAGCGCAACGCTCCTACTGGTATGCCATGCGCCGGCCCTCGATCCTCCGGCCCTTTGTACTGATCGCCATCGGCGTCGTCGCCCTGCTCATCCAGACGGGCAAGATCAGCGGATATGCCTTCTGGGGTTGGTATGTGCACTGGTGGCCCCTGCTTCTGATCGCGCTCGGCCTGCTGTCGCTCCTGGAGTGGTTTTCCAGCCGCAACTCTGCCTACGGCGCACGCTCCTCCGTGGGCGGACTGGTCGGCGTCATCATTCTGCTGGCCATTCTTGGTATTGTCGGCCACCACGCGGAGCAGAGCCCGTTCGGCTGGCACTTCTCGCCGGACGACCAGAGCTGGGGCATGCACTTCTTTGGGAAGGCGCATGACCGCGACGCGCAGTTCGATCAGGATTTCCCCGCGGGTGGCGTCCTGGTCGTCGACAACCCGCGCGGCGACGTCAACATCGCCGCCTCCACCGATGACCGCATCCACGTCAGCGCGCACGACACCGTCTACGCCGGCAACGATCGCCAAGCCAACCGGCAGCTCGACCAGTTGGCGCCCCACTTCCACCTTACCGGCCAGCGGGGCGCACTCACCACCAGGGATGTTTCACGCGGCAGTGCCGACCTGACCATTCAACTCCCTGACAGCGCCAGTGTCACCGTGCACGCCGGACATGGCGACATCTCCATCAACGGCATCAACGGCGCCCTGAACCTCGATTCGGGACACGGCGACATCGCTCTCAACAAGATTGGCAACGCCGTCGTAGCCAAGATGAGCGAGGGGGACTTCTCCGCGCACCTGATCGCCGGAACTCTGGCCCTCAGCGGCCGCACCAATGACGCCAGCGTCACCGCCGTCAAAGGTCCGGTCTCGCTCAACGGAGATTTCTTCGGCGACGTCAGCCTCTCTCAGCTCGAAGCTCCACTCACCTTCCACTCCAGCCGCACGAGCTTCACCGTGCAGCACCTTCCCGGCGACCTCTCGCTCGACTCCGGCGATCTGCACGTCACCCGCGCCACCGCTCCGCTGCGCCTCGATACCAAGGCCAAGAACATCGTGCTCGCCGGCCTGAGCGCCGGTCCCACCAACATCCAGAACTCCGACGGCGACGTCGATCTTCAGATGGCCTCGCCCTTCGGTGACGTCGAGGTACACAACAACAACGGCGGCATCCAGTTGACCGTACCGCAGGGCGCATCCTTTCATCTGGACGCCACCGCCAGCCAGGGCGATGTCTCGTCCGACGTCAAGCTGACGGACGGCGACTCCAGTGACCACTCGCTGCGCGGGGACGCCGGCAGCGGCGCCAGCAAGGCGCGTATCACGCTGGTGGCCGACCACGGCGATATTCGGATTCAGAAGGGAAGCCCGTCGTTCGAGCCGCCGCAACCTCCAGAGCCCCCGGCTGCCCCCAAGGCCCCCAAAGCTCCGCGCCTGAAAGCTCCCGCCGGTGCGATACCCGAGCCCACCGCCCAGTAGCTAGGTTTTCTCGAAAGTTGGCGTACTAATTCCGCGATTCCTCTACACTTGAAATAGGCCGGCTCCCTGATCCGCTGACTCGCTGACTCGCTGACTCGCTGACTCGTTGCCTAACTCCTTTGCTTTCTAATTTTTGCTCGTAAGCGCTTTAGAATGAGATATGGAGCGCCACTCGCCTCTCTATCTCTCTGATTCTACTGGGCTTCTATACCATATGGGGGAGGGGGGTCCCCCCGGTAAACATTACCTCAGCGGACCAGGCGAGCCTCGATCAGCGCCACGGCCCGCGCCACTACGGCTTCGAGCGGCAATTCCGTAGAGTCGATCACGACCGCATCCTCCGCCGGCCGCAGCGGCGAGTTTGCGCGCGTGCGGTCCCGCCGGTCTCGCTCCCGAATCTCACGCAACACCATCTCGGGGACCGGCACGTCTTCGCGTTCCCGCACCTGCTCGAAGCGCCGCTCTCCGCGTGTCTCCGGCGAGGCATCGAGGAAGATCTTCACCGGCGCATGCGGAAACACCTCCGTGCCGATGTCCCGCCCCTCCATCACCACGTTGCCGCGCGCGCCCAGTTGCCGCTGCAGCGACACCATCCAGCGGCGGATCGCCGGATGCACACTCACCTCGGACGCCGCCGTGGTCACCTCCGGCGTACGCAAACGGTCGGTCACCTCGACGCCATCCAGCAGCACGCGGTTACCCCCGGCGCCTGGCTGTAAATCCAACATGGTCTCCGCCGCCAGACGGTCCAGAGCCGCGGCATCCCCAGTCGCCACGCCGCGCTCCAGCGCCTTCCACGCAAAGGCGCGGTACATCGCGCCGGTCTCCAGATTGAGCAGCCCAAAGCGCTCCGCCAGCCTCTTGGCCAGGGTGCTCTTCCCCGCGCCCGCGGGCCCGTCGATGGCCACGATCAGTGGTTGAGTGGCGGGTGGTTGAGTGACCGAAGGCTGAACGGCGGAGGCGTGAGCTGCGGCTGGCTGTGCGGACAAAGGCTCACGAGATGGCTGACCAGGCAGGCCGGCCTCGCTCATGCCTCGCCTCCACCATGCGGATTGCGCGGTCCCTTCCGCTTGGGTGGCTTGAATCCGCCGGCTCCCGCACCCGGTTTAGTGCCCGGCTTGAATCCGGCCCGCTTGGGGCCACCGAAACTCTTCCCCGCCGCGCCGCCCGCCGCGCCGCCCGGTCTTGGCCCGGAAGAACCCGAGCCGGAAGACCTCGAGCCAGACGATCTCGGGCCCGACTGCGTCGCATCGGACCTTGGACCTGCTCCCCTGCTCTTGTAAGGCGGGCGGGCGCTGCCCGGGCCCTTGGCAAAACCGCCCTCACGACGCGGCGGCCGTGCTCCTTCACCACTGCGCGGCTTGAACGTGCGCGGACCTCCCGCACCCTCCGCCGGTCGGCCCTCTCTCCGAGGGAACGACCCCCGTTCGCCGCCCGCACGCGGAGCGCGCGGCTTGAAGCTGCTCCCCTTGTCACCAAATGCACGAGACGCTGGCCGGCCGCTGCTCTCGCCACGCTGTGGACGCGCTCCCTCTTCCCTTCTCGGTTTGGAACTCCCGGTCTTGAAACTCCCGGGCTTGAAGGTGCGGGCGCCAGCTCCCGCCGCCGGACGGCCCTCTCCGCGTGCAAAGGACGGCCGCTCGCCGCCCGCGCGCGGAGCACGGGCCTTGAAGGTGCTGCCTTCCCGGCTCCGGTCGCCAAATGGCCGCCGTGCCGGGCGTTCCGCCCGCGCTCCGAACGAGCCGCCCGCCTCGCGCCGCTGCGGCGGACGGCCTTCATTCCTGCGTGGCCCGGCGCCTTCGCGCCGTTCGAAGCTCTGCGGCCGGTCTTGCCGCCGATCTTGCGGCCTCTCCTGGCGCTCTGCGGAGAAACCGCCCTCCGGTCTGCGACCGCCGGCTCCGGACTTGATCGCTCCCGGCCGTGCGGATCCACCCCGCGCAGAGCCGCCGCGCGTAGATTCGGGCCGCTGTAGCCGACCTCCCCCGGCACGGCGGAATGGCGGACGTGCCCCGCCCTCGCCGCCACCGGACCCAGCTTCCTTCCGGCGAAACGGCGCGCCGCTCGGCTTGCTGAACGGTTTGCTGAACCGCCCCGGCTTGAACGAGCTTGACGCTCCTCCGAACGGCTTTGCCGGGCGCGCCCTTGCACCCTCGCGAGCGCCGAAACCGCCGCTGCGCGGAGCACCGCGCCCCTCGCCCCGCGGAGCACTCCCGGCGCCAGCTTCGCTGGCGCGCCGAAAGGGTGGCCGCGATGGCCGTTCCGCCGCTCCCTCGCGCGCGCCGAACGGCCGCTGGCTGCGCTCACCGAACGAAGGACGCTTCGCCCGCTGCCCGAACGACGGCCTGCTCTTTGCTCTGTCACCAAACGCGGCTCTGTCACCGAACGCGGCTCTGTCACCGAACGCGGGCCGCTCCGGTGCGGAGCGCCGGGGTGGGCTTAGAGGACGGGCGCCGTGTGGCGGCCGCGGGGCATGCGCCCGCTCTGCGCGGTCGCCTGCGACGCCGCGCGCCGCTATCTCGCCGCCAACCTCTTGCATGTCCGGCTCGTTGCCTTCCAGTCCAGCATCCGCTTGCATGGCTACAATCTCTTCTTCAACGAACTCCGGCAGCGTGCCTTCCACATAGAAGTGCATCTGCGTGCCCAGCGGCAGAGTGCCTAACTGGCGACTGGCCGACAAGCCACGCAGTACATCCCGCACCCGCGAACGCGAGGTGACCGGTGATAGAAAGAGCTCGATCTCTTCACCCGTCGCAATGATCGCCGAGCGCAGATAGTAGGAGACCAGCATCGAGAGTGCGGTGGTTTGCGACTGCGTACTGCCACTCGCGATTACCTTGCGATGCCGCGCCGACAGCGGCTCCCACTGCGCCGGTTCATCGTTCTCACCGGGCGCGGGCGCTACCCGCAAACCGTGCCACAGCTCTGACAGTGCTCGCAGCACGGCAGCCTCGGTGATCTCCCGTCCCACGCGCTCCCGCAGTTCATCGGCGGTTAGCGCGCCTTCACGCTCCAGGACCTTCCAAACCTCGACCGCCAGCGGGGAGACTCTGCCGGCGCCCGAACTCTGCGGTCCGTGCTTCGGATTGCGCTCGCCCTGCAGGGCATAGAGAAACATCAGCGCCTCGGGCGTCGCCAGAAAATCCGGGTGTTCGCCCGGGGTGCCAAACAAGTTCAGCGGGACGGCCGCGCCGGACGCTACCAGACGCGCCATCAACTGTCTGGCCTGCGTCAGCGTCTCTGGACCGGGCGTCGCATCGCTCTTGCCGCCTACCGCCTCCGCAAACGAGGGCGCCGGTACCGGCAGGTGCGCGCGGCGGGGAAGAAACAGACACAACTGATTCTCATTGAGCCACTGCTCCGCGTCTTCCAGCGTCAGCAGCGCCTTGCCATCCTGACGCCAATGCCCCTGGCGCGTCTTCTGTAATTGCTCTGAATTCATTTGATTCCAATCTATTGCTGCAATGCGTGTGGATGCAGCGGCTACGGGTGCGGTCAGACCCATCGCTGCGAAAACCGTGACTAAGGGCAGCTAAAGCTCCATCTCCCGAAGCTCCAGCGCCTGCTGGACAATGTGGAGCCTGCTGAACAACTAGCGCTCTACAAAAGACAGGCTCTAGCTCGTCCATAACCGCAAGACTCCCTCGAGTTCCAGCGGCCGAGAGGGGTTGTTTCGTACATCCCTAAATGCGATGGAACGCTCTCTCGATGTCCTTCCAAGAATACCGCAGTGCGATCGGACGCCCATGCGGACAGCTCGTGGGATGCTCCGTCTTGCCCAATTCCTGAAGCAGCCACTCCATGCGTGTGCGGTCCAGCGGCATGTTCACCTTGACCGCGGCATGGCACGCGATGGACGCCGCGATACGCGTGCGCAGCGCCTCCAGGTTCTCCCGCTGCTCCAGGCGCTCGCGTTGCTCCAGCACCTCGGTCAGCATGCGTTCGAGTTCGCGGCCCTCCAGGCCAATGGGAGCGGCCTTCACCGCCAGCGTTCGCGGACCGAACGGTTCGGCTTCAAAGCCATTGCGTTCCAGCTCCGCCGCAATCTCCGCGAATGCGACCATCTGGGCCGGCGTCAGCTCCACCAGCATGGGCATCAGCAGGCGTTGCTGCTGGACTCGCTTGGCCTTGCCCTCGCGCAGGACTTTCTCGAACAGCACACGCTCGTGCGCAACATGCTGATCGATGATCCACAGACCTTCTTCATTCGTTGCCAGGATGAACGACTCGCGCAACTGGCCCAGCGGCTTGAGCGAGCCGAGCGCGTGCAGCGTCACCCCGGCGCCATTTCCGTGGTCCGCTGAGACAGCAGGCGAAGCCGCTCTGTCGCCGCAGGCCTCCGGCGATTCCGGCAGCCCAGCGGTCAGTGCCGCCACCATCTCAGCGGAGAAGCCGTCAGTGGAGAAGTTCAGCTTGCCCGCGACCGGCTCCTTAGGAGGCGCGATGAGTTGGAAGCTCTCGACCTCGCGCAACGACTCCGGAGGCTCAGACTCCGAATGCCTGGATTCTGCCACGCCCCCCTGCTCTACATCGACCGGCGAGCCGGGCAGCGGCGACACCCCTGGTACCAGCGATGGCGTCGCGTCCGGATGCGTGGTGAGCGCCTGCAGAAAGCCCATGGCCGGGCGGGCGCGCAGCAGTTTGTGCCGTAGCGTATCGCGCACAAAGTCATGCACGAAGCTGGGCTGGCGGAAGCGCACCTCGGTCTTCGCCGGATGCACATTCACATCCACCTCTTGCGGCGGCAGCTCAAGAAATAGCAGCACCACCGGAAACGACGTTGGCGCCAGGATGTTGCGATAGGCCTCACTCACGGCGTGCAGCAGCAGGCGGTCGCGCACCAGCCGTTTGTTCACGAATGAGTAGATCGAGTTGCGATTCAGCTTCTCCAGCTCCGGTTTGGAGGTGAACCCGCTCAGCCGCAGATGTCCCGGCACGGGCGGCTGGTAGTCCTCATCCTGCTTCCACGGCGGCGGCGCGGGAAGCCCCACCCGCTCCAGGTCTAGCTCCGCCGCGACGGGCAGCAGATGATCGAGTGTGTCGCGCCCGAAGATCTGAAAGATGCGGTCGGCCGAGCTCTCTACCGGAGATGCTTGCAGCAGGGCGTGGGTCGCGGAGTGCAGTTCGAAGTGCTTGTCCGGATGGGCGAGCGCATAATGCGTCACCAATGCTGTTACGTGTGCCAGCTCCGTCGTCTCCGATTTCAGGAACTTGCGGCGAGCCGGGGTATTGAAGAAGAGGTCCCGCACCGCGATGGTCGTGCCCGGCGGCAGGCCGGCGTCTTCCACCCGATGCATTCTGCCGCCCACCACCTCGATGTGCGTGCCGGCGACATCCTCTGCCGCGCGCGTATCCAGACTCAGACGCGCGATCGAAGCGATGGAGGGCAGGGCCTCTCCCCGGAAGCCCAGAGTCGCGATCGAGAGCAGATCCTCGCTCGAGCGCAGCTTGCTCGTCGCGTGGCGCTCAAACGCCAGCAAGGCGTCATCGCGCCCCATACCGCAGCCGTCATCTGCGATGCGGATCAGCTTGCGTCCACCGCCCTCGACCTCGATGCGAATGCGCGTAGCGCCGGCGTCCAGCGCGTTCTCCAGCAACTCCTTCACCACCGAGGCTGGCCGGTCCACCACCTCGCCGGCGGCGATCTGGTTTGCCACCTGATCGGAGAGTATGCGGATGCGGCCCATAGGTTCTGGTCAAGAAGGAACGCTAGATTGCTATCACGTGGTGATCCTGAGCTAGCTTAACTTGCCGTTAGGATAGCCAGGGCTTGAAGTGAACGTGGGCTACGGCGCCGGGTGCCCCATCCTTCGCAAAGCGAAGGGTGGGAGGCCGCAACACCTCGCGACAGGATCGGCGGTGTTCAGGATTAACTGCTATGAGGCGAAGCCTTTGCTTTTCAATAGCCCCGTCCTACGGGAACTCCCAATCCGTTCACAAGATCCTGCGTGAAAGCGTTACGAAAAGCCATGGTTGCTGGAAGCGCCCAAAAGACCACAAGCAGATTCACCTACTTCGTTCCTCATAAACAACAGTTAGAGGAGCCTTGCGGCCTCACACCCTCCGCTACGCTCAGGATGGGGCACCCAGATTCTGCTCTACGTGAATGAAGTCCTGTGTTTACGAGGCGTACGCTGCACCCTACGCCGTAATCAACTCCCGGCGCTTGGCTGCGTCCACCTGTCCAGGCACCCGATCGCCCAGCACGTGCAGCCGGAGGAAATTGGTCGAGCCAGACAAGGTCCGCGTGCCCGCCACGATGCCCATGATCTCCTGCGGCTTGACGTATCCGCCCTTGCGCAGGATATCTTCGGCCACTTCCACCATCTCTTCGGCGGTCTGGAGCTTCGCGCACCACAGCGGATGTACGCCCCACAACAGATTCATGCGCCGGATCACCTTCTCCACGCTCGAAAGTGCATAGATCGGCGGACTGGGGCGCCACTTTGAAAGCTGCCGCGCCGTCGTCCCGGTCTCGGTGAACACCGCAATGGCGCTGATGTCCAGATCTTCCGCCGCATGCGCCATCGACTCGCAAATCGTCTCCGAGATGGATAGCCGGACCTTCGGGTGACCAGGGACGCGCGTGCTCATACCCGTCTCCGTGCCGGATAGCATCTCGGTCTCCGTCTCGCACACGATTCTCGCCATCATCCGCACTGCTTCGACCGGATACTTGCCTGCGGCGGATTCGGCCGAGAGCATCACGGCGTCCGTGCCGTCATAGACTGCGTTGGCAACGTCCGAAGCTTCGGCGCGAGTAGGCCGTGGATTCTCGATCATCGATTCGAGCATCTGCGTCGCCGTGATCACCGGCTTGCGGTACTCCGCGGCCCGCCGGATCACGTGCTTCTGGATGGCGGGCACCTTCTCCGGCGCAACCTCCACCCCCAGGTCGCCGCGCGCCACCATCACGCCGTCGGCGATCTCGAGGATGCTCTCAAGGTGCTCGATGGCCTGCGGCTTCTCCAGCTTGGCGATGATCCAGATATCCCCGCCATGCACGGCTACGCGCTCGCGCGTGTGGCGGATATCCTCTGCCGTGCGGACGAACGACACCGCGATGGCGTCAACGCCGTTCTCCATCGAGAACTGCAGGTCGATCTCGTCCTTCTCCGTGAGCGCCGGCACCTTGACCGGTATGCCCGGAAGGTTGATGCCCTTGTGCTCGCCCAGCAGGCCGCCGTTGATCACGTCGCATTCCACATCGCCGCCACGAATGGCGCTTACGCGCAACTCGATCAGTCCGTCGGAGAGCAGAAGGCGTGCGCCAGGATGCAGATTCTCCGCCAATGTCGGGAAGGTGGTGCCGATGCAGCTCACCGTGCCCGCGACATCGCGTGGCGTGATGGTCAAGGTCTGCCCCGCGCTCAATTGAACCGGGATACGGTTTTCCAGCCGGCCGGTGCGAATCTTCGGTCCCTGCAGGTCGCCAAGAATGCAGATCGGTCTGCCCTCTTCGCGGGACACCTTGCGCACCATCTCGATCAGCTTCAACTTCTCGGCGTGCGTACCGTGGGAGAAATTGAGGCGCGCCACATCCAGACCCGCGCGCACCAGTTCGCGAAAGGTCGCTTCGTTGTTGGAAGCTGGACCCAATGTTGCGACGATCTTTGCGCGGCGGCGCTCCGTAATACCCGCGTTCGGTGCATCGCCAGGGGACAATATCATCATCTCTCCGTCAGCATAACGTCAGGCAGAAGCCGTCAGGCGTAAGCATCCGCCTTAAACGTTTTACAACCCGCTCTCCTATTTATTCTACTCGCCGCAACGCTTGCGGGTGGCTCAACGCCGTCCGCCACGAGACCTTGTCGGCAGGACGAGTTCCCGGTCGGCCGGTAGCACCTCTGGCAGCCCGCCCTCGGACGATCCGCGAGCCACCCTATCTTTGTCTCCCACCCTGTCCTTGTCTTTTGTAGCGTGGCCCGGCGCGTTTTCGTCTACCGCATCCCCGGCCAGCGCCCCGCGTGCATGGAACGCCTGAGCGTTATATTCCGCGCCGATAAACACACTGAATGCCGTGATGTAGAGCCACACCAGCGTCGCCACGGCGGTGCCCAACGGTCCATAGACCAAGGTGTAGTCGGCAAACCGAGTGACGTACCAGCCGAAGAACAGGGTGGCGAAAAACCACAGGAGAGCGGCCCCCAATGCTCCCGGAACCACGGTGCGCCAGCTCAGCCGACGGGGCGTGCCGAAGTGATATAGGACCGAGAGCACAGCCGCCGTTGTCCCCACACCGATGACCCAGCGCGTCACTCGCCACAGAACCAGTACGTAGGAGCGAAACGCGTGGTTGGCATTGGCCACAATCCAGCTCTCGATCTGGTGTCCGAAGGCGACGAGGAGCGTGGCACAGGCCATCGGCAGCAGACAGCTCGGAATCAGGCCCAGGGCCACCAGCCGCTGCCGGTGCGCGGTACGGCTGTTCTTCGGCAGCTCGTACGCCCGCCGGAAACCCTCCATGAAGGAACCCATCATGCCCAGGTTGCCGAATAGACTCACCAGTACGGCGGAGACGATCGCCTGCATCGTCCGATCATGCCGCGCCTGGAAATAGCCGTGTACCGCGAGCATCGTGTCGCCGGGAAGAAAGTCCGTGAGCACCCCCCGCAGCTCGCTGATCAGCTCCGCCGTGGAGGGCACCAGCGCCAGCACCGTCGTCACCACCAGCAGCGCGGGAAATAAACCGAGGATCGCCGAATACGCCGCCGACTTCGACAGCGTGAGCACGTCGTGCGAGAGCGCCTTCCATACGGCGCGCCGCATCTGGTTGATCGGGCGCAGCATATCCGATTCGAGACTACCGGAAGACCCTCGCCCCGGGCCACTCATTCCTGCCGGGATCCGCTCTCAATCCGGTGAAACGAAGTGGCGGCGAACGTGCCTAATTTGGTATATATTTAGCACACTATGCTAAATCTTGAGGAAGACATCCGCTCTTTGAGCGACTTCCGGCGAAACACTTCCGCGTGTGTGGCTCATGTGCGGGAGACACGGCGTCCGCTGGTTCTGACTCTCAACGGACGAGCCGCCCTGGTCACTCTCTCCCCGGAGGCTTATCAGGAGCTCGTGAAGGCCGCGGATTACCAGGAAGCCGCTGCAGGCATTCGCGAAGGACTTGCGGATGTCGCCGCAGGCCGCACCAAGCCTGCGAGCGATGCGATCGCGGATATCCAGAAGCGGGTAAAGAGACGGCGTGCCGTTTCTCATTGAAATTTCCGCGAAGGCAGAGCAAGACATCGAAAACGCCTATAGTTGGCTCTTCGAACGCTCGGAAGCATCTGCGGATCGCTGGCTAACGGGTATATTGGCTGCGATAGAGAAGCTGAAGGTGTCGCCCGGGCGCGGTTCTCTCGCTCCGGAATCGAAGGAGTTCCCAGAGGGTATCCGACAGATTCTCTATCGAAGACACCGTGTCCTCTTCAGCATCATTGGAGGCTCGGTAGTAGTGCTCCATGTTCGCCATACAGCACGTAGCCGTTTCTATCGCAGAGACATGTTTCCTGCGGACTAGAGTCAGCCCGGTGAATCTCCCCAACCGAGCGGCTGCAAATCACTCCACGTGCAAGACTCCCGCCTTATTCAGTCAATCGGCTTCGAGAAACGCCTGCGCGTACACGACTGCACGCGTGCGGCGGAGGCACGAACGAATAAAAATGCTCTAGCATAGCTAGGTCTCCCGGAGGAATTCTTTCATGCCGCTTCGTTCCACCTGCAGCCGCGCCCTTGCCGCCAGCGTCCTGTCCTGTGTCGTCGCAGTGGCAGCCTCCGCGCAGCTCCACCTGCACAAGACGCCCGCAGCCTCGGCAGCCCCGGCATCCGCGCACGCCAGCGCAGCCCTCAGCGGCAAGGGGCTGAATGACCAGGTCGAAGCCCTGCTGGGCAAGATGACCCTAGGCGAAAAGATCGGCCAGCTCTCGCAATACTCCGTTGGCACCGCCACCGGACCGGGGGCGGGCGTGGGAGATTTCGACACCTTGGTCGCCAAGGGAGCCACCGGCTCGCTCTTCAACGTCCCCGGTGCGGCCAAGGTGAACCACTACCAGCACATCGCGATGGAGAAGTCGCGCCTGCACATACCTTTGCTTATCGGCCAGGACATTATCCACGGCGACCACACTACCTTCCCGGTGCCGCTGGCGCTGGCGGCCAGCTTCGATCCGGAGCTGGTACGCCAGACCGCCCGGCAGGCCGCCACTGAGTCCCGCACCGATGGCGTCAACTGGGTCTTCTCGCCTATGGTCGATATCGCCCGCGACGCCCGCTGGGGCCGCATCGTCGAGAGCGCCGGGGAAGATCCGTACCTGGGCAGCGCCATGGCCGCCGCGTACATTCACGGCTATCAGGGCGACAGTCTCACCGATCCCACCTCGGTCGCCGCCTGCGTCAAGCACTTCGCCGCCTACGGCGCAGCCATCGCGGGGCGCGACTACAACACCACGGATATGTCCCAGATCATGCTGCGGCAGGTCTACCTTCCGCCTTACAAGGCCGCCATCGATGCCGGGGCAGTCTCGGTCATGAGCGCCTTCAACGCGCTGAACGGTGTTCCATCGAGCGCCAATCCCTTCCTACTCACTGAGGTGCTGCGCAAGGACTGGGGTTTCGACGGTTTGGTGGTCAGCGACTGGGGGTCGGTGCGCGAGCTCATCGCCCACTCCATTGCCGCCGATGGGGCCGGCGCCGCACAGAAGGCGGTCACCGCCGGTGTCGATATGGACATGCAGAGCGATCTCTACCGCTCCCGCCTTCCCGCGCTGGTGCAGAACGGCCAAGTGCCGGCCAGCGTCATCGATGAGGCTGTTCGCCGCATCCTGCGCGTGAAGTTCGCCATGGGCCTGTTCGAGCACCCCTATGCGCCGGAGAACGCGCCCCCGTACGAGGCCACGGCAGAGGAGCGCGCGCTCACCCGCAAGGCAGCCGAGGAGAGCTTCGTGCTGCTCAAAAACGATCCGGTGACCGGCACAGGCGCGCTGCTTCCGCTGGCGAAGTCGGCGAAGACCATTGCGCTCATTGGCCCGCTGGCGGATTCAAAGGAAGACATGCTCGGCTCCTGGGCCGGGAACGGCGATCCGAAGGATGTCGTCACCCTGCGTGCCGCGCTCCAACAACGCCTGGGCGAGAAGCTGATCTATGCCAAAGGCACCGACATCCTCAGCGACTCCTCTGCGGGATACGCGGAAGCGGAAGCGGCCGCACAGAAATCCGACCTGGTCATCCTGGCGCTGGGCGAGTCCGGCCCCGGCATGACCGGAGAGGCCACCAGCCGCGCGCATCTGGGACTGCCCGGGAATCAGGAGCAGCTGCTCGAGATACTTGCCGCCAGCGGGAAACCGGTGGTGCTGGTGCTCTTTGACGGCCGCCCGATCGCCATTCCCTGGGCCGCGAAGCACGTGCCTGCCATCCTGGAAGCGTGGTTTCCCGGCATCGAAGCCGGCCCAGCCCTGGCTGCGACTCTTTTCGGAGAATCGAATCCCAGCGGACGGCTGCCGGTCGAATTTCCCTATTCCGTCGGCCAGGAGCCGCTCTATCTCGCGCAACTGCCGACCGGACGTCCAGCCGGAGACGCCGACCTTTCGCATCCACCCACCGGTAGTGAAGACAAATACCTGTCCCGCTACATCGACTCGCCGAATGCCCCCGTCTTCCCCTTCGGATGGGGACTCTCCTACAGCCGCTTCTCCTACTCGCCTCTCCGGATCGAGCACACCGGCGGGTCAAGTCAAGCCGTCGGACAGATACGCGTGACTGCTGACGTCAAGAATGAAGGAGCGGGCGCCGGAACGGAGGTGGTGCAGCTCTATCTGCGGGACAAGGTCGCGAGCGTGGAGCAGCCGGTGCGCGAGCTCAAGGGCTTTCAGCGCGTCACCCTCGCGTCGGGCGAGAGCAAGCCTGTCACCTTCAACCTGGGCTTTGACGATCTCGCCTTCTACAACGTCGACCTCAAGCGTGTGGTCGAACCCGGCACTTTCGACGTTTGGATCGGCGGCAGCTCGCAAGCCACGGACAGCGGCAACTTTACCGTCCTCCAATAGACGGCTCGTCCTCCAGGTGTAAGCCGCTCCCCGTGAACGCAGTTCTTCGCTTGCAGGAAGTGGCATCTCGAGTTACATCGGAAGTGGACATTTCGCATTGCCACTTTTTTCGTCATGCTGGAGCTATGTTTCGCCTGCTCAGCATTCTTCTGCTGCTCTCGACTCCCTATGCAACGGCCCAGTCGGCACAAACGGACCTAAATCCGAGGAGTCCATCGATGCAAACGGTAGAACACCTGAAAGATTTCCAAGTGATTGAGGTCCGCCGTTACACCATCAAGCCGGGAGAACGGGAACACTTCGCTCAATACTTCGAGAGCTACTTTCCTGAAGCCTTTGAACAACTCGGCGCTATCGCGTTCGGCGAATTCTTCGAGCGCAACCATCCTAACGGTTTCACCTGGATGCGCGGCTTCCATACCATTTACGACCGCCCCATCGTCAACGCCGCCTTTTACTTCGGCCCGCTGTGGAGGGAACACAAGTCGACCCTGAACAACCTCATGACAGACAGCGACAACGTCCTGCTCCTCCAACCATTGCGTCCAGAGGATGGCATCCCCGTGCTTCCGGCGGTTGACCCGGTCACCGAAGCGAAGGGCGCTGAAGGTGTTGTCGTGGCTCAGATCTTTGCGGTGAAAAAGGACAGTGTCGATGCCTTCGCTCAACGGGCGGAGGCGGCATTCGCCAGCTATCGGGCGGCAGGGGCTCGCGAGGCCGGCGTGCTGGTGACGCTCGATGTGCCGAACAACTTCCCGCAGCTCCCGATTCGAACGGACGGACCCTACCTGGTATGGCTGGGCATCGTCGAAAATAACCAGACATTGGAGAAGCGATTAAATCCGGCCTTGCAAGAGTCTCTATCAAAGCTGTCTGGCACCGGCTTACTTCGAGGAGCTCCGGAATTGATCATCCTCGATCCCGCCCGGCGCTCTCGCTTACGCTGGTTACCTGAACGGTGAATGAGCGGCAGAGAGCAATCGGGCGCTAGTGTGGCGCACTAGGATTGTGATCAACCGTTCGGCTTCAGTGGAAGCGGTATCTACCGGCCGCCCTTGGCCGCCGCCGTCTTCATCTCCGGCTTCCATTGCATCAGAAACCTGGTCACATCGCTCGATTCCAGATGGCTCATCTTCTCGAACTCGCCGTGAGTCTGCGCGTAGAGCACCTTGCCGGAGGGCGCCAGGACCACCAATGCCGGCACGCCCTTCTCCAGCGGAATGCCATACCTCTTCGCCACATCCACATTCTTGTCATAGCGGCCGATGTTCACCACGACCAGCTCGAAGTTCTGGTTCAACAGGTGCAGATTCGAGGGATCGTGGAAGTAGATGTCCAGCACGTGGCAGTCGCCGCACCAGTTGCCGCCGAAGTCCAGGATCACGCGCTTGTGTTCCTGCTTCGCCCTCTGCAACGCATCCTGAATGTCGGCCTTGGCGTCAGCCGTGTCCGAGTAGATCGGTTGAGCGCTCATCTGCGCCAGCACCGGTAGCGATAGGGCTGACCAGAGAACGGCCGCTTTCAGAATCCGGATACCGTGGGTGAAAAGCAAACGCATGCTGCCTCCTCGCAGTGTTTCGAGCCCTCATGGGATGCTGCCGATGATCAAAGGATACGGATTTCCGGGGTAGATTTTCCTCTACGGCATATCCATCATCAGGCGCTGCCACAGTGCCGCACGTCCGTTCAGTTGGGTTGCGAGCTCGCCCCATTGTAAGTCGATCGCGCTCGCATACAGATAGAGCGATGCGGCATTTGCTGGCTGCCACAGTCCACCGAATCCAGGCTCCCCCGCGTTCTTGCGGGCATAGTCGAAGGGATCGTGCGAGTTCTGGTATTCGACGTGTGTGTTGGTGCCCCGGACGTAGGGGACGAGCCAGCTCAGGGCAGATTCGAGCGTCGAGCCATTCGGCGCCGGCACTCCATACCAATTCGAACCATGGTCGTGCGCCGTCAGTGCCGCAATCACCATCGGCTCCAGATCGGCGACCACGGGGCGCAATGCGTCGTGCCGCGTGTAGTCATACACCGATCCATCGGCGTTCACGTTGTGGCCTATCTGATCCGTCCACGCCGCCTGCACACGGCCGACGAGCTGATCATCGTCGATGGCATACGCCGCCATCGCCGCTAACTCGATGCGACGGCTCTGCCGGCCATCGATATCTACGCCACTCCGCTGTTCCGCCCGCTCGGTATAGCCTTCGGCGATCTTGCGTGCAAAGCTCTGCCAGGCGCTCGCATCGGGCGGAGACATGGAGTCCGCAAGCAGGTCCGCGGCCAGAAAGAGCGGTTGCATCCCTCCTTCATCGACCGGATTGTAGTCGGGCCGGTAGCGCTTCGCCCAATCCGTCACAATCGCGGTGGCGTGATCGCGGAAGTCCGCGCGTCCGGTGACGCAATACCCGACGGCAAGATCCCGTGCCGCCGGCCAGTCGCGCTCCGCGGCCTCGCTCTTGTCGCGAATCCCCTGATGCGGCAGCAGTTTGTCGATGTGGAGATGCGGCAAGGCCGACGGCCCACGCGAGAGCGCACCTTCCGCCGCGCTGATGGCCTCTGCCCGCTCGGCCTCGGAGGCCGCCTCACCGCAGTTATCGTGCGCCTCTTTGCCGTTCAGAAAGGCGAAGCCCTGCCCGCTGGCGCTCCCCGAAATGAGGAGAACGCCAACCAGGAGAGTGCAAACCCACATCGCCTTGAATCTCCACGCCATCCGCAGCACTCCCACCATGCGTCCACCAATTGGATGCATGGGTGCCATTCTAGCGAACCGGATCGCGTCTTTGCGTTTGTGCGGCAACTACGGCGGTTGTTCTACCTCACTGATCGTGCGCGTGGATCAGTGACAGGGCATTGGCCAGGGCGGCCTCGGCCGCCGCTGGATCTCTTGGCCGCACATAGGCATGCACGAAATAGAGCCGCACGTTGTCGTCCATGTAGTGGATTCCCTGTGCGGCAATCTGGAAACCGCCGGCCCGCAGCGCATCCGAGACTGGCTGCACTTCATCTCCGCGTAGAGCAAGCTCCACGTTGAAGATCAGGGTGTCCGCGTCATCATTCGGCGCCTGGATGGCAACGCTCTGCGCGATCCCGAAGGCCGGAAGCGCCGGCACGATGCCGATCGCGATGAGTGACTGCTCCGGCCGCGGAAGGGTGTAGACAAACGTGTCGTCCAGGTACTCCATGGTGCCCTGCTGATAGAGCGCAAGATACTGGGGAGGCACATAGGACGACAGATCGATTGCACCGGAGCTCACGCCAAGCTGCGGTTTGTGAACGATGGCCAGCGCCCCCGCCAGCGCCGCGCTCAACTGCGTCGCCGTCCCTGTCCCCTCAAAGTGCACCCAGATCAGGTTCGGTGAGTTCTTTGCGGCGTGATTCATCATGCTCGCGATGTTGATGCATGAGCAGGTGCGCAGCGCGCGCGCCACCCGGTCCGCGTTCCAGTCCTCGCTCGGAATCGCACCGGCCGCAAAGAAGATTGCGTCTCCCGGCTGCGCAACCTGCTGGATCCCCTGCGTTGCGGCAGGGTGCAAGGGAATAACCGTCGCGGGGGTCACGCTGATGAATCCACTCGCCAGCAGGGCCGGACTCACCCGCAGACCGGCGACACTGGTGCCCAGATCGCGACGGACCAGCGGAAAGCGCAGAATGTTGCTCGGCAGCTCAACCCCATTCGTCTGAAAGGCGCGCTGGAACACACTCCAGTCGGTCGCAGCCTGAGCCGGAGACTGCAATAGGACGAAGATGGCGACGCCAGCGGCAAGCGAGCGGAAGGTCTGCAACAAAGCTTTGGAGGCACGGAAGCGCATGGTGGTCCCCTAAGAAGAAGAGTGAAGTCAGCCCGACATCCCTAGGAAACCAGCGAACGGTTGAATTGATTACGGAAAACCTGCTTCACGGCTAACGCAGGTAATCGAGGGGGCGGCATTTATCCCAAACTGGGCGGGAGCCGCGAGCTAACGTCCGCTGGTTCCAAAGAAGAGTGTGCGCGGCGGAATTAAGGCTTGCGGCAATGCAAACTGGGAGCGCCTTCGGAGGCGGGCGCATCACATGCGGCATACGGCACAGGGGCTTTCACGGCAGGGGGTGTACCCCCCCTATATGATTCCTCTAAATTCCTCTATACAAAGAAGTTAGCTACGGGTACTCCGGCTAAATTCCTCTGTCTATTGGACTTACAGCCAAATTCCTGCAATCAAGGAGTTTAGCGCTATTCTCTTCGCGCGTAGAGTCTCATAACTGAGCGCGCCTATCTCCAGTGTAGCGGCTCGCGGGGAAATGTACGCCACCCATTGAGGTTACGAGAGTGTCGCGTCACAGGAGTTTGCGCATGGCATTCGTTCAGAGAGGAGCGCTCAGATCAGGAGACGACCGGAGGTTTGAGGAGAGCTCTGCGCTGCCGCGCAGAGACCCACCCCTTCGGCAAGCTCAGGGCGGGCTCTACCCGCTTCTGGAGCGGTAGCACATCCGGCGGTGTTCCGGCGCGTAGAATGGGGCACCCAATCCGCTCCGAGCCGCTACACAAGAGCAAAAAAAACGGCGGAGCCGAAGCCCCGCCGTAGATGTTGCTTTTGGTTTTTGGCGCCGCAGGCGCATCCGCCCGTGCGGCCAGCACTACTCGGCGGCGAGCTCTTCGGCTTCGCCTTCCTGGCGCATCAGCTCCAGTTCGCGCTCGGCCTCTTCGTAGGCGGCAGTGACCTCCTGCTGTACCTGCTGAGCGGCCTCTTCGAGCTCGGGTGAGAGCTGGATGTTGCGGTAGTAGTCCATGCCCGTCCCCGCCGGGATCAGGCGGCCGACGATGACGTTTTCCTTGAGCCCGCGCAGGCCATCGACAGCGCCATTGATCGACGCCTCGGTGAGCACGCGCGTGGTCTCCTGGAAGGACGCCGCGGAGATGAAGGAGTCGGTGGAGAGCGATGCCTTGGTGATGCCAAGCAACAGCGGCCGGCCAATCGACGGACGTCCACCCTCGGCGATCACGCGCTCGTTCTCCAGGTGGAAGCGGAACTTGTCTACCTGCTGTTCGAGCAGGAAGTTGGTATCGCCCACCTCTTCGATCTTCACCCAGCGCAGCATCTGGCGCACGATGGTCTCGATGTGCTTATCCGAGATCGCGACGCCCTGCAGCCGGTAGACCTCCTGGATCTCGTTCACCAGGTAGCCCTGCAGCTCCTTCTCGCCCAGTACGGCGAGAATGTCATGCGGGTTCAGCGGACCATCCATCAGCGGTTCGCCGGCGCGCAGGCGTTCACCCTCCTGCACGTTGACGTGGATACCGCGAGGCACTGAGTACTCCTTCTCCTCGCCGTTATCCGCCGTGACGTAGATCTTGCGCTGACCCTTGGCCACTTCGCCGAACTTGACCACGCCATCGATCTCGCTGATGATCGCGGTCTCGCGCGGCTTACGCGCTTCGAACAGCTCGACAACACGCGGCAGACCGCCGGTGATGTCCTTGGTGCGCGTGGTCTCGCGTGGGATCTTGGCCAGGATGTCTCCGGGGAAGACCTCATCGCCGTCCTGCATCATCAGGTGGGCGCGGCTGGGCATCAGATAGCGCTTGTTGCCCTTGGCTCCTTTGATCAGGATGGCCGGCTGACGCTTCTCATCCGAAGCCTCCGACACCACCAGACGCGACAGACCGGTGACCTCGTCGACCTCTTCGTTCAGCGTGATGCCTTCCTGGAGATCCTTGAACTGCACCGTGCCGCCGATCTCAGTCAGGATGGCGAAGGTGTAGGGGTCCCACTGCGCCAGCGTCTGGCCCAGCGTTACCTTGGCACCGTCTTCCACCTTGAGCTTCGCGCCGTAGACAACCTGATAGCGCTCCTTCTCGCGGCCACGCTCGTCCACCACCGCAATGCTGCCGGAACGGTTCATCGCCACCAGATCACCGGCCTTGGAACGGACGGTGGTCATGTTGATGAGCCGTATGGTGCCGTTGTTCTTCGCGTCCAGGTGCGACTGCTCCGAGACACGCGACGCCGTACCGCCGATGTGGAAGGTACGCATGGTCAACTGGGTGCCTGGCTCACCGATGGACTGGGCGGCGATAACGCCGACAGCCTCACCCAGCTCCACCGAGCGGCCCGAAGCCAGGTTGCGGCCATAGCAGCGGATACAGACACCGCGCTTGGACTCGCATGTGAGCACCGAGCGAATCTTCACCTTCTCGATGCCCGCGGCCTGGATGGCGGAGGCGAGGTCCTCGTCGATCTCCTGATTGATCTCGACGATCACGCTGCCTTCGTAGTCCTTGATCTTTTCAAGCGATACGCGGCCAATGATGCGGTCGCGCAACGGCTCGATGATCTCGCCCGATTCGACGATCGGTCCGACGTAGATGCCCTCCACCGTGCCGCAGTCCTGCTCGCTCACGATGACATCCTGCGCCACGTCGACCAGACGCCGCGTCAGATAGCCCGAATCGGCCGTCTTCAGCGCCGTATCGGCCAGACCCTTGCGGGCGCCGTGCGTCGAGATGAAGTACTCGAGCACGGTGAGGCCTTCACGGAAGTTCGCCTTGATGGGCGTCTCGATGATCTCGCCCGAAGGCTTGGCCATCAGTCCGCGCATACCGGAGAGCTGACGGATCTGCTGCTTCGATCCGCGCGCGCCGGAATCGGCCATGATGTAGATCGGGTTCATGATGCCCGCCTTGTCGGCGTTCTTCATGTTGTCGAACATCTCATCGGCCACCTTCTCGGTGACGGACGACCAGATCTGGATGACCTTGTTGTTGCGCTCGCCGTTGGTGATGGCGCCGTCCAGATATTGCTGCTGCACGGCAACCGCCTGCTTCTCGGCGTCGCGCACCGTCGGTCCCTTGGAATCGGGAATGACCATGTCATCCAGACCCACGGACAGACCCGAGCGGGTAGCGAAGTAGAAGCCCAGTTCTTTCAAGCGATCCAACGTCTTGACGGTCACTTCGAGACCCAGGTTCAGGTAGCAGCAGTTCACCAGTTGCCCGATGCCCTTCTTCTTGAGCAGCCCGTTGACGTAGGGCATGCCATCCGGCAGCGAGTCATTCAGGATGGCGCGGCCTACCGTGGTCGAGATGAACTGGCGGTCGTACTCGATCGGCTCGGTGTGCGTCAGGTCCTGATCGTCATACGCCGTGGTCATGTCCAGCACCGGCCCGGAGTAGCGCAGGCGAATGGGCGTCAGCGTCTCGACCTCCTTGGCCTCGAGCGCCATCAGCACTTCCTCGATGTTGGCGAAGGCGCGGCCCTCACCCTTGCCGCCCCTCTTGGCCTTGGTCAGGTAGTAGAGACCGAGCACCAGATCCTGCGTGGGCACCGTGATGGGCTGACCGGACGCTGGCGACAGGATGTTGTGCGAGGCGAGCATCAGCACGCTCGCCTCCACCTGTGCTTCAGGCGAGAGCGGGATGTGTACGGCCATCTGATCGCCATCGAAGTCGGCGTTGAAGGCGGTGCAGACCAGCGGATGGATCTTGATCGCCTTGCCCTCAACCAGCACCGGCTCAAAGGCCTGGATGCCCAGGCGGTGGAGCGTTGGCGCGCGATTCAGCAGCACCGGATGGTCCTTGATGACCTCTTCCAGAATGTCCCAGACGATGGGCTTCTGCAGCTCCACCATCTCCTTGGCCTGCTTGATGGTGTCGCACTGCCCGGTCTGCTCCAGCCGGTGATAGATGAACGGCTTGAACAGCTCGAGCGCCATCTTCTTGGGCAGTCCGCACTGGTGCAGCTTGAGCTCCGGACCAACCACGATGACCGAACGGCCGGAGTAGTCCACGCGCTTGCCCAGCAGGTTCTGGCGGAAGCGGCCCTGCTTGCCCTTGAGCGTGTCGGAGAGCGACTTGAGCGGACGGTTGTTCGCGCCGCGCAGCACTCGGCCACGGCGGCCGTTATCGAACAGCGCGTCCACAGCTTCCTGCAGCATGCGCTTCTCATTGCGCACGATCACCTCAGGCGCATGGAGATCCATGAGCTTCTTGAGGCGGTTGTTGCGGTTGATCACGCGGCGATAGAGATCGTTGAGGTCCGACGTGGCGAAACGGCCGCCATCGAGTGGCACCAGTGGGCGCAGCTCGGGTGGGATCACCGGAATCACGTCCAGGATCATCCACTGCGGCTTGTTGCCGGACTTGCGGAAGGCCTCGACTACCTTGAGGCGCTTGGCATACTTGAGCCGCTTCTGCAGCGAGGTTTCGATCTTCATGCGCTCACGCAGCTCGACCGAGATCTCCTCCACATTCACCCGCTTGAGCAGTTCCTTGATGGCCTCCGCGCCCATCATTCCCTTGAAGCCGGTGGGGCGGTACTGCTGGTCCATCTCGCGGAACTGGTTCTCGTCCTTGATGATGTCGCGCTCTTTCACCGGCGCGTCGCCCGGATCGACGACGACGTAGCTCTCGAAATAGAGCACGCTCTCCAGATCGCGCAGCGAAATATCCAGCAGGTGGCCGATACGCGAGGGCAGTCCCTTGAAGAACCACACGTGCGAACAGGGCGAAGCGAGCTCGATATGGCCGAGGCGTTCGCGCCGGACCTTGGTGACGGTTACTTCCACGCCGCACTTGTCGCAGATGACGCCGCGATGCTTCATCCGCTTGTACTTGCCGCACAGGCACTCCCAGTCGGTGACCGGGCCGAAGATGCGCGCGCAGAACAGGCCGTCGCGCTCCGGCTTGAAGGTGCGGTAATTGATGGTTTCAGGCTTGGTTACCTCGCCATGCGACCAGGAGCGGATCTTTTCCGGACTGGCGAGCGAGATCCGGATAGCGTCGAAATCGGTAATCGGGCTGGTGAGTTCAAATGGGCTGGAACGGTACAAGGACGTCCTCCATAACGCGCATCCTCTCGGCGGTGCGCGGTGCCGTGCGTCTCCCGGACCTTCGTTACTGCTCTCTTAGGCCTGAACCCCGCGCCGGGAGGCGCCGTGCCGATGGGGTACAAGCCTTGAATCCGTGCCAGCTTCGAGCGGGATCTCGGTTTCCGGAGAATCCCGCTTCCATGCTGTGGCTTTCGCTACTAGCTGAAGCTGACAGCTAGTAGCTGCTTCTTAGTCGGCCGCCGCCAGTTGCGGCACCGGCTGGTCTATCTTCTTGTTGCCTACCTGCTTGATCAGCTCGACATCCAGACACAGCGCCTGGAGCTCGCGAATCAGCACGTTAAAGGACTCAGGCACGCCCGGCTCGATCGCCGCCTCGCCCTTGACGATGGCCTCGTAGATCTTGGTGCGGCCATACACGTCGTCGGATTTGGCGGTGAGCAGCTCCTGCAGGATGTGCGCGGCGCCATAGGCTTCGAGCGCCCACACTTCCATTTCACCGAAGCGCTGTCCGCCGAACTGCGCCTTGCCACCCAGCGGCTGCTGCGTGATGAGCGAGTACGGTCCGATGGAGCGCGCGTGGATCTTGTCATCGACCAGGTGCGACAGCTTGAGCATGTAGATATAGCCGACCGTAACCGGCTGCTCGAACTGCTCGCCGGTCATGCCGTCGAACAGCGCCGTCTTGCCGGAGCTGGGCAGACCGGCCGAAGCCAGCAGCGCCTTGATCTCCGTCTCGCGCGCACCGTCAAACACCGCCGTGCCGAACCAGATGCCGCGTTCCATGCCGGCAGCTACCCGCAGCAACTGCTCGTCATCGAGCTCGAGCAACTGACGCAGGGTTGCCGTCTGGGCAAAGCGCTCCGTCACCATGGCGCGCACTTCGTTCGCGTCCTGGTTGCGTTTCACCAGGGCCGCGATCTCCGCGCCCAGCTTGTGCGCCGCCCAGCCCAGGTGGGTTTCCAGCACCTGACCGACGTTCATGCGGGAAGGCACACCCAATGGATTGAGCACGATCTCGACCGGCTGGCCATCGGGCAGATACGGCATATCTTCCTCGGGAAGAATGCGCGCGATCACGCCCTTGTTACCGTGACGGCCGGCCATCTTGTCGCCGACGGACAGCTTGCGCTTCATGGCGATATAGATCTTCACCATCTTGATCACGCCCGGCGCCAGCTCGTCGCCCTTCTGCAGCTTGCCGATCTTGTCGTTGGTGATCTTGCGCAGCACATCGATCTGACGCGAGGTCATCTCCTCGATCTCGTCGATCTGCTCATTCACCCGCGGATCCTTGTCGGCATAGCGGATACGCTTCAGGTTTCTGGTCGAGATGAGCTCGATGGTCTCGCGATCCACCATCGCTCCCTTGCTGATCAGCCGCTTGTTGGTGCGCTCATCGTGCAGGTCGGCCAGCACTTCCTTGCCGCCCAGGATCCCCTCCAGACGCTTCAACCGCTCGTCCGTCAGAATGCGGATCTCATCGGCAAGGTTCTTTTCGAGCTTCTCCACCTGCTCGGCCTCGATCTGCTTGGCACGCTCGTCCTTCTCCTGTCCCTTGCGGGAGAAGATGCGGACGTCCACCACCGTGCCCTCGATACCCGGAGGGCAGGTGAGCGACGCGTCGCGCACATCGCCGGCCTTTTCGCCGAAGATGGCGCGCAGCAGCTTCTCTTCCGGTGTGAGCTGGGTCTCGCCCTTCGGCGTCACCTTTCCGACCATGATGTCGTTGTGCTTCACCTTGGCGCCGATGCGGATCACGCCGCTGTCGTCGAGGTCATGCAGCGCGGACTCCGAGACGTTGGGAATATCACGCGTGATCTCCTCCGGCCCCAGTTTCGTGTCGCGCGCCTCGATCTCGAACTCCTCGATGTGGACCGAGGTGTAGTAGTCGTCGCGTACCAGCTTCTCGGAGATCAGGATCGCGTCCTCGAAGTTGTAGCCACGCCACGGCATGAAGCCCACCAGCACGTTGCGTCCGAGTGCCAGCTCGCCCTGTTCGGTGCACGGACCGTCGGCGATCACCTGTCCCTTCAGCACCCGGTCGCCCTGACGCACGATCGGCTTCTGGTTGATGCAGGTGTTCTGGTTGGACCGCTTGAACTTGGTGAGCTGGTAGATGTCCGATCCCACCTCGCGCGAAAGCTGTGTCGGATGGTGCTCACCCTCCACACGCACGATGATGCGTTCGGAATCGACCGAGTCGATGATGCCGTTGCGCTTGGCCAGGATCACTGCGCCGGAATCGCGCGCCGTAACCCCTTCCATCCCGGTGCCCACCAGCGGCGCTTCCGCCACCAGCAGCGGCACGGATTGACGCTGCATGTTCGCGCCCATGAGCGCGCGATTGGCGTCATCGTGCTCCAGGAACGGCACCAGGGAGGCGGCTACCGAAACCAGTTGCTTCGGACTGACGTCGACATAGTCAACCTCAGCGCGATTCACCAGAACGAAGTTGCCCTGACGCCGCGCGTTCACCAGATCTTCGACGATGCGGCCCTTGGCATCGAGCTCCACGTTCGCCTGCGCGATGGTGTGGCGATCTTCCTCCCACGCCGACAGGTAGAACGAGAACGGCTCGAAGTCGATCGGACGCTTGCCGTCCTTCTTGAGCTGCGCGTTGAGCTTCAGCGCTTCGGCCTTCTCGATCGAATCGCCCACGCGCATGCCGCTCTCGCCCGCGTTCACCACCTGCACGAAGTCGAGCAACTGCCCGTCCCGCACCCGGCGATAGGGTGACTCGATGAAGCCGTATTCGTTGATGCGCGCAAAGCACGACAGCGAGCTGATCAGGCCGATGTTCGGACCTTCCGGCGTCTCGATCGGGCAGATGCGGCCGTAGTGCGTCGGGTGCACGTCGCGCACCTCGAAGCCCGCGCGCTCGCGGCCCAGACCGCCCGGCCCAAGCGCCGAGAGACGCCGCTTGTGCGTGATCTCGGAGAGCGGGTTGGTCTGGTCCATGAACTGCGAGAGCTGCGACGAGCCGAAGAACTCGCGTATCGCCGCCATCACCGGCTTGGCGTTGATCAGGTCGTGCGGCATGGCCGTCGACATCTCCTGATACACGCTCATCTTTTCCTTGATCGCGCGCTCCATGCGGACCAGGCCGATGCGGAACTGGTTCTCCATCAGCTCGCCCACCGCACGCACGCGCCGATTGCCGAGGTGATCGATGTCATCCACCAGGCCGATATTCTTGCGCAGCTTCAGCAGGTATTGGATGGTCGCGTAGAAATCCTCCGGCGTCAGCGTCCGGTGGTCCAGTGGCGTTGCGTTTTGGTCCTCGTAGAGCTTGATGTTGAACTTGAGCCGGCCCACGCGGGAGAAGTCGTACTTCCGCGGATCGAAGAACATGCCCTCGAACAGCGCGGTCGCGGTGTCGAGCGTCGGCGGATCACCCGGACGCAGCTTGCGGTAGATCTCGATCAGCGCCTCTTCCGGCTTGCGCACGGAATCGCGCCGCAGCGTGTTGGTGATGATGTTGCCCACATCGTCCCGCTCCGGGAAGAAGACCTGAAGCTGCGTTACGCCGCTCTCAAGAATCTTGTGCAGCTTGTCCGCGGTCAGCTCGTGGTTCGCTTCGAGGAACACCTCCCCGGTCGACGTGTCAACCACATCGGCGGCGGTCATGGCGCCGTCGAGTTCCGCTGCCTCGATCTCCACCTGCGCGATGTTGTGATTGCGCAGCGCCTTCAGGATGGACGTCGTCACCTTGCGGCCGGAGTGCGCGATCTCGCTGCCGTCCGCATGCACAGCGTGCGCCGGCTTCGCGCCCAGCAGGTGCGTCGCCTTGCTCGCGTCGCTGGGTATGGTCCACTGCAGCTTGCCCGCGTCAACCTTGATGGTGTCGACGGTATAGAAGGTCTTGAGGATCTCCTCATCCGAGCGAAGACCGAGCGCGCGCAGGAAGATGGTACCCAGAAACTTGCGCTTGCGATCGATACGCACGTAGAGCGTGTTCTTCTGGTCGTACTCGAACTCCACCCAGCTACCGCGATAGGGAATGATCTTGCCCAGGAAGTAGGTGCGGTTGTTCGCCGTCTCGAAGAAGACGCCGGGCGAGCGGTGAAGCTGCGAAACGATTACCCGCTCCGTGCCGTTCACGATGAAGGTGCCGTTCTGCGTCATCAATGGAATGTCTCCGAAGAAGACCTCCTGCTCCTTGATGTCGCGCACCGTCTTCGCGCCCGTCTCCGGGTCCTTGTCATAGATGGTCAGGCGCACCGTCACCTTGAGCGGCGCCGAGTACGTCATGCCGCGCTCTTCGCACTCCGCCTGGTCGTACTTCAACTGCAGTCCCACCGGATCGCCGCACTTGTTGCAGAAGTCCGGGGTGTTCTTGTTGTAGGTGCCGCAGTGGTGACACAGCACGTCGCCCGGATGGAACGGATCCGTGATCACCATCGAGCCGCAATTCACGCAGGTGGTGCGCAGGTGGTGCAGCCCCTTCAGGTGGCCGCACTTGCACTCCCAGTTACCGATTGAAAAGTCGACGAAGTCCAACTGCGAGATATTGCGGAAATCCGTGATGGGAAAGACAGAGGTGAATACCGATTGCAATCCGTTGTCTTCCCGCTCCGTCGGCAGCTTGTCCATCTGCAGAAAGCGCTCATAGGAGCGGCGCTGCACCTCGATCAGGTTAGGAATCTGAATGGACGTCGGAATCTTGGAAAAATCGAGACGGCTGCGAAGGGCGCGGTTCTCGTTTGGCATGCTTCACTCCTCAGGGACTCGGATACGCAAGGCTTATGAGAGCCAGCCGCCCGAGTCTGGCAGCTGCTCCGATCGATCAGGTACGTGCCGCGTCACTCTCCAGTCGCCTCACCAACCGGAAAACAACCGCTAAGAATGCTGGTACTTCCGTGGAACGACTTCCCTGGAACTACCTCCATGGAACAGCGCGATCGGGCGGAAATCCGTCAGAAACGCGCGCTCCTTCCACCTTCGCAACACGACGGGAGTCGGGCAAAGGCGATACAGATGGGCGGTGGGGCCTCGCATCAACGCGGGAAAGACTGCGAAGAAAGCCGCGAAGGGACAACTTCTGCCGGAAATAGCAAGAGCTCGTAGAGACAGGTCGTCTCACGAGCGCCACAACCGGATTGTGCACTTGGCAGAAGCAGAATGTCCTTGTACGTTTCGCAGATCCAGAAACCGCGTGTCCGTGTAGCCTGCTGATGGAGCTTGTTTCGCATAGCCTACCTCGCCGCCAAGGTAGCCTCGCGCCGGCCTCGCCACTTCGCCGAAAACTTTCGCTTAGATTTGTCTCTCCCGACAGCCGATGAAAAGCTCAGCCTTTCGGCTCGTCAAAGATGCCAAGGGGACGCACTCATGATCATAGCGCGTCCCGCTTTGGCATGCAAGTTGCTAGTGAAAATAGTTATTACTTGATTTCGACGCCGGCCACACCATCGAACTTCTTCTTGATGGTCTCCGCCTCTTCCTTGGAGATGTTCTCCTTCAGCGGCTTGGGCGCGCCATCCACCAGGTCCTTGGCTTCCTTCAGACCGAGCGAGGTCACTTCGCGTACTGCCTTGATAGTAGAGATCTTATTCGCGCCTGCATCCTTGAGGATGACGGTGAATTCAGTCTTCTCTTCCGCCGGAGCCGCTGCCGCCGCGCCGCCGCCGGCCATCATCACCGGCGCTGCCGCCGCTGCTGACACGCCAAGGCGCTCTTCGAGCTTCTTCACCAGGGCTGCCGCGTCCAGCAGGCTTAGCCCCACGATCTGTTCTTCCAACTGCTGTAGATCTGCCATGTCTTCTCCATGTACCGCGAATTCGGTGTGACTCGATTTGCTTTCCGCTGCCGGCCTTCCACAGAAGACCGATTGCCGCTCTCCCCTTGAGGTTTCCGTTGTGCCCAGACCAGCACCCCTCAAGACTGTCGCGGCGAAACTCGATTCCGGCTGCTAGCCTTCCGCCGGCGCTTCCGATGCTGCCGCTTCTACCTGCGATGGCGTTTCGGTCTCAGGCTGTACGGGCGTTTCCGCCTCAGGCTGTACCGGCGTTTCCGCCTGGGGCTGCGCTGGCGCTTCCTCCGCGCTGACCGGCGCTGCTTCCGCGGGCGCCGCTTCCACCGGCGCTGCGGCTTCGGCCGCTGCGTTCGCAGTCACGGGACTCGCCGCTGGTGCGCTCTCTGCCGCCGAGGGCCCGGCAAACTTGCCCTGCTCCACTGCCTGGTTGATCACCACCGCCAGGTCCCGGCCAGTCGCGTTGATCACCGTCGCCAGACGCTGCGCCGGGGAGTTGATCAGGAACAGCAGCTTGGCAAACAGCTCGCTCTTGCCCGGCAGGCTCGCAAGCTGCTTGATCTCCTCCACGTTGATGACGCGGCCGTCCACGATGCCGAGCTTGAAGGTGAACTCAGCGTTCTCCCCCACCCAGGTCGAAATCGCCTTGGTCAGAGCCACCGGATCGCCACTGGTGTACGCCACCGAGGAGACGCCCTTCAACCCGCGCAGCGCCTCTTCCAGTTGCGTGCCCTGGGACGCGCGTTCCGCCAGCTTGTTCTTGAGCACCTTGTACTTGCCGCCGGCGTCCCGCACCGTCTTGCGCAGCGCGAAGTCCTGCGCCACGGTCAATTTGGCAAAGGTGCCGATGATGGCGCTGGACGAGCTTTGCAACTCGCCGGCCAACTTCGCCACCTGCTCTGCCTTCTTCTGTTTGGTCAATGCCATGGAAATCCGCCTCTAGCTTCCAGCTCCTAGCCCCGAGCTCACGCGCAACGCGCGCCTGTTCTTTCATTCCATAAGCTTGCTAGCGGCTAGAAGCTAGAAGCTGCTCTTTGCTGCCTTCGGCTTACTTGGCTGCGACTTCCGCCACGGCGTCATCGAGCGAAATACCCGGTCCCATGGTCGAGCTCAAGGTGATGCCGCGCACGTACTTGCCCTTGGCGGCCGACGGCTTGGCGCGCATGACACTGGTAATCACCGTCATCGCGTTGTCCACCAGCTTTTCCGGCGGAAAGGAGAGCTTGCCCACCGGCACATGCACCAAGGCGGTCTTGTCCGTGCGGAACTCGATCTTGCCCGCCTTGATCTCGCGGATCGCTGCAGCCACATCGGAGGTCACCGTTCCGGTCTTGGGATTGGGCATCAGACCGCGCGGTCCCAGCACCTTGCCCAGGCGACCGACGGACTTCATCATGTCCGGGGTGGCGATCAGGGCGTCGAAATCCGTCCAGCTTTCCTTCTGAATCTTCTCGACCAGGTCCTCGCCGCCGATAAAGTCCGCTCCGGCAGCCTCGGCCTCGCGCAGCCGATCGCCCGAGGCAATCACCGCCACGCGCTTGGTTTTCCCCAGGCCGTGAGGCAGCACCACGGTGCCGCGCACCATCTGATCGGCGTGCTTCGGATCAACGCCCAGGCGCAAAGTCAGATCGACTGTCTCGTCGAATTTGGCAAACTTGATCTTTTGCAGTAGGGGTACCGCGTCCTGGAGGGTATATGCGCGATCCTCAACCTGGGCGCGCGCCTTCTCGACATTCTTGCTTAACTTCTTTGCCATGCTCTTCCTCGTCTCCCACCGCGTACCGCCGTTGCCTGGCACACCGTGGTCGTGCCATCCCAATCGATGGCTATTGACTCACGCCGGGAACGCCGGCGCGCCTGGTTAGTATCTCAAAAGCCGGGCAACCTCGCAAGCGAGCCGAGACCGGCGTTCCGCAGAACAGGCTAGGCAACGACTTCGATACCCATCGACCGTGCCGTGCCCTTGATACTCTTCACCGCCGTCTCGACGGAGGCAGCGTTCAGGTCCGGCATCTTCTGCCGGGCGATCTCGAGCACCTGCGCCTCGGTGACTTTGCCGACCTTGTCCTTGTTCGGCGCGCCTGCGCCCTTGGCCACATTCGCTGCCTTCTTCAGCAGCACGGCGGCCGGCGGGGTCTTGGTCACAAAGGTGAACGACCGGTCGACATAGACGGTGATCACCACCGGGATGACCAGGCCCTCCATATCTTTGGTCTGCGTGCGAGCGTTGAACTGCTTGCAGAACTCCATGATGTTGACCTGCGCCTGGCCGAGGGCCGGACCCACCGGCGGCGCCGGCGTGGCCTTGCCCGCAATGATCTGCAGCTTTACCTGTGTCTGTACTTTCTTCGGTGGCGCCATTTCCCGTTACCTTCCTGGTTTCTCGCCGGACGCGCCGGAGCGGCCGGGCAATTCGAATCTGCAACCCAATGTCTACTTAAACGGCCTTCTCTACCTTGCCGAACTCAAGCTCCACGGGCGTGGAGCGGCCGAAGATCGTGACCATCACCTTCAGAGTCTCGCGATCTTCATTGATCTCATCCACCACACCGTTGAAGTTCGCGAACGGTCCCTCGGTGATTCGCACCGACTCGTTCTTCTCGAACTTGATCTTCATCCGCGGCTTGTCCTTCGACAGGTCCGTGCGGAAGAGAATCGAGCTGACCTCCTGCTCGCTGAGCGAAACCGGCTTGTCGCCCGTACCCAGGAACCCGGTGACCCGCGGCGTGTTCTTGATCACGTGCCACAGGTCGTTGTCGAGATCCATCTCGACCAGCACGTATCCGGGGAGAAACACCCGCTCGATCGTGCGCTTTTTGCCGTTGACAATCTCCGTGACCGGCTCAGTCGGAATCATCACCCGCCCAATCCTGGTCTGCAGACCGAAGGCCTGCACGCGCCCTTCAATCGACTCCTTGACCTTGCGCTCGAACCCTGAATAGGCGTGGATGATGTACCACTTGAAACGTTCGTTCGCGGGCGGCGTCAGTTGCTCCTGCGGCGTCTCGCCGGCTTCCGCCGTGGGCGTTGCCGCAGTCTCGTTGCTGGTCTCGTCGGTCATCGCTTTTCTCTTAGGTTCACTTCACTTCTCAATCCCGGGTCAATTCCGGCCCGGTCAATTCCGGCTTTGCTGGATGTAAATACATGCGCCGATGCTGTCTGCCCCACAAGGGCAGCGCTACTGTGCAGCGCCCAGCCAGTGCAGCAGAGCCTGGATCACGCGGCCGAGTACCTGGTCCACTGCATAAAAATAGAACGCAAAGGCAAAGACCGTAAAAATCACCACAATCGTGGTCGTTTGCACCTCCTGCCGGGAGGGTGTCACGACCTTGCGCATCTCGTTCCGTACGTCTTTGAGGAAGCCCGTGGAGCGGTCCACGAACCCGGTCAACTGGCTTGGTCCCTTTTGCTGCTCGGGCCGTTCTCCAGATACTGCAATTGCCTTCGCCATAACAATCCTTGTCTGTATCCCGAAGTGCCCACCCCCAGAAGGCCGCCCCCAAAGAGGCCACTTGGAGAGCACGCTTTCGAGCGGTCCGCCGCCTGCGCGTGCGCTTGATTCAGTACTCACACAACCGATGACTGGCAGGGGCGCTCGGATTCGAACCGAGAAGTCCGGTTTTGGAGACCGGCAGTTTGACCGTTGAGCTTACGCCCCTGTATCCAGGGGTCAGGAAAAGAGGGGTCAGGGATCAGAAAAGCGGCATTGCGCTTCCTGAACCCTGATCTCTGAACCCTGAGCCCTGCCTTACTTGGTTTCCTTGTGCCCCGTGTGTTTGCGGCAGCGCTTGCAGAACTTCTGGAACGCCAGACGGCCGGTGGTCGTCTTCTTATTCTTCGTGGTTGAGTAATTGCGCTCTTTGCAATCCCCGCACTGGAGTGTCACGATTTCACGCATCTCTTTATCCTATCCGAGCCAGGACGGTTTCGTCCTGCTCATTGTTGCCCCGGTTCGCCCGGAGCTGACTTGCTGGCTCGCTAACTTGCTTCTGTTATCGCCTTACTACTTGAGGATCTCGGAGATAGTGCCGGCGCCCACCGTCCTGCCGCCCTCGCGGATAGCAAAACGCAGCCCCTTTTCCATGGCCACCGGGGTGTGCAGCTCAATCTCGAGCGCGATATTGTCCCCCGGCATCACCATCTCGGTGCCCTCCGGCAGCTTCGCCGTCCCCGTCAC
>JBPCNO010000059.1:0-11986 GCA_051001135.1 Acidobacteriaceae bacterium
CGTGCTGACCGCACGGAAGTTCGGGACGATGCCCAGAATGCGCTTGGTCTGGTGTGTGGCGGGAATGGGAGTGATCGGTTCTGAGGTGGAAGCTTGTGGCGCACCGGAAGAGGTGGCAGCTTGATGCGCGCCGGAAGAGGTGGCAGGCTCGGGCGCGTCTGGCAGCGATCTACCCGGCTCCGCAGCAGGAGCGACGAACGCCGCGGCCTCTTGCGCAACCGCGGGTCGGGCTGTCAGCGAGGTCAGGCAGCCAGCAACAGCCGCGCCTGCGAAGAAGCATTTCATCGGTGGCATACGAAGCTATGATTCGCCATGGAGGGCGGGCGCTGCAAACTTTTACTAGTTTCTTGGATCGCGCCGCTCGCCATGTGGGGTCGTGTGCGCCGAATCGTTGCAGCGCTCCCATGCTGAACGGCGCGCCGCTATAACACCTTCCGCAGCGACTCCAGGCCCTCTTCGATCGTCTCCAGCGTGGTGGAGTAGCCGAACCGCACATGCCCTTCGCCCTGTTGGCCGAAGACCACTCCGGGTATGGTCGCAACATGGGCGCGTTCCAGTAGCACCCCCGCCGCCTTGCGGCTATCTTTGCTGATCTTCGTCACATCAGGGAATGCGTAAAACGCCCCGGCGGGGAGTTCACAATGGAGTCCCAGCGAGTTGAGTCCGGCCACCAGCACATCGCGGCGCTTGCGATATTCCATGCGCTGCGCCTCGAAGTAAGGCTCACGCAGGGACAATGCTTCGAGCGCCGCCCACTGCAGCATGGTCGGTACGCCGTTGGTTCCGTAGAGCACCATCTTCTTCAGACCGGTCATGAAGGGCTCGCGCGCCACCGCATATCCGACGCGCCAGCCGGTCATGGCATAGCTCTTGGAAAAGGTGAAGGTGGAGATCGTTCGCTCCGCCATGCCGGGCAACGACGCAATCGAGACATGCTCGCCTTCGTAGACCAGATCCTCGTATGCTTCATCGGCAATGACCACGAGATCGTGCTTGATCGCGAAGGCGGCAACCTCTTCTGCTTCCGCGCGCGAAAATAACAGGCCACTCGGGTTCTGCGGCGTGTTGTAGTAGATGGCGCGCGTATTCGGTGTCGTCAGTTGCTCCAGCGTTTGCGTGATGCCGTTGCGCCGCGCACCCGCCGTAGAAACAAAGAGCGGCCGCGCTTCGGCGCCGGTAATCATGTCGCGAATCGGCGTCCAGTAGGGGGAAAACAGCAGTACATCGGACCCTGGATCGAGTACCGTTTGAAAGGCGGCATAGAGTGCCTGGGCGCCGCCGACGGTCACAATTACGTCATCGTGCGTCACCTGCATGCCGTTCTTCAGGCGAAGTTTCTCCGCGAGCGCCTTGCGCAGCGGATCGATTCCGGAGGATGGCGCATAGCGCGTCTTGTTCTCCGCAGTCGCGGCAAACAGCCCCTGCTTGACCACGTCCGGCGTATCGAAAAATGGCTCCCCACCATGGAACGCGAAGACCTTCTGCCCGGCCGCGCGAAGATCCATCACCTTGTTCCGTATCTGCACAATGTCAGAAAATCCAACCTCATCCAGCCGCTTCGCCAACCGCATCACGCCCGTCTTCGTTGCTGCCATCACGTCTTCTCATTCCCTTCAATCAGAACCGGCATCCGCCGCAAACCTTCTAGAATAAGGCCCAGCCGCATCTGCTGTCATTCTGCCATCGAGCCACCCGTCCGCTGGCTGCTATCCTTCGGCTATGCGACGCGACCAACTCTGGTACGTGCTGGCGCTGGTGTGGTGGTGTCTTGCTGCGTTCGCGCTGCTGCGGCGGCATCGCGGTCCGGCCATACTGGAGGCGGCCTTCGCCACCGGATTCTTGATTCTGGGAATCCTGATCGGCAGGCGGGACAAGGCACGATTGAAGCGCCGCAGGAAGCTTTCCTGAACTGCGAGCCTGAACTGCGAGCCCGAACCGCGCGCCTGAAGTGGAGCTTAGACTCGCGAGCCTGAACCGCGAGCCTGAAGTGGGAGCTTAGACTCGCGAGCCTGAACTGCGAGCCTGAACTGCGAGCCTAGACCGCGAGCCGCCCCAGATACACGGCCATGCCCGCGACCGCATCCACGTTCATCGCCGCCAGTTCATCGATCTCGCTTTGGGCGCGAATGCCGCCGGCGACGATCAGTTGCCTCTTGGTACGCGTCCTCAACCGCCGCGCTATATCTAGCGGGAAACCTGTCATCGTTCCCTCGCGATCGATATGCGTGTACAGGAAGGCCGTGCAGTAAGGTTCGAGCTCCTCCATCGCCTCTTCCGGCGACAGATCCACCTGTTCCTTCCATCCCTTGACCGCCACCCGGCCCTCGCGCGTATCGACGCTGAACACCAGCACATCCTGCCCCAGCGCGGCGCGCAGCTCTTCGGCAAAGTCGGTGCGCACCATCGCCCGTCCGCGCGCGGGCGATCCGTCCTCTAGCTGATGCCCGGCAAAGAGCGCCGAGCCAATGATGACGCGCCGCGCCCCGGCAGCGAGCATGTCATCCGCGCGTGCGATCGAATTGATGCCGCCGCCCACCTGGCACGGCAGCCGCTTTGCGATTTGCTGAATGAGCTCGCGATTGCTGCCCTGCCGCATGGCCGCGTCTAGGTCAATGAGCTGCACCATAGGGTAGGCGGAGAAGCGTTGGATCCAGTGGTCGAAGTCATCAAATGCGAGCTTCAGCTCCGCGCCCTGTACCAGTTGCACGATACGTCCGCCCATCAGGTCGATAGAAGGGATCAGCATGGCAGTCGGACCGGTACTCCTTCGAGAGCCAATTCTCGCTTGAGCGTGCGTACATCCGCCACGCCAAAGTGAAAGATGCTCGCAGCCAGCGCGGCATCCGCTTTGCCCGCGCGGAAGACAGCCACGAAATGCGCCGCAGTTCCAGCACCGCCGGAGGCGATCACCGGAATCTTCACTGCATCGCTGACGTAGGCAGTCAGCTCGCAATCGAAGCCGGCCCTGGTCCCGTCGGCGTCCATGGAAGTGAGCAGAATCTCACCCGCGCCACGATCCTCTGCCTCGCGCGCCCAGGCCAGCAGGCGCCGTCCGGTGGGCAGTCGTCCGCCGCTTACGAAGACCTCCGCCGCGTCGACCCTACCCCCGCCCCGCCGCGCATCGATCGCGACGACTACCGCCTGTGCGCCAAAGCTGCGACCAACCGCATCGATCAGTTGCGGATCCGCCACCGCCGCCGAGTTCACGCTGATCTTGTCCGCGCCCGCATCAAACACTGCCTCCGCATCCGCCAGCGAGCGCACTCCGCCACCCACGGTAAACGGTACGAAGAGCTCGCGCGCCGTTCGCGCCACTGTGTCCAGCAGCGTGGCCCTGCCCTCGTGCGTAGCGGAGATGTCCAGCAGCACAATCTCATCCGCGCCTGCCTGCGCATGGCGCTTTGCGAGTTCGGCTGGATCGCCCGCATCTGCCAGATCGACGAACCGCACTCCCTTCACCACTCGACCATCCTTTACGTCCAGACATGCGATGATGCGTTTAGTCAGCATGCGGCCACCGCCCGCGGGGAAGGCAACGCGAGAAAATTCCGCAGCACCCGCAGCCCTGTTTCGCCGGATTTTTCCGGATGAAACTGGACACCGCAGAGTGCGCCGCGTTCCACAGCACCGCTGAATTGGCCGTCGTATTCTGTAACAGCAACTGTATCATTTATTACCGGTGCGCGGTAGCTGTGGGTGTAGTAGACGAACGCTCCATCCGGCACCCCGGCCAGCAGGCACGAGCCCTCGCGCACGCGTAGGGAGTTCCAGCCCACGTGCGGCACCTTCATGGGACCTGAGAATCGTTGGCAATGTCCGCCGAACGCTGCAAACCCGGGAATCTCCGGCGCCTCCGTGCTTCCCTCGAAGAGCCACTGCAGTCCCACGCAGATGCCGAGGAACGGCACGCCTCGCGCAACACTCCGGCGAATGGCCGCTTCCATTCCGCTGGTGCGCAACAGCTCCGTAGCGGCAAAGTGCCCAACGCCAGGCAGAATGATCTTCTCCGCCCGCTCTATCGCGTCCGGGTCGCCCGTCACCTGCGCATCCGCTCCGGCAGCCCTCACCGCCTTCATGACGGAGGTAAGATTGCCGGCTTTGTAGTCGATTACAGCAATCAAGCAGTCTCCTTGCCTTTGGCCACTTACAGCAGCCCTTTGGTGCTGGGTAGCATTTTGCCTAGCTGCTTGTCGCGCGAGCACGCCACGCGCAGGGCGCGGGCGAATGCCTTGAACAGCGCCTCCACCTTGTGGTGGTTGGAACGCCCGTAGAGTGTCTTCACGTGCACATTGGCACGGGCCCCACGCGCGAATCCTTCGAAGAAATCTTCCACCAGTTCGCTCTGCAGATCGCCCACCAGCCGCGTCTTTACCTTGGTCTTCACCACGCAGGCCACACGCCCGCTCAAATCGACCGCCGCCACGCCCAGCGTTTCATCCATCGGCATCAGAAAGTAGCCCGCACGCAGTATGCCCTTCTTGTCTCCGAGCGCTTTGTCGAACGCCTCGCCCAGGGCGATGCCGACGTCTTCGATCGTATGGTGCTGATCGACATCCAGATCCCCGTCGCACCGCAACTCGAGATCGAAGGCGCCATGCCGCGTAAAGAGCTCAAGCATGTGATCAAAGAAGCGAATACCGGTGCGCACCTGATAGCGGCCACCGCCCTCGATGGTGAGCTTCAACCCGATGCTGGTCTCGTTCGTCGTGCGCTCGATCGTCGCCTGACGCGTTAGCTCGTCTGTCTTGGATTTGCGCTTTATGCTGGTTGCCATCGAATTTCCTCGAGTGAGGCGGCGAGTATTTCCTTCGCCGTCTCCATCTGCTCGCGCGTGCCCACGGTGATGCGCACGCATCCCTCGCACCCGGGGTCGCTCGAACGATCCCGCGTCAGTACGCCGCGGCGCCGCATCGCTTCCACAAATTCACGATGAGTTGCACCGATCGATGCCAGCACAAAATTGCCTGCGCTCGGCCAGTAGGGCACACGCAGCGCGGCAAGCGTCGTCTGCAGCTCTGCTCGCGCAGCCTGCACCTCACACACGTACCAATTCAGGTAGGCGTCGTCTGCCAGCGCCACCGGAATGCACGCCAGCGCCAGATGGTTCACGCTGTAGGGCGAAATCACGCGCCGCAGCCAGTGCATCGTCTCCTTCGGCGCCACCAGCGCACCAATTCGCAGGCCGGCCAGTCCGTAGGCTTTGGAAAAAGTGCGGGCCACCACCAGGTTCGGCAGCTTGCCGATGCAGTCCATCACCGTTTCGCCGAAGAAATGGAAGTAAGCCTCGTCGACCAGCACAACCGCCCCTGGCGCACTCTCTGCAACCTTGAGAATGTGTTCGCGCGTAACGCTCGCGCCGGTCGGGCTGTTGGGATTCGTGATGGCAATCAGCCGGGTCTCCGGGCGAATCGCGCCGAGCAAAGTGTCGATCGGAAAAGCGAAGTCCTTCGCTGCCGGAACAGCATCCACCCGCGCCTCTGTTCCGGAGGCATACACCTCGTACATGGTGTATGTCGGTACCGGCAGCAGCATCGCATCGCCCCGGTCGAGATAGGCCTGGCACAGCACGTGGATCGCCTCATCCACACCGTTGGTCAGCAGCACCTCTTCCGCCCTTACTCCCAAGTGTTCGGCCACCTGCTGCTCCACCACAGCCCGCTCTGGATAGCGCGTCAGCTCAGCTGCGGTGATGGCTTGCAGCCTCTCCAGCACGCGCGGCGAGCAGGCCACCGTATTCTCGTTGAAGTCCAGCCGGAGCCCGCTGCGATTGCCCAGGGGCGGATGATATTCCTTCATGCGCGTCACGGCAGCGCGCGGCTTGGGTACCGTCAACGTCTCAGCCATGGTCCATCCTCGCGCGTATGGAGGCTGCGTGTCCCGTCAATCCCTCGGCCTCTGCGAGTGTGGCGGCAGCGGGTCCCAGGGTGCGCACGCCTTCGGCGGAATAACGCTGCACCGTGGTCAAGCGAACACAGTCGAGCACGCTCAACCCTCCGCGCACCCGCGCCAGGCCACCCGTTGGCAATGTATGGTTCGGTCCGGAGATGTAATCGCCCAGCGCTTGCGCCGACCATCGGCCCACGAAGACCGAGCCCGCATGCCGTACCCAGTCCAGGTCCGCTTCGCTGTCCACAGTAAGATGCTCGGCCGCAAGGCGGTTCACGATGGTACGGGCTTCTGCAATTGTATCTGTGACGATGACATAGCCATGATGCGCCAGCGCCTGGCGGGCCACAGCATTGTCCCGGCCGCGACGCTTCACCTGATTGAGCACCTGCTTCGCCAGCCTGCTCTGGGCGGTGACCAGCACGGCCAACGTCTCGACATCGTGTTCTGCCTGCGCAATCAGATCGAGCGCGATTCCCTCAGGCTCCCCACTTTCACTCGCCACAACAACCTCCGTTGGCCCCGCCAGCATGTCGATGCTGCAATCGAAAGCCACCAGCTTCTTCGCCGCGGTCACATAGAGATTGCCAGGCCCGGCGATCTTGTCCACGCGTTCGATGCTCTCCGTGCCATAGGCGAGCGCGGCAATCGCATGTGCGCCGCCCACGTGAAAAAAGTGCTCTATCCCCAGCATCGCCGCCGCCGCCAGCGTCTCTGGCGCCATGCCAGGAGACACGACAACGATGCGCCGCACACCCGCGACCTGCGCCGGAATGACGGTCATCAGCAGCGAAGATGGCAGCGGATGGCGGCCGCTGGGTACGTAGCAGCCCACCGCATCGAGCGGTCTTACCCGCTGGCCAGTCGTGACGCCCGCGACCGGTTGCAGATCCCAATCCAGCGGCATCTGCCGTTCGGCAAATCCGCGAATGTTCTCGGCAGCCAGCTTCAATGCGTGGCGCAGTGCGGGCGAGATCTCCTCCCATGCGCGCTGCAGAGTCTTGACCGGCACGCGCATCGGCATCTCCGGCCCCGCAGCATCGAACTTGCGCCGATAGCGCAGCAGCGCCCGGTCGCCGTTCTTGCGAACATCCCCCACGATGCGCTCCACCTGCGGCCTCACGCCGGCGAGGGACGCGGCCCCGCGGCGATCCAGCGACCGCAGCAACTGCTCCACCCGCCGCTTCCCACGGTCTCCCTTTGCTTCCAACAGTTTCATCGGCTACCTAAATACATCTAGAGAACGACTTTGTTCAGGGGATATTCCACGATGCCGGTCGCTCCGGCAGCCTTCATCTTCGGCAGCACATCGCGGACTATACCCTCTTCAAGAATCGTATTCACCGCCACCCATGCGGGATCGCGCAGCGCCGAGACCGTGGGCGAGTTCAGCGCCGGCATCACCTGCAGCACGGCATCCAGGTTTTCCTTACGCACGTTGAGCATCAGGCCCACCTGGCCTTGCGCGGCGATGGCGCCATTCAGCATCAGCGCCAGCTTGTCCACCTTCTCGCGCTTCCACGCGTCCAGCATGCACTGCCGGCTTGCGATCAGATGCGTCTCGCTTTCCATTACCGTGTCGATGATGCGCAACCGGTTAGCGCGCAATGAGCTACCCGTCTCCGTCACCTCAACCACCGCATCGGCCAGGTTGGGGGGCTTCACCTCGGTTGCACCCCAACTGAACTCCACCTTTACCGCCACCTGCTTCTGCGCGAAGTAGCGCTTGGTCACCTCCACCAACTCGGTCGCAATGACTTTGCCTTGCAGATCCTCGGCGCGCTCGAAGCTTGAATCCTCCGGCACCGCTAGCACCCATCGCACCTTCGACCGGCTCTGCTTGGCATAGGTCAGGCTGGTCACGCTCTCCACATCCAGGCCGCTCTCCACCACCCAATCGATGCCGGTAAGTCCTGCGTCCAGCACGCCCTTCTCCACATAGCGCGCCATCTCCTGCGCGCGGATGAGCATGCACTCGATCTCCGCATCGTCGATCGCGGGAAAGTACGAACGGCCGTTCGCGTAAATGCGCCAGCCGGCGCGCTCGAACAGTGCGATAGTGGCATCCTGCAGGCTGCCCTTGGGGATGCCCAGCTTCAGCTTGTTTGTCTTCGCCGTATCGTCAAGCACTACTGCACCTCCGAGGCGCGCCCTGCAATTGCCAACGGACGAGTAAAGCAGCTCACCGTGCCTTCATGGCACACCAGTCCATCCCCCTCCACCTCGACGCGGAAGAGCAGCGTGTCCTGATCGCAATCCGTTGACGCCTCGATCACGCGCAGTCGATTTCCACTGGTCTCGCCCTTCATCCATAGCTTCTGGCGCGTCCGGCTCCAGAATGTGACGTAGCCCGTCTCAATCGTCCGGGCGTAGCTCACGTCGTTTACAAATCCCACCATCAGCACCTCGCGCGACTTCGCGTCCTGCACGATGGCGGGCACCAGGCCGTCCATCTTTTTAAAATCGATCTCCACCGCACGCTCCTTCACACCCTGCTGCATGATTCGGTATCCCTCCAACTCCGACCGCAAACAGAAAAAGCCCGCCAGTGCGTCTGCACATCGGCGGGCTACTTCCTCTTCGCTTCGATCTCGATTCAGCTACTGATGAATTCAGCTACTGACCGGAAGAGTCCGCCGACACGTGCGCCGCATGATGATGAGAATGGCGGCGATGGTGGCGATGGATCTTCATATTCGTATGGTGCCTTCGATTGCTTCATTTTTACGTTAGTTGCCCGGCTGTTTCATGTCAACTCTTCCACAATCAATTCACATGCCGCCGCGAGAGGCCTAGGCCGGCAGAGTGATGGAAAACCGGGTACCACTCTCCCCGGGAGCCTGATCGCTCTCAAAAACGATCGCGCCTTTGTGCTTGTCGATGATGCTCTTGCTCACCCACAGGCCGAGGCCGGTACCCACATCGGCCTTGGTGGTGAAGAAAGGTTCAAACAACCGGTCGCGGTCCGCCTCGCGGATGCCAGTGCCGGAATCGGACACCAGGATCTCAACCGTATCGGCAAGGCGACGCAGTTCCACTTCGATCGAGCCGCCGGGTTGGGTAGCGTCGATCGCATTCGAGACGAGATTGGCGATCACCTGCCGTATCTCTCCGCTGACCACGGTAGCGGTCGCGGATGCATCGAGCTTCTCGATCAGCGTAACGCCCTTGGTTGCAATTCTCCTTCGATATAAATCCAGAACTTCCGAGATAATCGGACGCAGATAGGCGGACTTAGGGCCGACGGATTCGCGATAGAAGCCGAGCGTCTGTTTGCTGATGTGCTCAACGCGTTTCAGTTCTTCCCTGGCCATGCCAAGGTGACCTTTCGCTTCGGCCGGCAGACCCTCCGACTGCTCCGCGAGATACACCAGGTTGGTCACGGCCTCGAGCGGATTGTTGATCTCATGCGCAACTGTGGCGGCCAGCCGCCCCGCGGCCGCCAACTTCTCCGTGCGCCGCAAGGCCTCTTCCGTCTGCCTGCGTTCGGTCACATCCATGCTGATTCCCGCGATGCTGATAGGCGTTCCATCCGCGGCGCGCTCGATCCGGCCGCGTGAGTGGATCCACAGCAGACCTCCCTCGCCGGCGACCGCGCGATGTTCCATGGAAAGCTCGACCGCCTCGGAGGCGAGCACCTGCGTCAGCTCCTTCAGAATCTGCTCGCGATCCTCAGGATGAATCAGGTGTGCGCCTCCTTCCACTCCGGGCGCGGCATCCAGCGGAAGCCTGTGTAGCCGCTTGAATTCGTCAGACCAATGGATCTTCTTTCTCACCAGATCCCAGGTCCAACTTCCCATCTTGGCGGCGGCATGGGAGAGTCGCAGCCGGTTTTCGTTGTCCTTCAATTCGCGGTAGAGCCTTGCATTGTCTACGGCCACCGCGGCACGTCGCGCCAGATCTTCAGCCAGTTGCAGATCGTACTCATCGAAGTTCTGCCCTGGCTGAGCCGCGATGAGCCGTATCACGCCGAGAGTCTGCCCTCGCGCCTTGAGCGCCACCGTAATGGCGGAGGTAATGCCAAGCTGACGGATGAGCCGCAGGTGCTCCTCGTCGCGCGCTGCCTCTACCAATATTTGATCGGGCACATGGCGAAGTAGCTCAGAGACGCCGGTCCGCAACACCTTACCCACACCGCGGTCTTGCTGAAGCCGCTCCGGATGTTGCCTGGCAAGCTGCTCCGCCACCGACAGCATTGCCGGATCTGCATGCGCTACGGTCAATCTCGTCAGGACGCCGTCTTCCAGGATGTGCACCGTACACCAGTCCGCGATATGCGCTACCGCCAGTTGCGACACGCGTTCCAGCGTAGCCTCATAATCCAGCGACGATGCGAGGATGGAACTGGCATCCGCCAGAAAGGCCAGCCTTCGCTTTTCCCGCTGGTTCTTTTCGTGCAGCTCTGAGGTGTAGAGAGCGGATGAAGACAGGTTCGCGAGCGTCGTCGCGTACTTGAGGTCGATCTCGGAGAACGTATGTGGATGACGGTAATAGAACGTGATGAAGCCCGACCCCTGCCCATCCATCACCAATGGAACGGCAAGAAGGCTGCGGATACCTTCTCGACGGTAGGCCGCGTGATATCCAGCGAGCATGGGATGTGCGTAGACGTCAGGGAAGGCCAGCGGTTCCAAAAGGATGGAAGGCTGCTGCTTCGGTAATTCCTTACGATAGTGCTCTGACAGACCCTGATCGGTAAGGATGCGCCAGGTCTCACCTCCGTCGTAGGTGCGCCAGACCGCATAGGCGTCGGCATCGATGACCTGCCGCGCTACGTCAAGAATTTCCGAGAGGCGGCTCGCCACATCGCGCAGCTTCAGCAAGCGCGATGTGGCATCCAGCAGCACGTGCAGAGGATCGGCTGGTACCAGGGGAAGTGGGGCCTTCATGACTGGCATATTGTCAGGCTTGATGGCCCCCAAGAGCTAGAAGATTTGCGTCATGTGCTTCTGTTCGTCTCGCCCAGTCGAACGTTGGGCGCAGGGGCTAGGCGCCGGCGCCATGGAAGGAATCGTCGCGTATCCATTTCCGCTTTTCGTTGGTTCAGCCAGCAGCGCCCATCTCTGCGACAAGCGCCTTGATCAGCTCGGCTGCAAGCATAGCCCGCGCGCGCGCGACCCCGCGACCGGCCCAGAGGGAGAGGTACTCGGGGTTGTTCCTCTTCGCCGCCGCCTTGCGCATCTCCCGCGTGAGAGTGTTTTGCAACGGAAAAGAGAGGATGCTGGATTCCTTGCCGGCCATCGATGCAGTGAAGGCATTGGAGATGCCTCTTGCCGCGCGTCCGGAAAATGCGCGTGTGATGACCGTCCTATCATCGACGGCGGACAGAAGCGTGCGCTTGTATATCTCGGCAGCGGCAGATTCCGGACAGGGGATGAAGGCGGTACCCATCTGCACGGCAACCGCCCCGAGGCGCAACATCCGGGCAATATCTGCGCCATCCATGACTCCGCCGGAGGCGATCACCGGCAGTTGCATCGCGCCGGCGATCTGCTGGACGAGATCTGCAGTTGACGTCATGGATGCCTCCACCGGTTTGGCGAAGCTACCACGATGCGCCCCCGCCTCCTCGCCTTGCGCGACGATCGCGTCCACACCCGCGGCCGCTAGCAGACGGGCTTCTTCCAAAGTGGTGGCTGTTCCAAAGATCTTGCTGCCTCTCGCCTTCATCCGCCGGAGTACGCCAGGCTGCGGGATGCCGAATGTAAAGCTGAAGATCGGGACATTGGCAGCGAGGAGCGCTTCGAGCTGTTCTGGAAAGGGGTCGGGGGGAACTGTCGGAAGCGCGGGAGGTGGAATACCGAGCTGTGAATGAATCTGTCGAAGGTGAGCCAACATTGGCGCGGCCTCCGAGTCATCTCGTTCCTGATAGCCGCCCGCGAAGAGATTCACGCTGAACGCCTTGGAGGTGAGCTCTCGCGTGCGACGAATCTCCTGCGCGATCTGCTCCGGGGAGAGATACGCGCCGGCGAGCGAACCCAGTCCACCGGCAGTGCCAACGGCTGCAACCAGTTCGGGAGTCGAAGGACCGCCTCCCATGGGAGCCTGGATAATAGGATGCTCAATGCCTAAAGACTGGAGAATAGATGGGTCTCCCATA
>JBPCNO010000060.1:0-3422 GCA_051001135.1 Acidobacteriaceae bacterium
CGGCGCCGCTGCGAGAGCGACCTGAAGGACCAGCAGCAGAAGATCGAGAAGTTCCGCAGCCAGAGCAGCAGCGTGAAGAACAACGAGCAGTTCCGTGCGCTGCAGCATGAGATCAGCTTTGCCGAAACGGAGATCGGCCGCATCGAAGACCGCGAGCTGGAGAGTATGGAGCGGTCCGACGGACTGGAGAAGGAAGTGGCGCAGGCGCGGCAGGAGCAGGCTTCGGCGAGCGCCTACTTTGAAGCCGAGAGGGCGTCGGCGGAACGGGCGACTGCACTGCATGAAGCGTCGCTGGCGAAGTGGCGCAAGGAACGCGCTGAGCTGCGGCCCCAGATCGAGGAGGATCTACTGCAGCAATACGACCGCGTAGCGCGAGTGCGCGGCACGGGAATAGCCCGGGCCAGCGATCAGCGATGCATGGGATGCCAGATGGGCCTGCGTCCGCAACTGTGGAACCAATTACGGGATGGAGCCCGGCTCACCTGCGAGAGCTGCGGACGGCTGCTCTACTTCAATACCAAGATGGAGCCGCAGATCGAGAGCGGCGGCAAGGGGCCGGCGGCACACCGCGCCTGACGGTCGTGCGGGATTGACGTCATGCGGGATTGACGGCGATGCAGGATTGACGGTGATGCAGGATTGACGTTGAACCGGGATAGCCAGCGCGTGGCCCTGCGGGGGCGAGGCGGAATCGAACGCATCGCCGTCGATATGGACGAGGTGCTGGCGGATGCGCTGGGGGAGCTGCTCCATCGCTATAACGCGGAGTTCGGCGAGCGGCTGACGAAGCAGGACCTACACGGCCGGTGGATGTGGGACGCGGTACCGCCGGAGCGGCACAACCGCCTGGCGGCCTATCTGCATTCTCCGGAATTCTTCACGGACCTGGACGTGATCCCCGGGAGCCAGCGGGTGCTGGAGCGGTTGAACGCCAGGTTTGAGATCTTCATCGCCACCGCGGCGATGGAGTTCCCCAACTCCTTCACGCCCAAGTACCGCTGGCTGGAGCGCCATTTCCCTTTCCTGTCGCCGCGCCGCTTCGTCTTCTGCGGGGACAAGAGCATTCTGCATGCGGATTACCTGATCGACGATATGCCGCGCCACTTCGATCACTTCACGGGCAAAGGATTGCTCTTCACCTCGCCGCATAATGCGCGAGAGAAGATGCGGCGGGATGGCTGTGTGCGCATGGATGACTGGCCGGCGGTGGAGCGATACTTTCTCGGAAAATAAGCGCCGGGATGTAAAGGGCCGCAGCGTTGAACTGCGGCCCGTGCTCATTTTCGTGGTGGCTGACCGAAGGTGTGTCGATGCGTCAGGCGTTGCTGACCTGTCCGGTCGGCGAACTACTGGTACGCGGAGTGGAGGGCACCTCAGCAACTCTGGCGGCGGCCTTAGACGGGGTCGCGGGAAGTTGGCCGAGGCGCGAGGTCGCAAGCGACGATCCAAGTGGGCGCAGGTTCATGGCGGGCTGCGCGGCTGACTGCTGGTGCATGGTCACGATAATGGCCTTCGCGGCATGCGGACTCACACAGTGATAGCTGTGCGGCGTGCTGGCGTCGAAGTAGACACCGTCTCCCTGCTCCAGCGTGTGCTGCTTGTCCGCGTGCCGGATCTCCAACTCACCCTCCACAATGTAGAGGAATTCGAAGCCCGGATGGACGTGGGGGCGGATCTCCTGCGTCTTCTTCACTGGCACGAACTCCGCGAAATACGGATCGAGTTGCCGGTCGGGCACCATGTAGCCGATGCTCTCGAAGTAGTAGGTGGGATCGTCCACGCCGGTCTGGGGCAGACGGACGCGCTCCTTCTTGCGGTGAATGCGGAAGAGAGTGTGCGGCTCCGACTCAAAAAAGTAGGAGAGGTCCTTGCTGAAGACCATGGCGATGCGCGCCAGGTTGCGCAAAGTAGGCACAACGCGCCCCGTCTCCAGCTGCGAAAGAAAGCTGGCGGAGAGCCCGGTGTGCTTTCCCAATTCGACCAGGCCCATGGATTTCTTGAGGCGCAGACGCTTGATGCGTTCCCCGATATGCTTCTCGCAGATAATTGCTTCCGCGCTGACGGGATCGACTTCGGGCATCCCTGCACTGCGCGGCTTCTCGATCTTCGCTTTCGCTTTGGTTTCCATCACCAGCCACCACCCTTGTTCGGTACGTACAGTTTCACTGCGAGCACAGGAGGTTTGATGCAACGCAAAGAGGTGATGTTGATATTATCAATAATTGTGTTGAAGATGTGAAGTCTAATGAAGGCGATGTGAACGGCTCATCATCCGATGCATCTGCATGGGGCCTTTTGGTGCTCCTAGCTGCCGATGAGCAACATCCCAAGGCCGGCGGTTCTGTTGAGCGGTGGGACCGGCTTGATCGGGGGCGCGCTCAAGCCGGCGCTGGAGAGCAGCGGCGCGCGGGTGGTGCGGTTGACACGAGGGCAGCCTGCGGGCCCGGACGAGATCCACTGGGATCCCATGCAGCGGCTCGGCCTGATCTCCGGAGTGAGCCTTCAGGAATGCACGGCTGCGGTTCATCTCTCTGGGGCGAACGTTGCGGCGCATCGCTGGACCGAGAGTTACAAGCGAACCATCGTCGAGAGCCGGGTGCAATCCACTCGGATGCTGGTAGAACTCCTTTCCGCGCTACGGCAGCCGCCGCGAGTGCTGGTGGTGGCGTCGGCGGTCGGCATCTATGGAGAGCGCGGGGACGAGGTGCTTACGGAGTCATCCGCTCCGGGCAGCGGTTTCCTGGCGGAAGTATGCAAGGCGTGGGAGCAGGCCAGCGAGCCGGCCGAGGACAGCGGAATACGGCTGGTGCGCCTGCGCTTCGGTGTGGTGCTGACGCCGCACGGTGGCGCATTGAAGAAGATGCTGCCGATCTTTCGCGCGGGCTTCGGTGGCAAGCTTGGCGATGGACGTCAGTGGACAAGTTGGGTGTCGCTTGAGGATGCGGTGCGGGCGATCGTGTTTGCGCTGGAGGAGGGCACGGTTTCCGGAGCCTTGAACGTGACGGCGCCGGAGCCAGTGACGAACGCGGAGTTCACGCGGACTCTGGGGCAGGTCCTGCATCGGCCTACGGTACTGGGCGTTCCCGCGTTCGCGCTGCGTGCGGCGTTCGGGCAGATGGCGCAGGAGACGGTGCTGGCGAGCACGCGAGCGATTCCAGTCGCACTCGAGACGGCCGGTTTCCGTTTTCACCACGAGCGGCTGCAGAGTGCGCTGAACGCGATGCTGTAGGAGAGACGCTGGGGATCTGCGATGGGCCAGGCGACCGGCCACGCGACCGACCAGACGAGAGGCTCTGCTAGGCTTAAACCGGAATGACCGGAAGGCCGCGGCGGCAGAGCAGAACAGAGAAAAATCGGGTGGTTCGCCGGAGCAGTCCAACGGCAGGCCAGCATGTTCTGCGCGGGTCTTGCCTGCTTAGATC
>JBPCNO010000061.1:0-56130 GCA_051001135.1 Acidobacteriaceae bacterium
GGTTCCCTCCCTATTTGGTCTTGCTCCGTGTGGGGTTTACCCTGCCTCCGCGCTTTACAGCCGGAGCGGTGCGCTCTTACCGCACCTTTTCACCCTTACCGCGTTGCTTGCGCTCCGCGGCGGTATCGTCTCTGTGGCACTAGCCGTCTTTGCGCCTTAACGCGCAAATCCCGGACGTTATCCGGCACACTGCCCTGCGGAGTTCGGACTTTCCTCCCCCGGACCACACCGAAGCGGGCCCGGCAGCGGCCGTCCGGCTCACCTGCAGTTCCATGGTAAAGCAAAAAGGCCGGCCACTGACGCGGGCCACCCACATGGACCACAAGACGGGGACGAGCGAGCCCTCTTCTACTGGGAAAGAAGCGAGCCTTCGAAGTGATCGAGCAGATCGGCGGCATCGGCATACACCTCGATGCACCCAGCCTGCTCCAGCTCCTCCCGCTTCCATCCGCCACTCATCACGCCAATGGTGCGCACGCCGATCTTGCCGGAAGCGATCGCATCCCACGGCGTGTCTCCGACCGAGAGCGCCTCCTCCGCAGGCATCTTCAACTGTTTGAGCGCAACCGCGAAGATGTCCGGCTGCGGCTTCGACTCCTCCGCGTCTTCGCTCGTCGTATTCGCATCGATCAGATCTTCGACGTGGGCAATGCGCTTGTACTTCTCCAGCTCCTCCTCGCTCGCACTGGACGCGATGGCAATCTTCTTGCCGGTCCGCTGGATGGCCAAGACCATTTCCCGCACACGTGGAAACGGCCTCACCTGACTCAGATATTCGCGCATGAACAGGTCCTTCCGCCACTTCTGGATCTTCTCGCCGAACTCCTTCTGCTGGGCGGGAGAGAGGAAGACCGGAAGCAGTTGATCTCCGCCCTTGCCGATCTGGCGGAGCACCGCATCGAAATCAACCTTGACGCCAAAGTGTGCGAACGCCCGCTGCCACGCCTCTGCATGCAATGCATTGCTGTCGATCAGCGTTCCATCGATATCGAGAAGAACTGCTTTTGCCATAGTCGCGCCGCTCCTTTAATTTCATCGTTGGATGGCAGGTGCGGCAGCAGTGACGGAACGAAGTGGGCTAGCGCAGCACCAATTCGTAGCGGACGTACGCGAAGCGGGTTGAGTCCGGCGACCATGAATTCACGTTCATGGTGCCCTGGCCGCCGAAGAGCCGTACTAATGTCCGCACATGCGGCTTGCCTGATTTGTCGAGATTGTCGCCCGGCGCGGCCATCAGGCGAATCTGGACCGGGAGGTTGGGTGGATGCTCCTTGGTGCCCGCGGGATAGGAGAGAAATACGATCCACTTGCCATCCGGCGACGGATGCGGGAACCAGTCCTCGAGTGTATCGTCGGTGATCCGCTCGGCGAGTTTGTCGCTCGGGCCGGCGCCATCGCTCGGGAAGCGCCAGATATCGTATCCGCCTGAGCGAGTGGAGTTGATGTAGATCCACTTGCCGTCCGGCGAATAGTCAGGGCCATCCTCGAAGGAGACGCTCATCGTGAGACGTTGTTCCGGTAGCTGCTGCGCGGGCGCCGCTTTGGCCGTTGGCATACGGTAGATATCGAAGTTCCCGTTGCGTTCGGCGGTGTACACCGTCCACCTGCCGTCGGGCGAGAAGGTATGAAAGTAGCTGGGATAGTTGGGCGTCAGCAGACGTGCCCCGCTGCCGTCGGCGTTTGCGAGGAAGACCTGCGATCCGGATTGCTTAGACCCCGGCTGCTCCACCGTGGCGGACATGGCCAGCGTTCGGCCGTCACGGGAGATGCCATGATCGTTGTTGCAATTTGTAACAGCACCGGTGTTGATCAGTTGCGGGGCATCGACGGTATCTCCGTTGCCGTGGACGGCGAGCCGAAACAAGTGGCCGTCGCCATTCACGAGCAGATACTTGCCATCGGGCGACCAGTTCGGCGCCTCCAGGTGGCGATCCGTCTGGTACACCACCTTACCCACCTGGCTCGTCACATCGTAGACGACGATGTAGCTGCGCACCGCGGGCGCCTGCGCGCGATGTGCGACGGGAACGGCAGCCTGGGTCTCGACGCGTTCGGTAGGCTGCTGCTGCGCATGCGCGGTGCAGACGAGCGCACCGCTCACCACCATCACTCCCGCTGACGCGAAGAGAGTACGCGATCGAGTCCAGGCAGTCGCGGCAGTCCTCACCGCGGCGACCCTGCCATCGCCGGTTCGCGCAGCCAGCCGTACAGTGGAAACTGGTCGGCCATCTCCCGCACCTTGCCACGAATCCGCGCCAGCGCGTCGGCATCGTTGCGCTTTTCCAGCGCCTCCGCGATCCATCCGGCGATGGTGCGCATCTCGCTCTCACCCATGCCCCGGGTGGTGAGCGCCGGCGTGCCAATGCGGATGCCGCTGGGCTTGAGCGGCGGATTGACATCGTACGGGATGGCGTTCTTGTTCACCGTAATGCCGGCCTCGTGCAGCGCATTCTCCGCCTCGCTTCCCAGCATCCCCTTCTGGAAGACGTCGATCAGCATAAGGTGCGTATCGGTACCGCCCGAGACGACGCGGAAGCCTTCTCCGGCGAGCGCCTCGGCGAGCGCCTTTGCATTGGTAACAACCTGTGCAGCATATTGCCTGAAGTCGGGCTTCAGGGCCTCGGCGAAGGCGACGGCCTTGGCCGCCATGATGTGCACCAGCGGTCCGCCCTGCTGGCCGGGGAAGACGGCCCGGTCGATGGGCGCCGCAAACTGCGCCTGGCTCAGGATCATGCCGGAGCGCGGGCCGCGCAGCGTCTTGTGGGTAGTGGTGGTGACGATCTGCGCATGCGGTACGGGCGAGGGATGGGCGCCCCCGGCGACCAGGCCGGCGAAGTGCGCCATGTCGATTAGCAGCAGCGCCCCGACCTCATCCGCGATGGCGCGCATGCGGGGGAAGTCGAAGATGCGCGGATAGGCGCTGCCGCCGCCGATGATCATCTTCGGCCTCTCCCGTCGCGCAGTCTCCGCCAGCTCGTCGTAATCGATTCGCTCCGTGTCTTTGCGGACGTGGTAGAACACCGGCCGGTAGAGCTTGCCGGAAAAGCTCAGCTTGTGCCCGTGGGTCAGGTGTCCGCCATGCGCCAGGTCGAGTCCCAGGATGGTGTCGCCGGGTTGCAGCACCGCCATGTAGGCAGCGGCGTTCGCCTGCGAGCCGGAGTGCGGCTGCACGTTGGCGTGTTCGGCGCCGAAGATTTCTTTGGCGCGGTCGCGCGCCAGGTTCTCGACGATATCGGAGTATTCGCAACCGCCGTAGTAACGTTTGCCGGGGTAGCCTTCGGCGTACTTGTTGGTGAAGACCGAACCGGCCGCCTCCAGCACCGCGCGGCTGACGAAATTCTCCGACGCAATCATCTCGAGGCCGTCGTGCTGGCGATCGATCTCCTGCTCAATCGCCTGCGCGACCTGCGGATCGGCCTGGGCGAGCGGGAGACTCATCATGCTGGGCTGCGTGGCATGAGTGCTGGGCTGGGTACTGGGCTGGGGGCTTGGCATACGCCAACGATTCTACTGCGCTCACCTTCTATTGCGCGACGAGACTCTCAGACTGTCCTCGTATGGCGTGATTGGGCGGCCTTGTCGCCAGCCCCTTGAACGCCCGGTAGACGAACGAGCCCAGATACCAGCCGTCGATGTACTTGTAGGGTGTCTCCCCGGTGGTGTAATGGCCGCACGGCAGCACCCTCGACTCGAAGTCCACGCCGTATTCCCGGAAATTGCGTGGGACTTCCAGCGAATACTCCGGCAGAAACGTAAGGTCGTACGAAGCGTAGACCATCAGCACCCTGCGGTAATGGGCCGCGAATCGTCCGATGTACGAGGATGGGCTGACTGCGTCCCAGGCCTCACGCAGGCGCTGCTGAGTCATGCCGGCCTGCTCCAGCGCCGCGCGAATATGACGCGTGCTCTGCCCCGTCCAGGTGACATCGGCAAAGGACATGGAGGCATGGTTGAACGCACAGACCTGAATCCGTGGATCGTGCGCCGTGGCAATGAAGGCGTAGGCCGAACCCAGGCTTGTACCCAGGATCCCGAACTGCTCATAGCCCTGCTGCTCCAGCCAGTCCAGGCATGAACGGATGTCGACGACCGCCTGCCGAACCGCCGCGATCGTCCGGCCGATATTCGAGCTGACGGCATAATCGGACCGCTCCAGCTCCGCGGGGCGCCGGATGTCATGATACGGCTTGGACAAGCGCAGCGCCGAAATGCCGAAGCGATTGAACAGCGAGCACAGCGCATTGTGGCTGAAGGCGTCGGCGTTCCACTGCGGCATCACGATCATGGCCTGCTTCGGCTTGCCACGCTGCTTCTCCACAGGCGCCGGATACCAGCGCGCATTCACCAGATCGTTTTCGGGAAAGGGCGTGCTTACGGGAGATGTGAAGCGGAGAAACTGTACCTGCTTGATCTTGCCGGCCTCCGCAGCGGCCCGCAGCCGAGCCTCCTTGCGCAGTGTCTCCGGCCGCACATTCGTGGGAAATAATAGTGGGGGCCGCTCCTCCAGCCGGAAGTCGGTGGGCGTGCGATAGCCATAGAACGTATCGCTCTCTGCGATGATGGCTCGGTTCAGGGCCTGCATCGCTGCTTCAGCCGCCGCCGGATCGCTCTCAAGCGAGAGCTGCGGCATCAAGCCACGGGAGCGGGCAAAATCCGCGATCCACTCGAAGCCCCACTCCACCGGACGCACCACACGGTTCGTATCCCGCATCGTCAGCGCCGTCTCCCACGCATACATCCAGCGCGCATACCACTGCTTGAGGAGTGATCTCACGTGAGGTCCACCGGTACAGCATGGTGCGCGAGCCATGCGTTGCATGCGGGTTTGATGTCGCGGACACGCACGCGCGTTCGGTAGATGAAAGCAATTCCAGGCATCCATCTTCTACTTTATCAGCGACGCGTACTTTATCAGCGACGCGCAACGCGGCTGGTGTGCGGCGGAAGCCGTTCTCTTCTCCGGTTTTCCCGTATCCTTTTAGGGACGGCCTGAACTTTCGCAGGGCGGTAATCGTCTTACGTTGTAACCGGTCGCCGTACCTCTCCGCGCGCTCACTTCAACCTGGAAACCTGATGACCTCTCGGCTTCGACTATTTACTCTCCTCCTTCTGCTCGCGTTCACCGTCTCGCTCTCCTCCGGTTATGGCCAGAGCAACAACCTGCAAAGCAGGAGCACAGGCGCGTCCCACAACCAGAGCAACGGCGCGCTGCATGGCCAGATCACGGATCCAAGCGGCGCCATCATACCGGGCGCCACGGTGCAGCTCACCTCGCCCGCGCAGAGCTACACCGCGCACACCGGCGCGGACGGAGTTTACAGCTTCAAAGGCCTGGCCGCGGGCACCTACACGCTCAGCGTGAATGAGACAGGCTTCACGCCGTATTCCGAGCCGGGCATCATTGTGGTCGGCGGCACATCCCGCGCATTGAATGTGCCGATGGCGATTGCCGTCGAGCAGCAGGAGGTACAGGTGACGGCCGAGGGCAATACGGTTGACACCAGCCCCGACAACAACGTGAGCGCCATTACGATCACGGGCAAGGATCTGGATGCGCTCTCCGATGATCCGGACCAGTTGCAGAACCAGCTCAGCGCGCTCGCCGGTCCGGCGGCCGGACCCAATGGCGGCGAGGTCTACATCGACGGCTTCACCGGCGGCCAGCTTCCGCCGAAATCCGCCATTCGTGAGATACGTGTGAACCAGAACCCCTTTTCCGCGGAATACGACAAGCTGGGCTATGGACGCATCGAGATTCTGACTAAGCCGGGCACGGAGAAGCTGCATGGTTCGTTCCAGTCCAGCGGCAATGCGTCCGCGTTCAATGCGCTCAATCCTTTCGCGAATCCAAACGCGGCCAATCCCAACATACCGCCGCAACCGCCCTATCACTCGTATCGTCTGCAGGGCGACGTCAGCACCGCGCTGTCCAAGCGGCTGTCGGTCTTCGTGAGTGCCTTCTACCGCACGCGGCAGGACCAGAACATCGTGGTGGCCAGCCTGCCGGCGGCCGACCCGAACACCGATCCGAATGGACTGGGTGTGGCCTTCAACCAGGCGTATCTCAATCCCAACTCGCGCACTGAAATCAGCCCGCGCTTCGACTTTCAGATCAATGACAACAACACCTTGACCGGACGCTACTCCTACCATCGCGTAGCCGATAACAACAATGGTTTCGGCGGCAGCGCGCTGCAGAGCCAGGCCTATAGCCTGCACAACGTGGAAAACACGTTTCAGCTCGGAGATACGCAGGTCATCAGTCCCAGGCTCATCAACGAGATGCGTTTTCGCTACCGCCGCGTGCGCGATGACGAGACCTCCGCCAACACCAGTCCGACCCTCAGCGTTCAGGGGGACTTCAGCTCCGGCGGAAACAACACTGGCCTGGTGCGCGATAATCAGGACCAGTACGAGATCCAGGATTACGCCACCGCCACGCTGAAGGACCACGGACTGCGTTTCGGCGTGCGCCTGCGCATCCTGCGCGACAGCAACTACGCCAACTCCGGGCAGAATGGCAGCTTCATCTTTCCTTCGATGAGCAGCTATTACGCCAGCGCGCCCACACAGTATTCAGCGACCATCATCAACAATCCGTCCGCCAAGGCGACCATCTTCGATGCTGGCCTCTTCTACCAGGACGACTGGAAGGTCAACCAGAAGCTGACCTTCAGCTACGGGCTGCGCTTCGAATCACAGAACCAGATCAACGACCACGCCGATTGGGGACCCCGCCTGGGCATCGCCTACGCTCTGGACGGCAAGGGGAAGAAGCCGGCCAGGACGGTGCTGCGCGCCGGCTACGGCTGGTTCTACGACCGCTTCATCGTGCCCAGCTACTTCAGCTCCAACAATGGAACGCCCTACGCCATCCAGACCATCCAGGAGAACGGAAAGAATCAGCAGGATTACGTAGTCAAGAGCGGACTGCCGGCGTCGAATGGCACCAGGTACATCGATCCCCGCACCCTGCCCGGCTCTACCACGCGCCAGCCGACCATCTACAACATCGATCCCCACTTCCGTGCGGCGCTCAACATGCAGGCCGCTGCCGGCGTGGATCGCCAGATCACGAAGAACATCACCGCCAATGTCACCTATCTCTACTCGCGTGGGATTCACCACTACCTTAGTGAGAACGTGAACGCTCCGGCCATCTTCGATCCGAACACCGGTGTGGGCACGGACCGGCCATGCGAGACCGATCCGCTGGCGGTGCCCGGCGGTTGCCCCGCCGGCTACACCGGCAACGTCTATCAGTTCCAGTCCGGCGCCGTGTACAACCAGAGCGAACTCATCTTCACCGGCAACGCGCGCATGAAGCGCTTCAATCTCTTCGGCTTCTACGTGCTCAACAGCGCCAATGCCGACACCGAGGGCGCTACCTACTTTCCGTCGCACCCCGGCAAGCCGGGCCTGGACTATGGCCGCGCCGGATGGGACACGCGCAATCGCCTGATGCTGCTGGGCAACGTGCAACTGCCCTATCAGCTTTCACTCACGCCGATCTTTGCAGCGAACTCCGGCAATCCCTTCAACGTCGTCATCGGTCAGGACATCAATGGCGACAACCAGTACAACGATCGTCCCGCCTACGCTCCGGCATCCGCCTGCCAGAGCGGCGCCGCCGGCAATTACACGACGCGGTTCGGCTGTCTCACCTCGAATGTCACCGCAGCGTCTCCCAGTGTTCCCTATGACCTGGGCACCGGGCCATCGAACTACAGCCTCAACCTGCGCGTGAGCAAGGTGGTCGGCATTGGGCCTCGCGTCAAGGATGGTGCAGGCGCCGGCACCGGCGGCGGCGGCGGTCCCCATGGCGGCCATGGCCTGGGCACGCGCGGATTAAGCGGCAACAGCGGTGGACCGGGCAAGCTCGACCAGTCGGCGCCGCGCAGGTACAACATCGTGCTGGTTGCCTACGGCGCGAACCTCTTCAATCATCTGAACCTGGACACGCCCAACGGTACGCTGACCTCGTCGCGCTTCTTCGACCGCTCGCAGGGGCTGGCGGGCGGCTTCTTCTCCCCACCCTACCCCGGCAACCGCTCCATCGACTTCCAGGCCAGCTTCAACTTCTAGGAATTCGGAGCGCTCAGTCCACGAGGAATCGCGGCACCCGCGCATTGATATTGCACAGCACCTCATAGGGAATGGTGCCGGTGAGTGCGGCGAGATCTTCCGCCGTAATCGCATCGGCATCTTGAGCGCCGAGCAGCACCGCTTCATCCGCGATCGCTGCCGTGGGTATATCAGTGACGTCGACGATGATCTGGTCCATCGAGACACGACCCGCGACGGCTGCGCGTTGACCTCGAATCAGCACATGCCCTCGATTCGAAAGCAGCCGGTTATAGCCGTCCGCATAGCCGATGGGCAGCAGCGCAAGCCGGGTCGGACGGCTCGCGCGAAAGGTTGCGTTGTAGCCTGCCGTATCTCCGGGCTGAAGCGTGCGCAGTGAGTTGATGCGCGTCTTCCACGCCAGCACGGGCTGTAAGCGCGGGAGCCGCCCCTGCGGGGGGGTGAATGCCGGCGCGCAGCCATAGAGCGCCAGGCCCGGCCGCAGCATCAGCCGCATGTTGCCCGCGTGCGCCATACGATCGAGCTCCGCGCCATCGGGCCCTTCGAGCAACGTGGCGGAGTTGCCCGCATGTAACAGTAGTGGTTGCAATCCCCGACCGCGGATGAGCGCGAGCGCGGCGGCAAGTTTTCCCATCTGGGCCTTCGTTGGGGGGTTCGCTGCCGTGAGCACCTCCGGCGAGTGGAAGTGGGTCATCACCGCTTCCAGCCTTAGCGGCGAGTCCGCGTGAAAGCGCACCAGGATGGCAGCCAGATCGGTGAGCGGGTCCACGCGTTCGGCCGCAACCGGAACGCCCTGTCGCGCCATCCCGGTGTCAAGCTCCAGATGCACCGGCACGCTCTGCGGCGGCATTCCGCGATGCGCGGCCTCCGTCTCTAGCAGATCGAGATGGTAGCTCTCCCACACCACCGGAGTGAGCCGGCAGTCAAGCACCGGCGCGGCCTCGTCCCGGTGGATGCCGGACATGATCAGGATGTGCGGCTGCTGGCACAACGCGCGCACGCGGACACCCTCTTCAACCGAGGTAACGCCGAGCCAGTCCGCGCCAGCGGCCGCGAGCGCCGGAGCGCAGAGATCGACGCCGTGTCCGTACGCGTTGGCCTTGACCACCGCCAGCAGCACAGCCGAAGCAGGCGCCAGCGCGCGCAGAGCATGGTAGTTCGCTATCAGCCGGCTGCGTGAGATCTCAGCCCAGACCGGCCGCGTAAAGCGACGGCCCTCCATCAATCGGAGTCCATCTAATATGCGTCCATCTCGGAGGAGTGCGCCAGGTTTTCAAAGCGCGTGTACTCCGAGAGATACGCCAGGTGCACCGTGCCGGTGGGGCCATTGCGCTGTTTCGCAACGATGATCTCGGCCTTCCCCTTGGATTCCGGATCTTCTTCCCCGTTCTCGTCCTTGTTGTAATAGCTCTCGCGATGGATAAAGGCGACCACATCGGCGTCCTGCTCGATGGAGCCGGACTCGCGCAAATCCGAGAGCATCGGCTTCTTGTCGCCGCCGCGCTGCTCTGAGGCGCGGCTGAGTTGCGACAGCGCGATCACCGGCACGCGCATCTCTTTCGCAAGAGCCTTGAGCCCACGCGACACCGCCGACACTTCCTGCGTGCGGTTCTCATGCCGCTTGCTACTGCCGGCGATGTTTGCGGACATGAGCTGCAGGTAGTCCACGACGATCAGGTCCAGCGCGCCCTGTTGCTGCCGCAGGCGCCGCGCCTTCGCCCGCATCTCCGTGAGCGAAATGCCCGGGGTGTCGTCAATGAACAGCCGCGACTCGGTCAGCTTCTCCGCCGCTTCGATCAGCTTCTCCTGATCGTCGCGTCCGATAAAGCCGGTCTGGATCTTCTTCATATTCACGAACGCCTGCGAGGCGAGCATGCGCCGCAGCAGCGACTCCTTCGACATTTCCAGCGAGAAGACGCCGACCACTTTGCCGTCGAGCACGGCTGCGTTCTGCGCGATGTTGATGGCCCATGCGGTCTTGCCCATACTCGGACGGGCGGCGATGATGATCAACTCCGCCGGCTGCAGGCCACTGGTCATCGAGTCGAAATCCTTATAGTGTGTCGCTAGACCGGTGACATCGCGCTTCAGCTTCCAGATGGCATCGATGGTGCCAAAGTGCTCGCGCACGATCTCCGGAATACCGGCGAAGCCCCGGGTGATGCCACGTTCGGAGACCTCGAGCAGCGCGGACTCGGCCGCGTTCAATACCTCCAGCGCCTCCTCCGACTGATCCGCCGCCTGCGTCATGGCCGTGTTGCAGATACCGATGAGCTGGCGCAGCAGCGACTTGTCCTTGACGATGCGGACGTATTCCTCGATGCTCAGGCGGCGCGGCAGACCCTCGGTCAGCGAGGCGATATAGGCCACGCCGCCGACCGCTTCCACCTCTTTGTGCCGCGCCAGTTCCTCCACCAGGGTGACGATATCCACCGCGCGGCTGGCGTCCATCAGGTCGGCCATGCGGCCGAAGATGCGGCGATGCGAGTCCAGCGAGAAATCGTCGGCGTGCAGCTTTTCGGCGGCCTCGTTGTAGTGGCCGTTCTCCAGCAGAATCGCGCCCAGGATGGAGCGCTCCGCGTCGGGGCTCGCGGGCAGCCCGCGGTCGAGTGTCAGTTCAGGAAGGGTAGCCATGCGGGTATCTCTACCCAGTTTAGGCGCATCTGCCTCCGGATCAACCCCGTTCAACCCTGTTCAAAAGATGGGTATCCAGTTGGAAACGCGCCCTGTTAACGATCTGTAATGGAGCGCTTGTATCATCGAGTGCAACGCATGCGAACCCTGATCTACATTCTTTTTCTCGCGATTCTTTTTCTCGCGGCCCTCGCACCCTCGCCGGTGATGCTGGCACAGGCTACACCGCCTGCAACCTCGCCGGAGATTCAGCAGATGCAGCAGGTGGAGAACGCCTGGGATGACGCCGTCGCGAAACACGATCAGTATGCGCTGGAGAATGTGCTGGCGGCGCAGTTCGTCGGCATCTCCGCTTCCGGGGACGTGACTACGCGCAACCAGCAGGTCGCGCATCTCTTCGTGGCCGGCGCGGAGCCCGTGTCACTCACGCAAAAAGTGATCGGCGCGCGCGTCTTCGGTGATATCGCCGTAGTGAACGGCACCTACGTGATGCAATGGAAGGGCGGCGGCGAAAAGGTAGCGGAGAAGGGCATCTTCACCCACGTCTTCCGCCGGGCTGGCAGCGGAGGTTGGCAATGCATCAACTCCCAACGGACCGTCGTGGCTGACGAGACGGAGCAGCGCAAGAAGGTCGCCGCGCCGCGAAGCAAGAGCAATGCGGATTTGCCATTGCACGTTCCCCTGATCTACAAGGGGCCGCAAAGCACGCAGGCCCCACCCAAGCCGGGAACGGCTGAACCCCAGCCTTAAGCCTCTCCGTGAATAGCGCAGGCCTGGCGCGAAGAGCGACAGGCCTGCGTAGGCTAACTTAAGCCGCGGGTCTAAGCACAACCTTGGTCCAGCCCTTCTCGCGAGCGTCGAAATGCTTGTAAGCATTAGGGGCCTCGGCCAACGTTAGCTGGTGCGAGATGATGAACGAGGGCTTCGCTCTCCCGGTGTGAATGAGGTTGCGAAGGTAGCGGTTGTAGGCCTTGACCGGGGCCTGACCGGTCCCCATGTGCTGGCCCTTGAACCAGAAGGTGCCCTGATCAAATACGATCTCGCCTTCCTTAGCCAGTTTGTCCTTACTGCCAGGGTCCTGGGGTATCCAGACGCCAATCACGCCAATCCCACCGGTGGCACGTACAGATTTGACCAGGTTGTTCATCGTCAGGTTCGGCACTTCGTGCCCTTGAGGATCGTGGCACTGATAACCTACGCACTCGCAACCACAGTCGGCGCCCTCACCGGCCGTGTGCTCCAGTACCTGATCGACCGGCGATCCCTTCGAATCGTCAATGGCGATGGCGCCGATCTTCTCCGCTAACGCCAGCCTGTCCGGATGCCGATCGACCACCATCACCTTGCTTGCGCCCTGGATCATCGCCGAGTACGCCGCCAGAACGCCAACCGGGCCAGCGCCGTAGACCACGCACGAGTCGCCGGGCTTGAGGCCGGCGAGCCGTGTGCTATGCCAGCCCGTGGGGAAGATATCGGAGAGCATGGTATAGTCGGTTTCCTTTTCCTTGGCATCCTCCGGCAGCTTCAGGCAGTTGAAGTCGCCGTATGGAACGCGGAGGTACTCGGCCTGGCCACCGTTATAAGGCCCCATGCCGGCGAAGCCATACGCGCCCCCGGCCACTCCCGGGTTCACGGTGAGACAGTACCCGGTCATCCCCGCCTCGCAGTTCTTGCAAAAACCGCAGGCGACGTTGAATGGCACGCTCACCATGTCGCCTACCTTGATCCGTGTGACACCCTTACCTACCTCTGCTACCTCGCCCATGTTCTCGTGACCCAGCACCATGCCGGTCTTCATGTTTGTCCGGCCCTCGTACATATGCAGGTCGGAACCGCAGATATTGGTGATCGTGATTCTGACCAGTACGTCGGTCGGTTGTTCGATCTTGGCGTCAGGTACTTTATTCACGCTGACGTCGCGGGCTCCGTTATAGACAAGCGCTTTCATGGTTCTCTTCCTCGCTGCCCACATCCTTGGAGATGTGTAGCTTTACGGTTGAAGGTGAATGGCTGCGTACCATCATGGCGTGGTGCGCATGGCGTGGTGCGAAAAACTGGAAAAGTCACAGCCGCTGTTGCGAGTCGGCGCGCTCCTGAAGCAGGGCGCGAGATGTTACCCTTCTCCGCGCGTCGATGGTGTTTTTGGTTGAATACTGGCGATTCGAGAACTCGCGTCGCCTGATTCTGCCCTACTTATAGATTGAGATGCGGACATGACCATCGTCACCTTCCGCTTGGCGTACCTTTATTCGTAACCGGGTATGCTGGAAATAGGGGTGATTCTGGTCCTTGCGCTCCACGTGCGAAGGCGAAGCTCGGAACTGGGTCTAAGTCTTTTGTTTCCAGGAATTTGCCTGTAACTTTAATGGATAGAGTAATTTACAGCGCCCCAGGGGGGAGGGGGCTAGCGGCGCCGGGCATGGCTCCCGATATCCCGCAGGAACGCAGCCTTGCTAGGGAGCGACCGCTGCGTCCTGCTGCTTGCCCTGGATTCCGATAAACACGTTGATCAAGGTGAGCGCCGCCGGCGTGACACCGGGAATGCGGCTGGCCTGCCCCAGGGTCTGAGGACAGACCCGCTGCAGCTTCTCCTGCATCTCGCGCGAGAGGCCGCTGACCGTCTTGTAGTTGAACCATGCCGGGATGGTGCGCTCTTCGGCACGCTTCAGCTTCTCGATCGACTTGCGTTGCTGGTCCAGATAGCCGGAGTACTTGACCGCCGTCTCGGTAGACCGTATCTCGTTGCGCGCCCGCGCCGACAGGTGCTCCGGTGCGAGCAGAGGACGAAGTAACGCATAGTCCTCATCTTTCCCGGCTTCCACGACATACGCGCGCAACAAGGGCGCCAGCGCGTCGATGGTTACTTCGGGCCGCTTGAGCAACTGCGCATAGGTTTGGCCGGTGACGTTGCCGAGTTGCGCTGCGAGATCTGGCAACTGCTCTTGCATACGGGTGACATCTACCTTCCTGGTCGAGAGCAGCTTATCCAGCGCCACGGCGCGCGCCTGCTTGGCCTCATAGGCCTCCCAGTCCGCATCGCCAATGAGACCGAGACGGCGGCCGAACGGCGTAAGCCGCGCGTCAGCGTTGTCAATGCGCAGGTGCAGGCGGAACTCGGCCCGCGAGGTGAACATGCGATAGGGCTCATCCGTACCCTTGCTGATCAGATCGTCGATCAGGATGCCGATGTAGGCGTCAGTGCGATCGAGTGTGAAGGGCGGCTCCCGTCGCACGTGCAGCGCCGCGTTGATACCGGCCATCAGTCCCTGGCATGCCGCTTCTTCATAGCCGGAGGTGCCGTTGATCTGGCCCGCCAGGTAGAGGCCGCCGATCGACTTGACGCGCAGACTGCGGTCCAACTCCGTGGGATCGATGGCGTCGTACTCGATGGCATAGCCCGGCCGCAGCATCTCCGCGTTCTCAAGTCCGGGAATGGAGTGGACGATCTGATCCTGCACCTCCATCGGCAGCGATGTAGACATGCCGTTGACATAGACCTCGTGCGTGTCCAGCCCTTCGGGCTCAAGGAAGAACTGGTGCTGCTCCTTGTCCGGAAACTTCACTACCTTGTCTTCGATCGATGGGCAGTAGCGCGGACCCGTCGCGTGGATCTGCCCGGAGTACATGGGCGAGCGGGAGACGTTCTCGCGGATGATGCGCAGCGTCTCGGGCGTGGTGAACGCGATATGGCAGGAGACCTGGCGTTGCGGAAGCTCCTGCGTGCGGAAGCTGAAAGGCGTCGGGTCTGCATCGCCCGGCTGTTCGGCGAAGCGGCTCCAGTCGATGGTGCGGCCGTCCAGCCGCGGCGGCGTTCCGGTCTTGAGCCGGCAGCCGCGCAAACCAAGCCGCTTGAGGCTTTCGCCCAGCAGCACGCTGGCTGGCTCCCCGCTGCGTCCCGCCGGATACTGCTCCTCGCCGCAGTGGATCAGCCCATTCAGAAACGTACCTGTGGTGATGACAGTTGCGCCGGCCAGCACGGTGCGGCCGTCCCGCAGCTTGACTCCCCGCACAACACGCGTAGCATCGCTCTCTTCCAGAAGAAGATCGATGACCTCAGCCTGCTTGATGAATAGGTTGGGCTGCGCTTCCAGCACCTGCCGCATCTTCACCCGGTACTGCTGCTTGTCGCACTGCGCCCGGGGCGACCACACAGCCGGGCCGCGGGAGGTATTCAGCAGCCGGAACTGAATACCCACCGCATCGGCGACCTCGCCCATGATGCCGCCCAGCGCATCGACCTCGCGGACCAGGTGTCCCTTGGCGATGCCGCCGATCGCAGGGTTGCAGGACATCTGCGCGATCAGGTCCAGATTCAGGCTGAACAGCGCGGTACGCTGGCCCATGCGCGCAGCGGCCATCGCGGCCTCGCAGCCGGCATGCCCGGCGCCCACGATGAGCACATCGTATTGTTCAGTAAAGGCCATAACGCGTCTTTTCTATTCTAGCGAAGAGCGAAGAAACGGCAGAAGAAACCGCGGTGTTATGGCCTCCCACCCTTCGTTCCCAAAAGCGGGTCGCTCAGGATGGGGCACCCGGTTTTGGTGGCGCTCAGAAGTGCAGGCGCAGCGCGATCTCGAGTTGGCGTTCACGGTAGAGCGTCGTGCTGTTGGCGTTGGTGACGCTGCCGAAGTTCTGGTTCCAGCTCAGAGTAGGACTGGCCGTGGCGCTGGACCCGCCACTGATGTAGTAGCCGACGGTACTGACGGAGGTGACGTTCTGATGATTGATCAGGTTGAACCCCTGGACCAGGAGTTCAAGGCGCGTGCGCTCCGTCAGCGTCGTCTCTTTGGACAGGCGTAGATCGACACTATAGGTCGCGGGATGGTGATACGTATTCCGCCCCACCTCGGCGATCCGGTTGTCGCCGCCTGAGCCATTGATGCTTGCGCCCAATCCGGTCAGCTTCTCCAGGCGATTGAGTGAATCGACGAAGGCGATGGAAGGAATGGAACCGGAGGTGTGCATGGAGTAAGGCAGGCCGCTCTGGATGACCACCACCGGCGCGGCGGCATAGCCGTTCGCCAGTCTTCCAAGCGCACCGTGGACCTTCCATGGTGCGCGCACTACCGCGCCGCCAGTCACCCGGTTCCGCACATCCAGATTGGATGGGCCATATTCAAGCTGGAAGTTAGTCGGGTCGAGCACGTCGTTGGCATCGACATACGTGCTCTCGTTCTGGTTGTAGTCCCAGGCATGCGCATAGGTGTAGCTGGCGTGCAGGTGCAGATCGCGTCCTGCGGCGTGTGTCACCTTGACCACCGCTGCCCGGTAGGTGGAGCTCACATTGCTGGTGATATCGGTGATCGATCCATAGCCGGGGTTGAGCCGCTGGGTAAAGAAGCGGGTGGTGTATGTGGGCCCAGGCAGAGGTCCGGCGTGGGTTGCGTCCTTGACAGCGTAGGTGATGGTCTGCGGCTGCGTGAGATCGATGTTGGTGTCGACGAAGTTGGGGAGCGACTGTCCGTTGCTGAGGAGATAACTGAACGTGAGCTCCGTCCGCCGCAGGAGTTGCTGTCCCACAGAGAACTCCATCTGTTCGACGCGTGGGTTCTGGAAGCTCTTATCGAAGTAGACCGCGTTCGGCTGGACCGGCGACGCAACGGCTCCGGTGAACACATGCGGAAAGGGTGGCGCGCCGGTATCGACGGGCCGGAAGTAGTAGCTGAGCTGGCTGCCGCTGGAGCCGGTATGCGTGAGCGCCGCGAAGACGGTGGAGTTGATAATGCGCCCGAAGTAGATGCCGTAACCACCGCGCAGCACGGTGTGACCGGTGCCGAAGACGTCCCACGCGATACCGGTGCGGGGGCCAAAGTTATTGGTGTCTGACGGCGAGTGACCGGTCTGCGGCAGCGTTGCGTTGGCGAGTTGACGATTGACGCCGGGCAACTGTTCATATTCATAGCGAAGCCCGTAGGAGAGGGTCAGGCCATGGCGCAGCTTCCACTCGTCGGAGGCGAAGGCGGCGTAATCGTTGGTGGCGAAGTCGAAGAGATGCGGACCCAACGTCTGGGTGAAGTAGGAGTAGCACGGGACGAAACCATAGCCGGTGCCGCCCGCGGCACAATGGCTGGGCGCAAGCACGTCCGAGACGAAGTTCACCAGACTGTCGTAAACGTAAGTGCCGGTGCCGTTGTAGATGTTGTCGACCGTGTCGTCTACATGGTTGAAGTCATAGCCGAGTTTGATCAGGTGATTGCCATGGACCCAGATGAGCGTATCGACCGCCTGGTTGCGAAGCTCATCCGGAAGCGCCGGACGGTCGAGAGACGCGGGTTTGCCGATGCGCATGCCGGAACTGCCGCTGAGCAGCGAGATCTGCGGAGAGCGCCCGTAGATATTCTGACTGAAGGGCTGCTCAAAGGCCGAGGGTGGCTGGCTGTACTCGGACTCAAAGTCGCGTCCGTACTGATAGCGGAGCTCGTTCATGAGGTTCGCCGTCAGAAAGTGATTCCATCGCCCGATGATCCAGTCCTCGGCGACGGTATCGTTGCCGAAGCTGGCCGTTCCGTAGGTTTCGGAGGTCTGCGTGAGTGCGCCATTGGGGGAGTTCCAGCGCATGTGGTTATATTGCACGCCAACATGGTTGCGTTCGTTCACCTGCCAATCCAGCTTGGGAAACAGGATGCGCTGATCGGCGGTACGCGGCACCAGACCGGTTTCGCTGGCCAGTCCCGCCAGCACCTCCTGATACTTCTCCAGTGCATAACCGGGCAGCGGTGCGCCGATGCGCTGGCGCAGCGTTTCCAGTTGGGAAGAGGTCAGCGGTTTATCGAAGAAGTTGACGACATTGCCGGGTCGCGCGATGGCGGGGAAGTTCCGGCGGTATTGGTCATAGGTAAAGAACCAGAAGAGCCGGTCGCGGCGCAGCGGGCCGCCGGCGGCAGCGCCCCACTGACGGCGCGTGTCCGGCACGGCGATGGGGACTGCGGCGTAGACTCCGGGCGCCGTCTGCTCCGCAAGCTGGGTGTAGGGGTTGCGCGCGCCCCAGGCACTATCGCGATCGAAGAAGAAGGCACTCCCATGCAGTTCATTCGTGCCGCTGCGCGTGACCGTGTTCACCACCCCGCCGGCAGCGCGTCCGTATTCGGCGGAGTAGTTGGAGGTATTCACCTGAAATTCGCGTACCGACGCCTCCGATGTGGAGTAGCCGATCCGCGTGCGGCCGCGCTCCTCAGAGAAAAACGCCTGGTTGTTGTCTGCGCCGTCAAGAGTGCTGTTGTTGAGCAGCACGCTGATGCCGCGAAAGCTCAGCAGCCCGTAACCCGCCAGATCCGGCGTGACTCCGGGCGTGAGCAGCGCGAAGTTCGACCAGCGGCGGCTGTTGCTGGGCAGCCCCTGGATCGCCGCTTCTCCCAGGTTGGTGGCCAACGCCGGCGAGTTTGCGTCGAGCTGGGGCTGCTGCTCGCGAACATGCACCACCTCCTGAACCCGAGCGACGGCTAATCGGGGTGACAGGGAGGTGAGCCGGCCCACCTCCACCAGCACAGCCTCAGCCTCATAGCGGGCAAAATCGGTGCGGGTGATGTAGACGCGGTACGTTCCGGGCGCGAGGGTCGCGAGCCGGAAATTTCCCTGCGCATCGCTCGCTGCCTCCACCTGGCGCCCGGTGTCGCTGCTGATGGCGACGACTTCCGCCTGCGCAATGGCCGCTCCAGTGGCGTCGCGCACGGTGCCACCGATGGCGCCCTGCGTATTGGACTGAGCGGGGAGAGACGACGCTGCGCAGATCAGCAGCACTGCGAAGATCGGGAGGGCGAAGATCGGGACGGCGAAGATCGTGCCGGCGAAGGTCGGGGCCCAGCTACACCGTCTGCCACGCGGCGGCATCCGCAATGCTCCTTGATTCAAGTGACGCAGCTTAAAGTGACGCAGATCAAAGTGACGCGTCCAACTGATGCAGCCAACTGACCGGCATAGCCACTTTGACAACGGCCTATATGACCGCTCCGTGATTTGTGAGTTGAGAGTCGCTTCCACCAGCATTGCGCTTCATGAGTGTCGTGGCGATGACCCATTTGGGTGAGTCGCCCCAGCGCATCCGATAAACTGGAAGAACACAATGTTTATCGATGAGGCACGGATCCGGATCAAGGCAGGCGACGGCGGCAATGGCTGCATGGCGTTCCGCAGAGAGAAGTTCGTTCCGCGGGGCGGCCCGTCCGGCGGCGATGGCGGTCGCGGAGGCGACATCTTCATGGAGTCATCCCAGCGCCACAATACGCTGGTGCACTTCCGTTTCAACCCGGAGCACAAGGCGGAGCGTGGGCGGCATGGCGAGGGCTCCAACTGCAGCGGGCGCGAGGGCGAGAGCATCGTGTTGAAGGTGCCGGTGGGCACGGCCCTGTATGACGATGAGACGGGCGAACTGGTGCATGACTTCGCTACGCCGGACGAACGCATCGTGGTGGCGCGAGGCGGACGGGGCGGACGCGGCAACCAGCACTTTGCCACCTCCACGCACCAGGCGCCGCGCGAGCACGAGGCCGGCAGACCGGGCGAGGAACGAAACTACCGGCTGGAATTGAAGCTGCTGGCCGACGTGGGACTGGTGGGCTATCCCAATGCGGGCAAGTCGACGCTCATCTCACGCATCTCCGCGGCCAAGCCGAAGATCGCGGACTACCCATTCACGACCCTCGAACCTAACCTGGGCGTGGTCTCGGTGGGCGAAGCGCCGCACGAACAGAGCTTTGTGGTTGCGGATATTCCCGGACTCATCGAGGGCGCGCATCTGGGGGCGGGACTGGGGGTGCAGTTTCTCCGGCACATTGAGCGCACTCGCCTGCTGGTGCATCTGGTGGACGTCTCCGACGGGAGTGGCCGGCCGGATGCAGTGGAAGATTTCAAAGTGATCACGGGCGAGCTGCACAGCTTCGGCCATGGACTGGACGAGAAGCCGGTCATCGTCGTCGCGTCCAAAGCCGATGTCGCGAACCCGGAGAAGCTCAAGAAGCTGCAGGCCATGGCCAAGCGCCGCAAGCTGCCCTTCTATGCCATCTCTGCGGTGGTGGGTACGGGCGTGGAAGTCCTCAAGTACGCCATCGGCAAGAAGGTGGAAGAGTTGCGGAAGCAAGAATCAGAGCCTGCGGAAGTAGTTTTGGTCTCCACTCCGACGGAAGCATAGCGAGGGATAGTCCCGCCCTAGCTGCACTAGAACGGGGCCCCGCGACTGGTTCAAAGCGGCGATTCTCCGACTGCGCGCCTTGCGCTCCGTTTAGGCGGTGACGAGTTGCGGCCGGGCAGTCAACGGCTTGCGTTCGCGCTGCGGTGATGGAAGCGTTATCAGCTCCCACGCACTCCGGTCGGCGAGCAGCCGTGAGACCAGTGCGGTATGCATGGCATGGCCGGCGCGTTCGGCCACGACCCGGCCGAGAATGCGATGGCCGGCCAGCGCCAGATCCCCGATAAGATCCAATACCTTGTGGCGCACGAACTCGTCCTGAAAGCGGAGCGGACCGTTTTGCACGCCGTCCCGGGTCAAGATGATGGCGTTCGATTCGCTCGCGCCGCGGATGAGTCCCATGTCGCGCAGCGTCCGCTCATCTTCGCGGAAGCCGAAGGTGCGGGCGGCAGCGATCTCGCGACCATAAGCATTGGCGGCGATATCTACGGTGAACTCCTGACGACCGATAGGGACGGGGAAGTCGATGTTGTAGGTGACGCTGTAGCCATCCCCGGGGTAGACCCCGATGAACTTATTGTGGTCCAGCACCTCGACCTTCTTGAGAATGCGAAGGTAAGCGCGGCGGCGACGCTGCACCTTGATTCCAACCTGGCGAAAGGCCTCGACGTAAGGGAGCGAGCTGCCGTCGAGGATCGGTAACTCAAGGTTGTCCAGTTCGACAATGACATTGTCAATACCTGCGCCGATGCAGGCCGAGAGCAGGTGCTCTGTCGTGGAGATAAGCACGCCCTGGCGCATGAGGCTGGTGGCGTAGCTGACTTTGGCGACGTTGCGGCCAGTCGCGGGGATCTCAAAATTATCCAGATCGATGCGGCGGAAGACGATGCCGGTACCCGCGGCCGCGGGCAGCAGACGCATCCGCACCGGAGCGCCGCTATGAAGACCGATGCCGGCAAAGGCTACCGGGCCAACGATCGTCTGTTCGAGCTGGACCTGGATGGGATTTCGTGCGAACTGTGTCATCTGGGCGCTTATAACGGAATAGACTACGCAGTCGGCGGAAAAGTTTACTGTGGCATATATGCCACACATTTGTCCGTTAAGAGACAGTACAGCACTCGCAGACCAAACCCCGGAGGTCGAGTAAGTGATTGCAGACAAAGAGCTTGCGATTGTGAACGAACTGCGCGCGAGCGTCGCTGGATATGAACGCTGGATGACAAAGATATTGACAGATCTGGTTCGTATCGAATCACCCAGCCACCAACCGGAGGCGGTGAACCAGGCCGTGGACCGGGTTGCCGCCGAGATCGATAAGCTTGGAGGCCGGGTGCGACGGCATCGGGTCCAGGGCTACGGGGATCTGCTGGAGGCAAGGCTGGGGAGAAGGTCGAAGGGCACCAGGACGGTGATGCTGCTGGGGCATCTGGACACCGTATGGCCGATCGGAACGTTACGCACGATGCCGTTCCGTGTCGAAGCCGGGCGCGCCTATGGGCCGGGAGTATTCGACATGAAGGCCGGTGTGGTGATGGCGCTCGCCGCTCTGCGCGCGCTGCAGGAGTCAGCGGCTCTCGATTTCTCGGCTCTCGATTTCTCCGGGTCTGAGGTGGTCCTGCTGCTCAACAGCGACGAGGAGGTGGGCAGCCACGCATCGCGCCCCCTGACCGAGAAGCTGGCGCTCGAGGCGAGGGCCGTGTTCGTCCTGGAGCCCGCGCAGGGAGAGCAGGGCGCCTACAAGACCGCGCGCAAAGGAGTAGGCCAGTTCCGGCTGCAGGTGACGGGACGGGCGGCGCACAGCGGGGTGGACTTCACCGCCGGGCATAGCGCGGTGCTGGAGCTGGGACGGCAACTGGAGCGCATCGCTTCGTTGACTGATCTGGAGCGCGGCATCACCGTGAACCCCGGTGTCATCGGCGGCGGAACCCAGGCAAATGTGATTGCCGCGACGGCGTGGGCCGAGATCGACCTCCGCGTGAAGACAAAGGGGGATGAAACGCGCATCGAGCGACAGTTGCGGGCGCTACGCCCGGTCGACAAGGAGTGCCGGTTGGAATGGAGTGGGGAGCTGAACCGGCCACCGATGGAGAGGACGCCGGAGACGGTGCGGCTGTTCCGGCAGGCGCAGGCCCTTGCTGAGCGGATGGGAATGCCGCTCCAGGAGGCGGCGACCGGCGGCGGTTCCGATGGCAACTTCACGTCAGCTCTGGGAGTACCGACGTTGGACGGCATGGGTGCCGTAGGTAATGGGGCCCACGCGGAAGATGAATCCATCCAGCTTGATTCGCTCGTTCCCCGGGCGGCACTCCTTGCGGGCATGATCGCGAAGACGATCAAAGAGAAGGCCGAGACCCGTTCCCCAGTAGCAACTTCAACCCGGAAGAGGGCGTCCCATGTCGATGGTGATTGAGATAAGCATAGTCTTTGCGGCACTGAGCCACGTCGCCGTGCTGGCGCTCTGTCGAGAGAGCAGCGAGTGTGAAGCATCGGCCCCGTTTGGGCAGGCTGAGCAGAGCTGCGAGGCAGATGCCGCCTAAACTGCATGGGAGCGTGAGCGCCCAAGGCGCACGCGGGCGCCTTCGATCATGCTGGTGACGAGCGAGATCGGTAACCCAACCACGTTGAAGTAGCAGCCCTGAATGTGCGGGATCCAGCGCGCGGCATAGCCCTGGATACCGTAGGCTCCGGCCTTGTCCAGCGGCTCACCGGTCGCCACGTAGGCTTCAATCTCTGTGATCGAAAGAGTCTGGACCGAGACGTAGGTGACGGCGGCTGCGGTCTCCTCACATCCTTCGCCGATCAGGCTGACGCCGGTGATCACGGAATGCGTTCGCCCACCGAGAAGCTGGAGCATGCGTGCGGCATCAGCGGGCGAAGATGGCTTGCCCAGTACACAGTCATCCACAACGACAATGGTGTCTGCCCCAAGTACGAGCAGGGGCTGGTCACCGCGGAGATGTGCGTTGCTGCGCGCAGCGAACACGGTGTCCGCCTTCTGCCGAGCGAGGCGGCTCGCGAAGCCGATCGGGTCTTCATCCGCCGCTCGTACTTCGGGAATATCCGCTGGAGCCACATCGAAGCGGAAGCCAGCCTGGGTCAGCAATTCACGGCGCCGGGGTGATGCGGAGGCGAGCACAAGCATGCGCTAGGCTCCGGGATGTACGTCGGGTGCGATGTCCAGGTTGATCTGTGTGTGGACAGCCACTTCCATAGCGGTGTGGACGCCCCAGGCCATGCGCGGCGTGTTGTGCGCCACGCCGTAGCGGCCGTCGGGCCCCAGCAGGATGATGCCACCGTGACCACCGAGTCGCCGAAAGAGATACGCGATCGCGTCGTCAGCCGCTGCAACAGGCGCAGCGCCTGCCTGCACGCGGTCGACCGCCCACTTACCCAACACCAGCTTCATGATGGGCTCGCCCCAGCCGGTGAGCGAGACGGCGGCGCTGGCGTTATCCGCATAGCAACCGCAGCCAATCAGCGACGAGTCGCCCACGCGGCCGGGCGCCTTGTTGAGCGTGCCACCGGTCGAGGTAGCTGCCGCAAGATTGCCATGCGCATCGAGGGCCACGGCACCGACGGTGTCATGCGACGACAGCATTGACGTTGCATCGGTCGGGGCTGCGTTGACCGGGGCTGCGTCGATGGGCGCAAGAGACCCGGAGAAGGTCTGATCGGGCTCACCGTCGCGTTCCTTCTGCTGCGCGTCGCGAAGACGCTCGCGTTCACGGTCGAGCACCAGTTCACTGTTGTCGATCAACGGCATGCCGTGCTCCTGGGCAAATTGCTCTGCGTCGCGGCCGACAAAGTAGACATGCGGACTGCGGTCGAGCACCAGGCGGGCCGCGTGGATGGGATTGCGCAGACGCTCCACACAGGCCACGCCACCGGCGCGCATGGTGCCGCCGTCCATCAGCAATGCGTCGAGCTGAACCTTCCCGTCGCGGGTAAGGAAGCTGCCGCGGCCGGCGTCGAAGATCTCGTCGTCCTCGAGGATGGCAACCGCGGCTTCCACCGCATCGACCGAGGTCGCGCCGCGTTCGAGGAGAGCGTAGCCGGCCTTGAGCGCATTGCGAACGCCGTTGCGATGCGCCTCAAGAGCGTCATCGGGGATAGCCCAGGCTCCGCCATGGACGACCAGTACAGGTTTTGCTTTCATACGTGAACTGGTTATAGTACCGGATCGCGAGTGAGCGATGTAGCCCTCCCTCAACGCAAGACGTGTATGTCCAAGCCGAGATCCAACCTTGCCCAGATCCGGTCCGTTGTATAGAGCGGAGCTTCCAGAATCATGGCCAATGCCAGGCACGCGCGATCCCCGAAAGAGAGCCCGAAGGGTCGCGTGGAGGAGATGAGTGCGCCTGCCGTACGCGCGTGCTGACTATCGAAGACGAACACCTCGCGTGAAAAGCTTAGAGCGGACTCCCAGGCGTCAGCGGCTGGAAACCCCCGCTCGATCAACTTGCTCTGCACCTCCGCGAGATTCACTGTGCTCACTGCGGCGTCTGACACGTTGGCAAAGACCAGATCTGCTCCGGGTTCATCTCCAATCGCAGCGAGAATTGCCGACGCATCGAGCACCACTCTACTCACCGGCTGATTCCTTGCGCCGGTCCGCTAGCAGTTCATCGGAGACGCGGATGCCCTCACCTACATACTTCTTGAACAGTTGTTGTGCCCGCTCCGCGCGCTTCCTGGGGGTGGTCATGCGCAGCTCGTTGCCCTCCACCAGCAGAACGACCTCGTCGCCAGACTCGAGGCCCAGAGCGCGGCGTATGGATGCGGGAATCACCAACCTGCCGTTCTCGTTGATACGCGTCCGCGCTTCCTCGATCACCTGCATGTGTCACCTCGGTGTATAGTATGCCATAAATCTTGAGAAATGACATTGATACTGGAAATTGGGCAGAATCGCGTTTTGGGGCATGAGCGCCTAATTCACGCTTGAAGAAGCGCGGTCAGACCCGCGGGGTCTGCGAGGCGGTCAGCAACTCCGGCTGTTGGGAGATGGCGGGCGCCTGCTCCTTCGCATCGTTGAGTTTGCGTCGCGGCATGGTCTTGGTGATGCTGTAGGTGTAGGTGATGCGGTGGATCACGGTGATGGTGGAGAGCACCGCCAACACCCAGAGAGCCGGCGCCATGACGCCCCAACGCTCGCCCAGCGCGCCAAGGATGATGAGAACAACCCGCTCCGGCCGTTCCATGAAACCGACCTTGCAGGAGCCGATCAGCGCCTCAGAACGGGCGCGCGTGTAGCTCACCATCAGCGATGTGACCATAACAAAGGCGGCGAGCACGACGTAAAAGAAGCGATTGCCGCGCGCGTAGAAGACCAGCAGGCCGAAGAACAGCACAACGTCAGAGTAGCGATCGATGACCGAGTCAAAGAAGGCGCCGAAGACGGTCACCTGATCGGTCTGCCGCGCGACCCGGCCATCCACCATGTCAAAGATGCCGGCGCCGATGATTACCAGTCCCGCATAGAGAAAGAAGCGGACGTAGTTGTGCGAGTTCGCGAAGCCGAAGAAGATGGCCGCGACGGTGTTGATGATGAGCCCGATGAAGGTGAGGACATTCGGCGAGATGCGCGTGAGCGCCAACCCGTTGACGATCGACTGCAGAATGACGCCGCAGGCGCGACCGAATCCTCCCGTCCAGCTCATTTTGAGTCTTCCTGCCCCGCTTCGTCGTGGATGGTCGTGAGCTTGAGCACTTCCAGATCGCGCTGGCCATTTGGCGTGACGACGGTGGCGGTGTCGCCCACCTTTTTGCCGATGAGCGAGCGGCCAATGGGCGAGGTGGTGGAGATGAGGCCCTTGGCCACGTCGGATTCTTCGCTGGTGACCAGCTTGTACTCGATCTCTTCGTCCTTGTTGCTGTCGTAGACGCGAACAGTGGAGCCGAAGGCGATCTTGTCGTGCGGGATATTCGCTAGATTGACCAGCGCCAGCTCGGCCATGCGCTTCTTCAACTGGCCTAGGCGAGCGTTGACGAACTCCTGGCGCTGCTTCGCCATGTGATATTCGGCGTTCTCGCTCAGGTCGCCCATCGCGACGGCCTTCTTGATCTCCTGGGGCAGCTCATGAGTGAGCTCGTGCTCAAGGATCCGAATCTCTTCTTGTAACTTGTTCTTGATGTGCTCGGGCATGCAAACTTCCGTGACGGCTCAGAGGAATGGCGAGCCGCAAGGAACGGCAATGCCGGGATACCGCCAAAGCTCGATTATACGACGAGGTGGCCCGGAACCGGGTCCTAGAGAGAATCCGGCGGAAGCAAGGTGACGGTGCCGGATTGCGCGTCAAGAAATCCTTGCAGGATGAGGACAGCGGCCACCTGATCGACAGTGCGTTCCCTGGCGATGCGCTTCTGAACGTGCCTGCTCTCGCGCGCACGGCGCCCGCTTGCGTTCAACAGCGCATGGGCCTCGGTGGTGGTCAGCCGCTCGTCCCAGAGATGGATTGGCACGCCGGTCTGGGCGCGCAGCAGGTCCACGAAGGCGTGTACTTTGGCGGCCTGCGGGCTTAGGTCGCCGGACATGTGCAGCGGGTTGCCGACGACGATGCCCACGCAGGCGTGACGCCGGGCGAGCCGCGCGAGGGCTCGCAGGTCCTGGCGCCGATTGCTGCGCGTGAGCGTCAGCAGGGGTTGGGCGAAGCCCAGCGGATCGGAGAGGGCCACGCCGATGCGCCGGTCTCCGATATCCAGCCCCATCCAGCGCCATCGTGTGTCATCGGGCGTGTCATGCAATGCGAGACCCACCACGTCGGTCATAGGACATGGTAGCGAAACGAGAGATTCAAACGCAGATCCTTCGACTTCGCTCAGGATGACAGCCGAGAGTGAGTTCGCTCAGGATGACAGACGTGGGACTCAGGATGACAGCCGAGAGGTTGGGAGCGCCTACAATAAACAAATGTCTGTTTTGGAAGCCGACGCCAACGTATGCGCCGCCTGATCCTTCTGCTGATTCTCTTGGTTGTGATTGCTGGAGCCTATGTCCTGCTGATGCCGGCCGGCTCCCGCCGTGAGACGTTCATCGAGATCACTCCCGGCATGGGTGCAGAAGCTATCGGGCGACAGCTTGAGCAGCATGGCGTCGTTCGCAGCCGGTTCGCATTTGACGCCGTCCGGCTGTTGAAGCGGGGCACGCTCAAGGCGGGCGAGTACCGTTTCGACCATCCGGCGACCGTGTTCGACGTCTACGACCGGCTCCGTCGGGGCGACGTGTACTTTCGCGCTGTCACCATTCCGGAAGGCTACAACCTGTTCGATGTCGCGGCGGCGGTAGAAGCGGCGCAGTTGGGGACAAAGGAAGAATTCCTGCTGGCGGCGCGGCGGGAGGTCACGCTGATTACAGATCTGGATCCACGGGCAACGAGCCTGGAAGGCTATCTATTTCCGGACACGTATCGCTTCCAGCGGCTGGACACACCGGCGACCATGCTGCACGCGATGGTGAAGCGGTTTCGCGGTGAGGCGGCGCAGCTCGGATTGCACGGCAATTATCACGATACCGTCACGATGGCGTCCCTGGTGGAGAAGGAGACGCCCGTGGGCAGCGATCGGCCACTGGTGGCGAGCGTACTGGCGAATCGCATGAAGCAGGGCATACCGCTGATGACGGATCCGACGGTGATCTATGCGGCGATGCTGGAGAATCGGTATCGCGGCACTATCTATCAATCTGACCTGCACAGCAAGTCGGACTACAACACTTATCAGCATGCCGGGCTGCCTCCCGGACCGATCTGCAATCCCGGTGTCGCTTCGCTCCAGGCAGCGATGCATCCGGCTACGACAAACTACCTTTACTTTGTCGCGGATGCGGCGGCAGCCGGTCATTCGCGATTTGCCGCGACTTTGGAGGAGCACCAGCGCAACGTGGCTGCCTACCGCAGGGCGCAGCGGACTGGCGGGACAACCCAGGCCACGCCTTGAGGCAAGGTATACTCGCTGTTTGCGGCAGAAGATGCATAAACGTTGGCTAAGCGCATGCTTGCTGGGGATATTGCCCGCGTTGTCGGGCTGTCTCTACCACACCCATAAGGTGCAGCAGCCACGGATCGCGGGACCTTCCATCAATGCCAATGTGGCGCAGTTAGTCGCGGGCGTGAATGAGCGCTACGATGCTATCCAGTCTTTGAACGCCACGGTGGAGTTCACGGCTTCGACCGGGGGCGAGCGCAAAGGCAAGCAGACGGACATCACACCGTTTCGCGGATACATTCTTCTACGCAAACCCAATATGCTGCGAGTGCTGGGACTGGTGCCGGTCCTGCATACGCGGGCCTTCGATCTGGCCAGCGACGGTTCGACTTTCAAGTTGCTGATCCCGCCCAAGAGCAGAGCGATCGAGGGCAGCAATTCCGTTACCCAGAAGTCGAGCAATGCGCTGGAAAATCTGCGCCCGGACATTTTTCTGAACTCGATTTTGATCCGTTCGGTGGCGCCCGGCCGTCTGGTGTATCTGACCTCGCATGCAGAGGTGCAGCCGGATCCGAAGACGAAGCAGTTGATCGAAACACCGGAGTACGACCTGCTGATCGGCGACGAGGGTCCTTCCAAGGCTGACCGGCTGGGGGTGCGCGTGATCCGGCCGACGCGCGTGATCCATTTCAGCCGGATCGATCTGCTGCCTCGCGGGGAAGACATCTACGATGCGGATGGTGAAGTAGCGACCAAGGTGACGTATGGGCCTTATCAGAATTTCGGTGCGCTGAAATTCCCGGTAACGATTACCATCAATCGGCCGCTGGAGGAGTACCAGATCTTGATCAGGTTGCAGAAGGTGACGGCGAATCTGCCGCTCTCGGATGAGCAGTTCCAGTTGAAGGTTCCGGAAGGTTACCAGGTACGCAAGCTGCAGTAGGCGCCGGCTGGGCTTGCGGAAGGGGATAAGCAGATCCGTCCGCTTCGTTCGGGATGACACCGCGGTGAGTACGCAGCGGTGAGTACGCAGCGGTTAGAAGCGGGCGGTTAGAAGCGGGCGGTTAAAAGCGATCCAGGCCAGCGCGACTGGCGTGGGTAGCGATGGCCCGGTTAATGTCCAGTGCCAATGCGAGCGCGGCACGGCCATCGGCGCCGCTGACCATCGGCTGGGAGCGATCGCGGACGCAGCGCAGAAACGCTTCGATCTCCAGACGCAGCGGTTCCCCCGGAGCAACTGCCGGTTTGGCGAGCGCGAGCTCGCCGCCAGAAGAAGCGGGAGAGGGGCCATCATCAATTCCGCCGCTCCTCGTGTCGCTCCTCGTTTCTCTCTTCGTTTCGCCCCTCGTTTCTCTCTTCGTTTGGCCTCTGGGGGCCACATCGATGAAGAGCAGGTCCTGACGCGCGTAATCGATGGAGACGTACTGATGGGGCTGGAAGAAGCGTAACTTACGCACACGTTCCGTGCTGACACGGCTGGCGGTGAAGTTCGCCACGCAGCCGGACTCGAATTCCACGCGCACATTGGCGATATCGACCTTGCGGGACAGGATGGGCAGACCGACGGCATGGAGTTCGCGTACCGGCGAGTCCACGAAGCTGAGCACGACGTCCAGGTCATGGATCATGAGGTCGAGCACGACATCGACATCAAGCGAGCGGGGCGTGAAGACGCTGAGACGGTGCGCCTCAAAGAACATGGGCCGGTGGATATGCCGCGCCGCCGCGAGCACAGCGGGGTTGAATCGCTCGAGATGGCCGACCTGCAGGACGCGTCCTGATTCCTGTGCGATGCGCAGGAGGTCATCGGCTTGCGCGAGATCGGCCGCGATCGGTTTCTCGACGAGAACGTCGATCCCGCCGCGGAGCGCCGCGGAGGCCGCGGCGTGGTGCGCACTGGTGGGAACACAGATGGAGGCCGCGTGCAGCGAGAGCTCGCCGCGGGCGTGCGCGTCGAGGCAGTGATCGATCGAGGAGAAGAACGCCGCGCGGGGATGATGCTCCCGCAGGCCAGCGAGGACGGCGGTATCGGCATCCACAACAGCAGCGAGGTGGATGGGCGCGCCGAAGGCTTCCAAATCGCGATAGATGCGGAGATGGTTCCGGCCAAAAGCGCCGGCCCCGACCACCGCGACATTCAGAATCGAGCCAGGAGAAAGCGCCAAGCGAGTCTAGCGCTCCGATTTCCCTTCCACTGCCCGCAGGCAGCGGCTGTAAAGCTCAAGCAGGTGAGCGATCTGATCGTCCGCTTTCGAGGCACCAGGCGAGGTAAAGCCGGTGGAAGATGCCGCGGTGCGTCCTACGCCGGTGGTCGACGCCACAAACTTGAGCAGGTCGAGAGCGATGTCTTCATTCCGGCGTGCGGCTCCATTGGCGTTGCCGGACGCTGATGCTTGTTCCATGAACTGCCTCCCGAGGCGATGCTACCAGATGTACGCGAGGAAACACCTGCCTGCGCAGCGTATACACGATCCGGATCTACAACTCAGCGAGGACGAGGCATACGCGGCCGACGATCAAGTCAGAGGGCATCTCGTGCGGTCCGAGCGCGAGCAGATGAATCGGGGACGCGAGGCTGAAGGGGCGCAGAACGAGACGGTTGAGCTCGAATTGTGCGTAGCGCAGCAGCAGCGCATTGCCGGCTCGAACGGCATAGAGCGAAGGCTGCGGGCCGCGATATGCCTGCAGCGAATTGTAGTGACGATCGAGCACGACGATGGCATGGACGGGGAGAACGGGTTCCATACCGAGAGCCTGCTGGGGGCTGACGCGAATGGCGACGAAGCGAACCCATCCACGGCGCGATGGGGCACGGCGGGAGCGCATGTGCTCGAAAAAGTGCGAGGGCACATGCAGCAGGTCGAGCGATACATGCGGCGAGGGCGCGGCTTCATGCACGGCGGCGGCGTGGGTGACGAGAGGCACGGGAAAGGACGGCTTGCCGCCGAGGGCCGATGTCTTGAGAGGCGATTGAGCGGATGGAATGGAGATGAGATCGGTGACGGAGAGCATCTGGGCGGCGAGGATGCGATCGAGGCCGCCGAGGCTGAGCGTTCGCTTGCGATGAAGGAAGTTCGAGATGTGGGATTGCCGGAATCCCGTCTGCCGAGCGAGCAGCGCGCCGGTAAGGCCGCCACGGTCAATGCGCCGCAGCAGTTCCAACCGGAGCCGCTCATGCAGTTCGGAAAAGTTCATTATTTCCAACTTAGCTGGGAGATATAGATCCGACGAGCGGCAATTCTCCGTCAGAAAAGCAATCGTCACTGTTTCTGAAGTAATTCGGCCTGAATTCCACAATCGGGACCCGGTAGCCACACGGCCCACAGGGCCGCCATTGACGAGTGCAATGCAGGTTTTTACATTCACTCTACTTTCAGCCCAGAAAGACAAGCTCGCGGCGGCGGACAAACATCTGTCTCGCGAAAACGGGGAGGTCCGAAGGGACACCCTGGGTGAACAAGCTGTGCGCAGGCAAGATTGCGACATGGCACACACAGCAGACTGGGTGGGAGGGAGTAGTCACTTGAACTCTTCAGAGAACTGCGCGTACATGGGTGGTCAACATCCGGGAATCAAGCTGCCTTCGGCCCGCACCAAAAAGAGGCCGGATCAGAGCAGCCCCTTCGAACTTGCCGCCAGCAGGATGGTGGCGGCAACTGATGAACTGTCTTGGAGCGTAAATGGAGTATTTGCGGGTGCAATTGAAGGTATGCGAAGGGTGCGGTGGTCTATGGTTCCGCACTGAGACTCTGGTAAAGGTGTATTGCACAGGCTGCGCGGGCAAGATGGCCGGGCATGCCAAGGCACGAATGGAGAATCGGCCGGGACGACGCCCGAGGCATGCGCGCAGGGCGCAGAGGCGGATGCAGGGAGGTGCACAGTGAGTGCAGCCCTGACCGTGAGATGTCTCCAGGCTAACTACAGTGCAGCACCTGCGCAGGGAGAGCGGCACGAAGCAGAGAACCCGGCGCAGAGATCGGCGAGCACACAACCACCGGAGGTGGTGGCGTTCTACCGCAAATATACGGAGGGTATGTTGCGGAGATACATGTATCGGTCGATGGAAATCGGGCGTATTCCATCATTGCTGGGCGAATTCTCATTTCGCGGCAAGTCGAGCAGCCGCAAACCGAGGAGCTTTGAAGATTCGGTGATCTTTGTGCACGACGTAGAGAAGTGCCTGAAGAAACTGGATGCCTTCTCGCTCGAACTTGTGGGGAAGATCGCGCTGCAAGAGTATACGCAGGCGGAGGCCGCGGAGATGCTGGGATTGAGCACGCGCTCCGTGGTGAGAAAATACGCCGAGGCGCTGGACCGGCTTACGGTGATTTTTCTGCGCCTGGACCTGATGCAAGTGCCGAAGATGCATTGATGTCAAGTGTTACCTACCTGCTGCAATCAGGGTAAGTGACGGCAAGCAATGGAGATAGGCGCTGATAGTTTTCTGCCGATCAATCCCAGCTAACTTGATATTCTATATCTAAGAGTGAGAAGAAAAGAAAAGGGGAGGCGCTTCGGCGCATCCCCTTTTTTCATTTGGGGCAGGCAGGGTGGCGATGGGACGAGCGGTGAAGGAGAGCAAGGCGGCAACGAAGACCGCCGGCGAGACGGTCGGGGCGGCAGGGGGAAAAGCAGGGCGGAAGAGCAGGGCGAAAGCGGCGCCGGTGGATAAAGAAGCGGAAGCGCCGGTGAAGGAAAAGGTGGCGGAGAAGCGGCAGCGGCCGGTTCCGGATATTCAGAAGCATGCGGACATAGAGACGCGCAGGGCATTTCGCGAGATATGCCAGGGACTGCTGGCGCATGCGCGCGAGGGGGCGGTCTCGCAGACCAAGCTGCTAATTCACATCGGCAAGCTAGAGGAGAAGCCTTCCGGGCGGAAGAGAGCGGGCAAGAGCCTGAGCGCGATTTTGATGGAAGAACTGCGGCGGACCAAAGCAGAAGAGAACCCCGTCGAGACCGCAGAAAAGCAAGCGGCAAGCGATGGGATTCAGGAACGACCCGAGTGCGGAGCCGTGCAGACCGCAGAGCACGCAGACGGAGAGTAGCCGAGGATGGACAGGTGAGCGTGAACGTGTTGGAGACAAACGGAACCAAGGTCAGGAGAGGCGCAAGCATGATGTGGCGAATAGTGCTGATGCTGGGATGCCTGCTGTCGCTAGTGCCGCTCGAGGCCCATGCCGGAGTGCAGACCACGATGGTCGCGGGCACGGTTTACAGGGCCGACGGAAACGCGGCGGCAGGAACGTTGATCGTGAGCTGGCCGCCGTTTGTGACGGCTGAGGGCGAAGCCGTCGCTGCGGGGACGACGACGGTCCAGATCGGAACAAATGGGGGAATAAGCCTGGCGCTCGCTCCGAACGAGGGAGCAACGCCAGCGGGCAGCTACTACACGGCGGTTTACCACCTGAACGATGGAACGGTGAACAAGGAGTACTGGCTGGTACCGCAAGTACCGAACGCAACGCTGGCGGTAATTCGCGCGAAGGTGGTTCCAGCGGCGGTAGCGGTTCCGATGACTGGAACGGGGTCGGTTTCGGCGGTGTACCAGCTTATGAGCGGGAATTTCCTGCCGCTGGGTGGGGGGACGCTGAATGGTCCCTTGACTCTGAATGCGCAGCCGACCCTGGCATTGCAGGCGGTGAGCAAGAGCTATGTGGACACGGCTCTGGGCGGGATCAGCGCAACTTCGCTGGGAGCGCTTCCGCTGGCTGGGGGTACGGTGAGCGGCGACATCGTCGCGAAGGACGGAACCCCAATGGCGTCACAGGCATATGTAGCGCAGCACGCTACGGGCGCCACGGCTTCGGGGGCAATGGGCGCAGTGCAGATCAACAACGGCAAAGGGGCGCTAGGCACCGATTCCGGTCTGATGATGGATACGACCAACCACATTCTCAACATTCCCGGCCAGATAACGATGGGCTCGGAGGAGAATGCGCCGCGCGGTGTCTACGACCCGATGAACCCGAAGTATGCGGGGGGTCTGGGAAATGCGACGACTGCGGCGCAGCAGCAGGCGGCCATTCAGGCGGCGCTCGACCAGGCAGCCTGCGACGAGAAGGACGGCAAGATAAGCGGCGCCGATGTGATTTATCCGGCAGGCATCAACTCCGGCATCAGCGAACTGATGGTGCACTCCGGGATTACCTTCAAGTGCTCGACGATTCAGGGTATTTTCGGCGGGGCTTGCCAGCTCTACGAGTCGGCGCCGTTTCCCCCAGTTCCCACGCCCACAACCGGGCATGTGATGATCCGGTTGGACTTCACGAATCACGGTATGTGCCATGGCGTCGATACGGCATTCGGCGGCGCCAATGCGTCGGTAATCGGCTTTGGCTTTAGCGGTGAAGACGGGGTCGGCGGCCTGGATGAGGGCTTGCGCGCCTACGATATTCACGATTATGTGGCCCACAATAGCTTCAATGCCTTCGGAGGCCCAGCGGTAGAGATGAGCGGCGCTCCGGGCGACGGAGTGGCTGAGTGGAACTATATTCAGAACTCGCCGAAGTTCTATATTGAGAATCCCACGGTCATCCCTCCAGACGGCGCGTTTGTCGCTGCTTTGGAATGTGACGGGGAGGATAGCACCTGCAACAACAACGAAGTCTCAACCGGTTCTGTGCAGTCGCACGGCGGGGCCCGGCAAGCCAACTATCCTCACGTAGCAGCGATGCTGGTGGATGGCGGCTCGGCAAGGATCAACAACAACTTCGTTCAAGTTTCGGACGTAGGTTTGGTCGTGAACTGCTGCGCAGCAGGCAGCCAGATCAATGGACTGCGCGCCGATCTCATGGCGGGCGCGGCTATCTACATGGCGGGCGGCGGTAACGTGCTGACCGGCATCGACATCAACCAACCGTGCGAAGATCCGGCATGGGTGGACCCTACCACCCACGTGAGCGGATGTCACGCGATTGAATCTACCGCGATCAACACCTTTAGCGGCGTTTCGGTCGGTCCATTCAGCGGCTTTGGTTCCTCCTATATGGGCGCAATGTTCAGTGCGGACCAGGGAAACTTCAACAGCTACACCAACAACTACCCGCTGGATGCTTATGGCAACGGAGCGAACTTCAGCAATGCGGGCGATCTCTATGGCAACAGCGCACCTGCAGGGGCGCAGCAGATCACGACCAGTTGCAGCTTTAGCGGGCAGACTGCGATCCAGGTGAACGGTTGCGCGCATATCCAGTTGACGGACGCCGCGCCGATCAATGTGCAGTGGTTCTATGGCATAGGAGACGGCAAGACCATCACGCTGGAGGGCACGGCCAACGACACGCTGGTCAACACGAATGGATCACTCTACGGCGCAGTGGGCGTAGAGACCTGCTCTGGCGCGAACGTACAGCTCGGCAGTGGAGCGCTGGAGTTCTTCTATACCACCCGCGACCATGTGTTGCACCAGATTTGCGGCGGCGGAACGAGCGGAGGGCAGACGACGCCGCCGAGCACGACCGACCCGCAGTTCAGCGCCAACGGCAATGGCGAGGCCGAGTTGCTGAGTGGGACCGCAAGTGTGGGAACGATCTTGACGATGAATCACAACAATCACAACTGGTACTGGTACTGCACGGATGGCACGGGATGCGGGGTCTTCGACACAGGCAACGGCCTGCAGTTGATGCAGCTGAAAACGGCGGGGAGTACGCCGTATGTTGCGACGGGCGTGGTGGCGCTCTCGGAGGGAACCCCGGCGTCCTCGACGCCGGCGGGCGGATGCGTAGCGAATTCGGTGTGGGCGGACGACAGCTATCTCTATCACTGCTCGGCAGATGGTGTGACTGTCAAGCGGGTGGCGCTGGGTAGTTTTTAGAGGCGGCAGTTCAGCGAGGCAGCGGATTCGCAAGCCAGCGGTGGGGCGGAGGCTCCGCCGCTTTTGTTTGGAGGCAGCAAGGATGGGCGATTGGACGGTGTGGGTGAAGGGCGTTGCGGCAGCGGTGATCGGCGGCGGCGCCAGCGCGTTGGCAGTGGCGCTGGGCGCGCCGGAGATGCTGACCGGAGCCCATGGCACGGGCTGGTCGCTGTTACGGATGAGTGCAGTGGGAGCGGCGCTGAGTGCAGCGGCGTATCTGAAGAAGAGCCCGCTGCCAACAGCGGGTGCGGAGGAGCAAAAGTAATGGCGGGATCGACGACATTTGGATTTGTTTGCATGGAGCATTTCTTTGCCTCGGCCTTTCACGATTTGCAGAAGGCCTTGCAGTTTGCCGAACGCGTGGGCGCCAAGGTGGAGTCAGAGGCGGGAACGGTGGAGGCGATCACGGCTTTGCTACCGAACGGCAACACCGCGGTGGTACTGGAGCGGGCGGCATTTGCGGCGCTGGGGCTGGTGCTGAATGCTGCGAATGCGGCGAGCGCGGCGGTAGGGCAAGACGGGGTGAATCTGAAGCTGGATGCGGCGATGGTGGCGGCGTTCCGGGAGCTGATCGCGGGTTCAAAGAGCGAACTGGAAGCGCTTGGCTACAAGCTCTAGGGCAGTTTCGAGGTCAGAAAGCAAACGCAGATCAGGAAGTGTTGGGGAAATGAACGATGGGCGTTGTTTCAGCGGGGACCTGGATGAGTTGGTGGGCATTGGGCGCATCTTCGACGAACGGCCAGCGAGCCTGGAGGGCCGTACGGCGGGGGTGTTTTTGGCGGAGACGCTGTTGAAGGTGAGAACCCGCACGGGAGCATGCCAGGCGCTGATACCAAACCGGGTTCAGCGTGAGTTCGAGCGCATGCGCGGACGGCAGAACGTGGTGCTGAAGGCGCGGCAGGTGGGGATCAGCACCTGGGTGGCAGCGCGGTTTTTTCTGAAGACGATCACCCAACCGGGGACGTTGACAGTGGAGATCGCGCATACACAGGAGGCAGCGGAGGAGATCTTCCGCATTGTGCACCGGTTCTACAGCGAGTTGCCGGAGGTATTGCGAGCCGGAGCGCTGAAGACGTCGCGCGCGAACGCCCGATCACTGGTGTTTCCCATGCTGGACAGCGAATACCGGGTGGAGTCGGCGGCCGATCCGAATGCGGGGCGCGGATTGACCATCCAGAACCTGCACTGCTCGGAGGTGGCGCGATGGCCGGGCGAGGCGGAAGCGATCCTCGCCGGGTTGCGCGCGTCCATGACTGGAGAAGCAGAGGTGGTGTTGGAGTCCACCGCAAACGGGGCGTATGGATGCTTCTACGAGGAGTGGACACGCGCGGAAGGAAACGGGGCGGTGCGTCACTTCTTCCCCTGGTGGTGGGAGGAGAGTTATCGACTGTCACAAGGAGCCGAGGCGTTAACGGAGGAAGAGCTGCGACTGGCGAACGAGCATTGTCTCCATGCGGAGCAGATCGCGTTTCGTCGAAGGCTGCGGACGCAGTTCGGGCCGTTGGCGCGGCAGGAGTATCCGGAGACGGCGCACGACTGCTTCCTGAGCAGCGGCAGCGGGGTGTTCGACGCAGACGCGATCGATGGCAGGATGCGCGCGCTGCCGCCGGCGACGGCGCGATGGAACGGCGAGCTATTGACGTGGTATCCGCCGATGGCGAGTCGCGAGTATCTGGTGGCGGTGGATCCGGCGGGGGGCGGTAGCGAGGGAGACTTCGCCGCGATGCAGGTGGTGGATCTTGGTACGGGGTTACAGTGTGCGGAGTTCCGGGGCAAGGCCGGATTGCTGGAAGTAGCGGAGAGGGCGGCGGCGCTGGCACGGGAGTACAACGGAGCCCTGCTGGCGGTGGAACGGAACAACCATGGCGCGGGGGTGCTGGCGTATCTCCATAGCGTGTGCCGCTATGGACGGTTGTACCAGCAGGAGGGGCAGGATGGCTGGTTGACATCGACAGTGACACGCCCGAGGATGCTGAGCCAATTGGCGCGGGTACTGGCGGAGCAGCCGGAGGTATGGATGAGCGAGCGGTTGCTGGGGGAGTTGAAGACCTTTGTGCGGGACGCGAAGGGACATACCGGCGCGGCGGCCGGACAGCACGACGATTGCGTGATGGCCATGGCGATGGCCATGGCGATCCGAGCCGAGTGCTGAGACTCTGCGCTTGTCTGCGCTCCCTCATAAATACGGATGAACTGTTGTGGTCTCCCAACCTTCACTCCCAAGGGCGTCGCTCAGGATGGGGCACCCGAGTCCGTGGGGGGATTGAGGAACGGCCCCACCCTAGCTTCGCTAGAATGGGGCACCCGGGTTTGTGGCATGCGTTGGCGTGAGATCACAGCGCGTCGCGGCGTTCAGGGTGAGGCGCCCGCCGGGATGGCGCAGCGGGATAGAATGCGCTGGAGCGGGGGCGACGGAGCGTGGCGGTGCTGGCGGTGCAACAGATCCGGGCGATGCGGGGCGGCGCGCAGAGCCACCTGATGCTGGGCGCGGACGAACATCTGTACGTGGTGAAGTTCCAGAACAACCCGCAGCATCCGCGGGTGCTGGCGAATGAGTATCTGGCGACGCGGCTGGCGGAGGCGGTGGGGCTGACGGTGCCGCGGTGCGATGTGGTGGAGGTGACGGATTGGCTGGTCTCCAACACGCCGGAGCTGCGGATGCAGCAGACCGGCCCGGAGGTGCGCTGCCGGCCAGGCCTGCAGTTCGGATCGCGATTCGTGGGTGGGTTGATGCCCGGACAGGTGGTGGATTATCTGCCGGAATCGCAACTGATGGAGATCAAGAACCTGCGGGAGTTTGCGGGAATGCTGGTGATGGATAAATGGACATGCAACGTAAACGGGCGGCAGGCGGTCTTCGGCAAGAAGGCGCGCGGGCGACGGTACACGGCGACCTTCATCGACCAGGGATACTGCTTCAATGCGGGGGAGTGGCGGCTGATCGATACGCCGCTGCGTGGTGTGTTCCCGCGCAATCTGGTGTACGAGTCGGTGACCGGATGGGACAGCTTTGAGCCATGGCTAAGCAGGGTGGAGATCATGGATGCGGCGGTGCTATGGACCATCGCGGAACAGGTGCCTCCGGAGTGGTACGGCGGTGACATTGGAGAGATGGAGCGGCTGGTGGAACAACTGCTGGAGCGGCGGCAGCGGATTCGAGAGCTGATCGATGGCTTTCGAGCATCCCACCGGCTGCCGTTTCCGTTCTGGGGGAGAGCAGGGTTGGCGCTCCATTTTGGAGCTAGATTCCCGGAAGCGGAGTGGGAGATCAAAACGGGCGCGGGCAAGATGGTGATGTAGGAAAAGATGGGGAGCGGGCGGAGAATGGCCGAGAATGAGGGGGGAGGCGAGGGTGGTGAAGCGAAGTCCGTGTGAGTTCTCGCTGATCCGGTATGTGCCGGACCCGGTGAAGAACGAGTTCGTCAACATCGGCGTGCTACTCCGCAGCCGGGGAGAGACGCGTGAGGCGGCGGTGCGTTTTACGCGGGACTGGAGCCGGGTTCGATGCATCGATCCGGAGGTGGATACCGCCATGCTGGAGGCGCTGGAGGGCGAGGTACAGCGGCGGCTCTCGGAGGCGGGAGAGGATGGGCCACCAGTGCTTGGGGCATTGCAAGATTCGTTTTCGAATGCGGTCCAGGTGACGGAAGCAAAGGCCTGCCTGGCGGAATCCTTTGCGACAGAGATGGAAGGGCTCATGCGCTTGTACGTGGAAGCGCAACGGCGCAAACGGGCGGCGAAGAGCACGGGGAGACAGGCGATCCATGCCAAGATGCGCACGCGATTTGAGCGCGCCGGAGTATGGGCGCTGATGCAGAAGCGGATAGGCGCGGCGAAATACACGCGTGCCGGCGACGCGCTGAAGATCGATTGCGGGTATCGGCCGAATGGGGTGATCCGGATGTTCCAGGCGGTTTCACTCGGAGGCGATGCGGAGGCGGCAAAGGTTCTGGCATTTTCGCGGGCGGATCTGGAGGCGGGCGTGCTGCGGGTAGAGCGCGCCGAGTTGGAGTTGACCGCCGTGGTGGAGCCGCTGCGAGAGATTGCGGGCGAAGAGACGGACGCGGTGGAGCAATACCGTTTCGGGGTGGAGACGATGGAACGGCACCGGATCAGAGTACTGACGACGACAGATCTGGAACGGGTGGCGGAGACAGCGAGGCGGGAGCTGCGGGTATAGGGGAGCGATTTTGGGGGAGGAAGAGAGGCATGGCCAGGTGGCCATGCCTTTTGTGTTGTTGGGATGGGAATACCAAAGCGGTCGATGGAGCGTAGGCGTCGGAAACCCGCCCATCGCGATTCCACACGGCGAGCGATCGAGGCGAGGCGGCAGAACGATGCAGGCAAGGAATACGGAAGGATGGAGGAAGGCATGAACGTACGAGAGAACGTACGCACGGTTTGGAAGCGGTTGAATGCGGGAGGCGAGAGCAAGGAGAACATGGTGGCTCCGCGCAAGACGCAGCCGCTTCCGTCCATTCTGAGTCCCTATGTGACGGCGGGAAACCTGCTGCCCAAGCCGACGTCGGAGAACCTGAGACGGTTTGCCGAGACACCAGTGGTACGGCGGGCGATCAACCTGATCAAGGACCGCGTGGCTTGCATGGATTGGCAGATCAAGCTGAAGCGCACCTATGCGGCGGCCGCAGTTGCGGACGCGGCGGAGAGAGCGTCGGTGTTGCGGCTTTGCCTGGAGGAGCCGAACGACGGTGACAACTTCCGCACTTTGATTGAACAGGTGCTGGAAGACATGCTGGTAGGCGGCTTTGGCGCCATCGAGATGGAGCTGACCGGAAGGGCCGAGCAGCCAGTCGCGCTGTGGGCGGTGGATGGCGCGACTATCCGGATCAACCCCAAATGGATGGGCGGCAATGAGGTGGCGCGGTATGCGCAAGCGGGAATGCTGACCAGCATGGAGAAGGCCATCCCGCTGATGGACGACGAGCTGATGTACATCCGCATGAATCCGCGGACGCATACGCCGTTTGGGCTGGGGCCGCTCGAGGTGGCATTCGAAACGGTGAACAGTTTTCTGAGCGCGCATCGGTTTGCGGGCAAGCTGGCAAGCAACGCGGTGGTGCAGTATGCGCTGTGGCTGAATGAGACCACGCCGGCGCAGCACGACCGGTTGATCCGTTGGTGGCAGGACGAGATTGAAGGCACGGGACGGGTGCCGATTCTGAGTACCGAGCAGAAGCCGGAGGTGCTGCGCTTTGGGAGCGGCACCGACGCGGACCTGCGATTGAGCTGGCAACAGTTTCTGATACGTATGATCGCCAACGCCTTTTCTCTGCCGCCGATGCTGCTGGGCCTGGAGAACGATGTGAATCGGGCGAGCTCCGGCGAGTTCGGAGATGAGGCCTTTCGCAGCGCGATTGTTCCGGTGGCTCGGCTGCTGGAGCAGCACATCACCCGCGATGTCTTTGGCAAGCGGCTGGGGTGGCGAGAGTTTGAGTTCGAGTTCACCGACCTGCAATCGCGCGACGAGCTTACGGAGGTACAGATCCAGACCGAGTTGCTGCGGGCGGGCGTGCTGACAGTGAGCGAAGTGCGTGCGATGCGCGGACTGCCGGCACGATTGGAGGCGGAGACCATGCTGGGAGGCGCAAAGGAGGAGGCGACGGGAAACTGAGCGATAGCGGCGAACGGCTGACAGACAAAACGGGAGAGCGAATGAAGCTACAGGCGATGGCGGTCAACATGCCAGCGGTACGGAACCATCCGAATAGAGTTCCGTTTGAAGGGGTGCTGACCTTTATAGACGTGCCGAGCGATCGAGCTCCCTCGGGGGCCAAGGGTCATCGGGTGATTCTGACGCGCACGGCGGCAGAGGACGCACTGCCCTCGCTGATGGGCATGGCGGTCGATTACTGCCATGGGTGGGATGGGCACGATGCGCGCAGGAAGTGCGGAATCATCACGGACGCGAACATCGTGGGCAAGCAGATCCAAGTGGCGGGTTACCTCTTCGGAAGAGACTTTCCGGAGGTGGAAGCTCAGATGAAGAAGGCGCCCACCGATGACATGGGGATGAGCTATGAACTGGCGGATGCGCACGTGGAGGACATGCGCGCATCGGTATGGAAGCTGACGAAGGTGACGTTTACCGGAGCGGCCATCCTGCTGCGGGAGAAGGCGGCTTATAGAGGCACGGACTTCCGGCTGGTGCGCGTATCGGAGCAGCACCAGCGGGCGAGAGCACTTCAGCCACTGGCGGCGCGTCACGCATGAAGCAGTGAACCTACAGGCGGCGGATTGGGAAAGGACAACAAAGATGGATGAGAGCACAGAGAACCACGGGATGAACAGTGCTATGGCAGAGGGCATGGAACGACTGACGGCGGCTGCAGGCATGCTGGAACGGGCGGTAGGGCTGCTGGAAGCGCGCCACGCCTCGACGATTGGCGATAGGGCGACCGGCGATGTGGCGCGGATCGTCGCGACAGTCGAGCGGGGCGAGACCAATCAACGGCAAGCAGAGTTGGAGCGGAAGCTGCGCGAGGCGGAAGAGCAGATTGCCGAACTGAAGGCGCAGGCGATGTCGCCGGCCATAGCGGCACCGGCGGCGATCGCGTCCGGGCGCAAGACTCTGCCGTTGGCGACGACGCAGTTGCTCGCCAAACAGGGAGTACATAGTGTGGACGGGCTGGAAGCAGGCTCGCTCGATGCCGCGCTCACCGGCTTGAGCCTGGAACAGCGCATCGCGGTAAAGGCGCAGTTGATACGCACCGGAGCACTGGCCTAGGGCTTGGTGGTTGCCGTGAATGGCAGAAGCAGATCCCTCGGCTCTCCGACCCGATAAGCCAAAGACGGGCTTGTTGGGGACCCCGGTCCGCTCGGATGACACCGGGGGAAAGAGTTGATTCTCGCGCCTCGCGTACGGGCAGGATGGCGCGAGGAAACATGGTGCGGGCGTACCTCCACGGTGCGCCCGTTTTTTTGATCCACGTAACCCCAGCTCACTGGCGTGAGCAGAAAGCAGACACATGAGCGCACAATTTCTGGATATTCATTCGGCAGCCGACTACATTGGACCCGGCGCGATCGAAGTTCCGTTCTATCAGACCGAGATCACCGATATGGTTCGGCGCCGCGGAATTTTCGGTCAGCGCATCAAGCAGGTTCCGGCTACCGGACATCCCTCGCGCTTCTTCGAGCAGACTTCGATTCCGAGCCCTGGGGCCGCAGGTTTCGTCGATCCTCGCAACATTGCGCCGGCGGTAGTAGCCCCGACGCGGGTGGAGCGGAGCGTTCCCCTCAAGGCCATCGTGGCGCAGATGAACTACAACCTGTTCGATCTAGAACTGGGAGCGCAACAGAAGCAGTTCGCGTATCTGCAGGCCAAGGACCTGGTTGACACGGTGGAGGGCGTACTCCACACACACGACATTGCGTTGTGGAACGGAACGGACACTTCACTGAGCACGCCGACCACGACGCAGTATTATGGCGTGGCTTCGCAGATCGCGAGCGGCGGAAATGCCGTAACCATCGCCCAGACGGAGAGCATCGTGGACAGCCTGAAGTCGACCATTGCTCAGATGGTTTCCAGCAGCAGCTATGCTGTACGGCCGACGGCGATCTATGCGAACCCGGTGCTGCTGGATCTGATCGACCGGGAGATGAAGAGCGAGTTCAACGTGGTCCTCAATTCGCGCGAAGTCAACGGCGGTTTCACGGTGAAGAGCCTGTCGACCCAGGCAGGCGACCTGCCGCTGATCCCGGACTGGGCATTGAGCTACACCGGTACGCCTGGCACCGGCAATGCTTCGCTGCCCGCCTACATCGTGACCGAAGACATGATCGAGTATCACTGGTTGAGCGATGCCGCACCGCGCGTGTTCCAGCTCGGGCTGCCGAACTCACTGGCTTCGCAGTATGTCGCGGTCAAGTTCGGCGGGGTTGTGGTGAAGGGCGCGGGCTATGCACACGCGCAGGTCACGGTGCAGCGCTAGTCCGATTTTGCTCAGCAGGCATAGGGGCTGACCGAGCTGGTCAGCCCCATTTTTTTCGATGGCCGTGCATAAGGAGACGACGACACGATGGCTTATTTGCAAGCAACGGAGTACGAGAGCTACGGTCTCGCTTCGGATACGAGCGACGACTGGATTTCGGTGGCCTCGTCGATGATAGATGCGCATTGCCGCCGGCCAGGTCTGCTGGTGCAGCAATACGAAGAGAGGCTGCGCGTGGTGGAAGGCAGCCAGACAGTGCGGCTGAGTTATCTACCGCTGCTGCCGCTCGCTCCAGCCATCTCGCCATTGGTTGGCGCGCAAGGACGATATGCACGACCGCGGCGGGGTGAACTGGGAGTGACCGGGCTTGCCGCAGTCGCGTATGCGTTTGCGCTGCCGGGAGCGTGGAGCAATCTCGACTGCGCGACGATTGATTGGGTGCCGGACACGGGAGAGCTGACGCTGCCCTACAACCTGTACGGTATTCCATTCAGCGAGTTGAAGGTGACATACACGGCCGGGCTTGCGGTGGTTCCGGATCCGGTGAAGGTGGCATGCGCGCAGATCGTAAAGAATGCACAGGCGGCGCCGGGACTGAACGTGAAGACGTCGCGCATGGACAAGATGCAGATGGAGTATTTTTCCGGATCGCTGATGGACACGCAGGTGCAGGCGCTGCTGCGGCCTTATGTAGCGAATCGATTGGGGTAAGGACATGAGCGACCTGAGTGTTAGACGCAAAAACGATGGGGCGCTGCGGGCAGCGGATGCACTGCTCCGAGCGCTGGGCGGCTGCCAAGTGATGCTGCGCATGCCGGGCGCTGCAGCGGCGGGAGTCGATGGGGAACAGCTTGGTCTCTCCCAGCCTAACTTTGTCGACCTTCCGCTGGCGCCGGCGATCATCCGCGACGCGCGCCTGGTGATGACCGCAGGGCCGGCGAAGTTCGAGCTGCTACTCTCCGCGTCGGCAGTGCAGGCACAGGTGAGTGCGCGCGGGTTGGGATCGGCGGACGTGCTGTTCGCGATGGCGACGGGATTCCTGATCGGTGGAGAGTTCTTTCTGATCGCGTCGACCTCATTCACGGAGAGCATGGGGGACGCGTGCTTATATCGGGTGCTGCTGCACGAGGCACGGCTACAGAGCTGAAAGCGGGAGAGGGATGGAAAACGCGAGAGATACGTTCTATGTGACTTTGCGCAATCGCCTGAGCGCGTTGAATCCGAATCGCCGCATGCTGCTCCGGGGCGTGGAGAGGCCCGGGATTCTGGTGGACGAGAACGAGAGCATGGCTTCCAAGCCACCCGCCGACATCTTTGTGCTGCGATGGACGGGAGTGAAAGTGGATACGCAACATGCGTTGCCGTGGATGCAGCAGGTATGCGAGATCAGCTATATGACGGCAGGAAGCGAGAGCACCGGAGGACTGGACCGGGGCCGGGCGTTGATGGCCATGGATGGTGAACTGCGAGCGATGCTCCAGCCAACCAGAACGCTGAAGATGAATTACGCGGTAACTCCTGCTGTGGCTATGGAGACGCAGGTCTTCTGGATCGATCCCGTATTTGGGGCTGCAACAAAGGCCGATGACGAACTGAGCAGGACTGTGGACGTGACGGTCTATAGCTACGAAGAAGCAGGTGAGCAATGAGCACAGCGACGGTTGCAGTATCCCTGCCCCCGATGACACCGGTCTATCGGCGCGTTCGCGGTTATTTCGCTCCAGTGGTTCGGGCGACGGGTTCTCCGACTATCTTCGATCCATCGCAGGCGGCGAGCTTTCAACTGGATGCGCCGCCTGCGCCCTGGATCGATCTCGGGTATCTGCGGAAGTTCGCCCGCACGTCGGGCACCAAGGTGATGGCGCTTGAGGGGGGTTCGCCGCGCACAGCACAGCTACAGGCGCGCGATGCTATAGGCTCCACCATCAGCTTGCAGTTCGAACAGTGGACGAAGCTGACCATGACTCTGGCCGCAGGCGCACAGCATATGAATGTGCTGGCTGCGACGGGTCAGCCAGGGGACGGAATCGAGAGCGGGTCGGGAAGCAGCAATGTAGTGGCCGCGGCGCCGCTGTTAGCGCAAAGCTCGACCGCAAGCTTTTTAGCGATGGACGCTGCCAGCTTGCCGGGTTTCGAAGCTGGCGACATAGTGGCGGTAGACGAGGATTACACCGGACAGCAGGGCTTCGTGGGAGCGGGTGCGAGTACAGCGTACCTGAGGTCCGCAGCGGCGGTCGCGAGCGATCCTCACTACATCCGCCGGGTGACTTTGAATGTCGCGCGCGTGGCGCAGGTGACGAGCACTGGTTTGCAACTGGCCACGCCGTTACCCGCGGGCAGTCCTACGACGGCGATGAAGGTACAGCCGGCAGTGGGGTTTGTGGACCGGGAGGGGGGCACGTTCTTCCACGAGTGGTCAGCGATCTTCGCGATGGGTGGGGAGCAGGGCGAGGTGGTGTTTCTTCATTATCCGCGCCTGCAGGCCATGGCGGGATCGGCTGAGAGTCTCTCGCTGATGATGGACCCGCTCACGCAGGTGCTGTTGAGCGCGGAGTTCCGCGCGTTGCCGGTCACCGATCCGATCGATGGCGAACAGGTGTGCTGCTTTCGCACCTTCGTGCCCGCAAGCAATTCATTGGTCTAAAGAGCAATCCGCAATGAGGGGCAAACATTGAAGATCACCATCGACAACAGAGATGGCAAGGGCACCGTCGATTACAGCGCAGCGCTGGCCGGCGCCGCATCGTTGAAGATCGAGCGAAAGCTGAACGCACCGACGGTATGCCAAGTGAGCTTACTTCCAACCAACGCGGCGATCCCGGCGCGGAATGGAAGGGTGATGGTATCGGCGGACAATGGGAGGCTGCTCTTCAGCGGGTATGTAGCTTGCGAGCCGGAGAGGATATTTGCCGGCGAGGGTTGCGAGGGCACCATCTATCTATTGGTGGTGTCAGCGCTGAGCGACGACATCATCCTCGACCGGCAGCGCGCGTCGCAGACTACGACCGCGGTCTCGCAAGCGGCCGGGGACGTGCTGAATGCGTTGACCCTGCGTGCGGGGGGCGGCATCGATGTGACGGCGCAGGGCGCGACGGCGATGATCGGCAGTTTCACTGGCCAGGCTGGGCAATCGTGGTCGAGCAACACGGGGTTGCTGGCATCGGCGGGGCGGACGGCCTATCGGGTGGTGAACGGCGAGGTCTCGTTGACCAGCATCGGCTCGACCGTGCACACGCTGAGCGAGACAGACGGGAGCTTGAAGCCAGCGTTGTTAACAGCCGTGAGAGCTCGAGAGCTGGTGAACGACGTCACGGTCTGCGGAGCGGTCGAAGCGCAAAACTATGTTACAGAGATCTTTCAAGGGGACGGCGTCACGAGCAGCTTCATTCTGACGCAGGCTCCTTTACTACGCAAAGCAAAGATCATTGAAGATGCCTTCACGGGAAGCTCTATCAATCCGCTGCTATGGACGGTGCAGGATCCGGGCAACCGAGTCACGCTGACTGCCGCGGGGCTTACGGTGAACGGAGGGAGCGGCATCGAGGGCCAAACGAACGTGGGCTCGGTGGATGCGGTAGAGATGGGCGGCGTGTTGCTGTTGGAGGCGGCCGGGCTGCAGGTGCAGGGTACAGGCGAAGGATATGTTGCGGGCTTCTATAGCGGCACCGCGCATCTGGAGAACCTCTTCGCGGGGTTTCATGTGAAAGCGACGGCAGGCGCTCTCAGCATCGCGCCTGTGGTGGAAGGCGCGGAGGCCGGAGGGTCGGTTACGGTGGTGAGCGGCCATACTTACACGCTGCGCCTGCGCTTCCACTGCAAGGATGTGCAACGGGTGTTGCAGAGCTACTACGTGTCCGATGGAGCTTCGAATAAGAGCTTTGGTGGAGACCTGATCACGGCGGGTGGCGATCTAGTGCTTGAGTTGCAGGAGACGACCGGCGGGACGCTCCGGCCGCCGGTAACGCTCTATGCAGGGAATGTGGCGGCCGCGCCGGCAAGCTGCAGGCTGGTGGCATTCGACAGCGTGAGCTTCGTGGGCAGTCTCGCATCTGTCTCACTGCAGGCTACGGGCGGCATTTGGGCGACGAGCACACCGAACGGCGGCAACGGGACTCCGCAGACACTCCGGCTGGGCACGATGGCCGAAGGCGCCGACGCGAAGATGGAGAGCAGTGGCAAGCTGGTCTTCTATGCAACGAGCGTGCCGAAGAGCGGCAGCCAAATCACGGTGACCTACCGCATTGCCGGGCGCGCCGCTGCCCGCTTGGCATCGACAAGCAGCATGGCGGAAGAAGCGTCTGGCGCGTTGCCAGGCACGGCGCAATGGGTTGGAAGCATGCGCCTGCCGGCGACACGTTGCTCGACCGATTGCGAGAACGCTGCGTTGGCCATCCTGGATATGGCCAGCAGCCGGGATGCGGCCTGGGCAGGGAGTTATCAGAGCTTTAACCTGGCACAACAAGCCGACGTGTGGCCCGGCGATGCGCTGGCAATCGATGCGCCATCTTCGGGGATGGCGGCGACAGTAGTTGTTCGCGAGGTGACAGTGCAAGCGACGAGCGCGAACCCTGAGATACTTCAGTACACGCTCAAGTATGCAAACGATTGGGCGGAACCGCTATCGCTCGCCACGTCCAACGTACTGCCCAAGGATGTGCAACTTCCGGAGGTAGCGGCGAACGCGCCGCTGGCCGTCGGCAGCCTGCGTGATCTGACGGTGGATTCGATCACGACAACGGCGATCAACGTGACTGCGGGAGCAGCACCGCCGCAAGGTGGCGGCTTCGAGGTAAGGCGAAGGGACTGGATCTTTGGAGCGGGGGATGCGGTCGACGTGGTGCTGCGCAGCCCAGTTCCGAATTTCACTATCGTTCGCGCATTCCCGATCGAGCAGTACTACGTGAGGATGTACGACGGCGCTAACCCTCCGAACTACTCGCGCTTTTCCAGCGCAATCTTTGTAAACGTAATGATGTAGCCGATGCGGAAAGAGTTTCCCAGGATGCGTTCCATTCGAGGACGGGTGCGCTAGCGGGATGGAGTGAACAGATGAATGAATTTGAAGCACGGGTCCTGGCGGACCTGTCGGTATTGAAGAACCAGATGACCTCGTTGATCGGCGATACGCAGCCGGGGCGATTATCCGTGCTCGAACAGCGCGTGGACCACCATGAAGCGAGTCTGCAGCGAGCGAAGGGCTTCGCAGGAGCATTTGGCGTACTGTTCACGTTGGTGCACATCGCGTTCGAATGGTTCAGGCATATCTAGCCCTCGAACAGCCCGGTCGAGCTTCAGCCTTATAATCACGCAATGCAGCGATCTCCTCTAGTAGGCGTCGTGATGGGAAGCAAGAGCGACTACGACACGCTGGAAGCGTGTACGGCATTGCTCAAAGAGCTGGAGGTGCCGTTCGAAGCGAGAGTCGTCTCCGCCCATCGTACCCCAGACTGGCTGTTCCGCTATGCAGAGACGGCGGAGGAGCGCGGCTTGAAGGTGATCATTGCAGCGGCCGGCGGGGCGGCGCATCTACCCGGCATGCTCGCGGCAAAAACGCTGCTGCCAGTTCTTGGGGTGCCTATTCCGGTGACGGTGCTGAACGGCGTGGATGCGCTTCTTTCAATCGTGCAGATGCCAAGAGGGGTGCCGGTGGGGACGTTGGCGATCGGCAAGCCGGGGGCGGCCAACGCGGCGTTGCTGGCCGCGCAGATCCTCGCCGTCGAGAATACGGCGTTGCGAGGGAGATTGCGCGCGTGGCGAGAAAAGCGCCGTGATGAGGTGATGCTCGAGGAGTTGCCGCAATGAGCGCGATCCTGCCGGGCGCAACTATTGGGATCCTTGGCGGCGGCCAATTGGGGCGCATGACGGCAATGGCTGCGCGATCGCTCGGTTACCGCGTGCAAGTGATGGATCCGGACCCTTCCTGTCCAGCCCGCTTCGTGGTGGATGCGTGCTTCGAAGGTGGATGGGATGACGCCAAGGCGGCGGCAAACCTGGCGCGCGGTTGCGATGTGGTGACCCTGGAGATTGAGCAGCTCTCACTGGAATGCATGCGGGCAGCCGCGCGATTTGCGCCGGTGCGGCCGGGGGCACGGCTGCTGGAGATCATTCAGAATCGCATGACGCAGAAGGAGTGGCTGCAGGCGCATGGACTTCCGGTGGGGCGCTTTCGTGTCGCGGCGTCGGCCGACGATGTGCGCGAGGCCTTGCGCGTGTTTGCCTTCGACTGCTTCGTGAAGAGCGCGCATGGGGGCTATGACGGCAGAAGCCAGGTGCGCGTCATCAACGACGACGGTGCGACGCCAATCGAGGAGCTCGCGCAGCAAATATGGATGAGCCTGGGATCTGCGCCATGCGTGGTGGAGCAGGGAGTTCCGCTCGATCTCGAGATCTCCGTACTGGTAGCGCGCAACCCCAGCGGCGAGATGAAGAGCTTTCCATCTGCTGAGAACCACCACGAGCGGCAGATTTTATCCTGGAGCGCCATCCCATCTTCTATCTCGCCAACGATGGAGATACAGGCGCAAGCGTTCGCGTGCGACCTGGCAGAAAAGCTGGGTCTCGAAGGCATTCTGGCAGTGGAGATGTTCGTCACGACCACCGGGGAGCTCCTGGTGAACGAGCTGGCTCCACGGCCGCACAACAGCTATCACGCGAGCGAGCGGGCTTGCGTCACCAGCCAGTTTGAGCAACATGTGCGAGCAGTATGCGACCTGCCTCTGGGAGAAGTGGATATCGTGAAGCCGGCAGCGATCGCAAACCTGCTCGGCGACGCATGGAAGAAGGGGGAGCCTCGCTTCGACCGGGCGCTCGCAGTGCGGGGAGTGGGACTACACCTCTACGAGAAACACACGGCACGGCCGGGGCGCAAGATGGGCCATCTATCCGCAATCGGGGATACGGCAAAGGATGCGGTTCAACGGGTGCTCAAAGCGCGTGCTCAACTCTGACGATATGAAGCGCCAAAACAAAGAGGCAGACTGGTTCGTCTGCCTCTTCCAATGACTACCTCCGCGCCCTGAGCTGAACTAACCGATATCTTCCGACCAGTTCTCAAGATACTTCTTCACCTCTGCCATGAACCTGCCGCCGTCAGCACCATCGATGATGCGATGGTCGAAGCCGAGCGTGAGCCGGATGATGCTGTGGATGGCGATCGAATCGGTACCGTACTCATCCGTGACGACGACCGGTTCCTTGAACAGGCCACCCACCCCCAGGATTGCAGATTCCGGTTGATTGATGATGGGGGTGCCAAACTGCTCGCCGAAGATTCCTGGATTGGTGATGGTGAAGGTACCGGAACCGACCTCGTCCGGCTTGAGCTTCTTGCTGCGCGCACGTTCGGCGAGATCGACAATTGCCCGGGCGATACCCAGGAAATTCTTCTCCTCCGCCTGCTTGATCACAGGAACGATCAATCCCCAATCGAGCGCCACCGCGATGCCGACGTTTACGTTCTGGTGATAGCGAATGCCGTCACCCTCCATGGATGCGTTGACGACCGGCATCTTGCGCAGCGTCGCGACGACGGCCCGCGTGATGAAGGGCATGTAGGTGAGCTTTACGCCATTGCGCTGCTCGTACTTTGCCTTCTCCTTCTCTCGTATCTTCACGACCCGCGTCATGTCCACCTTGAAAACGGTGTGAACGTGCGCGTTGGTGCGCTTGGAATCCACCATGCGCTGGGCAATGATCGAACGCATGCGCGTCATCGGTACCAGCTCGCCGAGGGCCGCGGAAGATGTAGCGGCAGCGGCCTTTGGCGGCGGCGGTGCAGAGACGGGCTGCGATACGGCAGCGGCAACTGGGACGGGTGCTGCCGCTTTGGGAGCGGCTGGCGCTGCTGGCTCCGCGCCTTGTTGCGATAGAAACTGCAGCACATCTTCCTTCGTGATGCGACCGCTGGAACCCGTTCCGGAGACCTGGCGCAGATCGAGATTGTTATCCTTCGCGATGCGTCGCACCAGCGGCGAGGACCGAAGGCGATCGCCCACGGACGCGCTTGCCGCTTCCTGCTTCGGAGCACCGGCCGTGGGTGCAGCCTGGGGTGCTGCGGGGACTGACTGCCGCCCATCGCCCTCCGCTGCTCCTGAGGTTGGCGTTGGCGCAGTAGCTGAGGGAGATCCGCCAATGACGGCGACCACGGTATTGATCTGCACCGTGGCTCCTGCCTGCACCTTGATCTCAGAGAGGATGCCGCTGGCCGGAGCAGGTATCTCCGCGTCTACTTTGTCGGTCGAAATCTCAAACAGCGGCTCATCGCGCTGAATGGAATCGCCTACCTGCTTGAGCCACTTCGTGATGGTGCCTTCAAAGATGGATTCACCCATCTGCGGCATGGTCACATCCGTTCCGCCTCCGCCGCCGCCCGACGACGGCTGGACTGCCACCGCTTCTTTCGCGGCCGGCGCTTGTGCGGCGGGCTTGGCAGGCGTGCTGTCTGAAGCCTTGTTATTCGCGGCGACGTTACTCGCGGCGACCGGGCTCTCCGCGGACTCTGTCTGGGCTGGCGCGGCCGAAGCGGGAGTTGCAGCGGAACCAGCGGCTTCGCCGATCACACCAACGACGGTGTTGATCTGAACGGTAGCGCCTTCCGCGATCTTGATCTCGGTGAGGTATCCACTGGCGGGCGCGGGAATTTCGGCATCGACCTTGTCGGTCGAGATCTCAAAGAGAGGCTCGTCACGCTGGACTGCATCGCCCGGCTTCTTGAGCCACTTGGTAATGGTTCCTTCAAAGATCGACTCGCCCATCTGGGGCATGGTTACATCCGTCGGCATCGTTCCCTCTCAACAACTCGTTCGCACTGCAAAGAATCTTCGACAAACTCAGGATAACGGCTTTCCGCGCTGGTATCCCGATCAGTACTTCACCAGTCTTCGCGCCTCGCGCACCACATCTTCGACCTTGGGCAGAAACGCCTTCTCGAGCGGCGGAGAGAAGGGTACTGGCGTATCCATGGAAGTGATGCGCACAATCGGCGCATCGAGGGAATCGAACGCCTCTTCGTTGATGATGGCGGCGATTTCACCCGCAATGCCGCCGGTCTTCGTATCTTCGTGCAGCACGATCACGCGATTCGTCTTCTCAACCGTTTGCACGATAGCTTCGTTGTCCAAGGGCAGCAGCGTGCGCAAATCCACAATCTCCAGCTCGATGCCTTCCTTCGCCAGGATGTCGGCCGCTTCCTGCGCGACGTAGACCATAGCGGCGTAGGTGATCACCGAGAGATGCTTGCCCTCACGATGAATCCGCGCCTTGCCGATGGGTACCGTATAGTCTTCGTCCGGCATCTCTTCCTTGACCCGGCGGTAGAGGTATTTGTGCTCGAAGAAGAGCACCGGATTGTTATCGCGGATGGCAGACTTGATGAGCCCTTTGGCATCGATTGCAGTCGCGGGACAGATGACTTTGAGTCCCGGCGTATGCACGTAGAACATCTCGGGATTTTGCGAGTGGAACGGTCCCCCGCTGACGCCGCCACCGGAAGGCCCGCGCAGCACGAGCGGCGCCGGAGCGCCCCAGCGATAGTTGGATTTGGCGAGGATCTGGACGATCTGCGAATGGGCGGAGCTGATGAAGTCCATGAATTGGAACTCGCCCACAGGACGCAGACCGGTGAGCGATGCTCCATAGGCCGCGCTGGCAATCGCCATCTCGGAGATCGGGGTATCCACCACCCGCTCCGTACCAAAGCGGTGCACGAAACCTTCCGTGACCTTGAATGCCCCTCCGTAGATGCCGACATCTTCGCCCATCACAAAGACGCGCGAATCGCGTTCCATCTCTTCCCACAAACCTTGCCGTATCGCTTCCAGATATGTGACAGGTGCCATTCTTGAAAACCTTCTCTGTTTTTGAATAGATGGAATGGAGTTCGCCGTGAAAGATTGCGCTACTTGTAATGCGTGGTGGCGCTGGCCTCAGCGAGCCGGGCGCTCTCATTCGCATTCTTCACGCGCACTTCGCCATACTTCACCGGAATTTCGACCGCATTATCGAAGTACACGTCGTTGCTGGCATCCGCCGGATCCGGCATGGGAGAAGCCTCAGCGACATCGCGCTCCGACTCCATCAGCGCATCCACATCCGCACGGATCTTCGTCGCCTCTTCCGCCGTCATCCAACCGCGCCCGATCAGGTACTCTTCCATGCGCTGGATAGGATCCCGGCGCTTCCAATAGTCCTTGACCTCTTGGGGCACGTAAGCGGCGGCATCGTGCATGGCATGGCCCTTCATGCGCATCAGCTTGGCTTCGATGAGGGATGCGCCTTCGCCTCGATAGGCACGCTCGACCGCCTCGTGCGTGGCGTCATACACCTGGTTGGCGTCCGTCCCGTCCACGATGACGCCCGGCACGCCGTAGCCGATCGAACGATCCGCCAGATCCTTACAGGCAAACTGTAACTCTACCGGTGTCGAATAGGCCCACAGGTTGTGCTCGACCACCAGCACCACGCCAAGCTTCTGCACCGCGGCGAAGTTGAACCCTTCGTAGGTCGGCCCGGTGGATTGGCCGCCATCCCCGATGTAAGCCAGGCAGGCAATGTTCTTGCCCTGAATGCGCGCGCCCAGAGCGACTCCGGCGCACACCGAAATCGAATCGCCGAGATGAGAGATCGGGGCGATCACATTGAGCTTCTTGTTATCGCCGTAATGCGAACCGGACTCGCGACCCCGCGTCGGCGATCCGCCCTTGGCCATGTACTGCATCATGGTGTCGCGTGGCTTGAAGCCCTTCACGATCATCGAACCCTGATTACGGATCATCGGCCCCAGCCAGTCATCCTCGCCCAGCGCGTAGGCTGACGCAACGGAGCACGCCTCCTGCCCCTGGCTCAGATAAAGGCCGCCGATTACCTTCGATTGCTTGTACATGCGCTCGAGCGAATCTTCCATGCGGCGATTCGTGATCATCAGCCGATAGATGTCGATCGACTGTTCACGCGTCAGATACTTGGAAGGGCGGAGCGGAGGCGCGGGAGCGGTCGTGTCGCCGATTACGCGGTAGTGATAGTCGCCGTCCTTCCACTCGCCTTCAATGTGGAAGGGTAGTTGCTCCAGCCGATAGTCCGGAATGCCGTGCCGATTCTGCGTTGGAGGCGGCGTATCCGGAACGCTTTCAGAGCCTCGGCCGTTCCCCGCCTTCGCCGTGCCATTGGGCGGCGTTTGCGTCTTCTCTGCTGTCTTTGCTTCGGGTCGTCTACTCGCCATGGACTGCTATTCCCCAGAGCCGTCGGTAAGAACCCTCTATTCTATTCCATAACCCCGGATCTCAACGGATCGCGGACGCAGAGCAGAGGTGGTATCCCCATCCTCGGTCCTGGCAGCACTGTTGCCGATTTACAGGCCTTGCAGAGGCGACAAAGGACGCGAAGCCTCAACTCACCGCTGCATGGAGATCCGCAAGCGATTCCAGCCACAGCATCTGCGTGCCGAAGACACGCCCGAATTGCCGCGATACCCCCTCGGCAACGGCGGGCAGCTTCAGTTCGCCGGGACCTGCTTCGCTCTCCCTTTCCAGGCTTGTTACGCCACGATCTGCGATGCCGCAGGGAACAATCCAGTCGAAATCCTTGAGATCGGTGGTGACATTGAGGGCAAACCCATGCGAGGTGACCCCATTTGAGATGTGAACGCCGATGGCAGCAATCTTCCGTTCCACAAGTGAACCGCTGGGCTTCGTCCAAACGCCGGTACGGCCGGGGACTCGCTCCGTCAACAAGCCGAACTCCGCACACACGCGGATGATCGCCTCTTCCATGCGCCGTACGAAATCCAGCACGCCCAGACGTGGATCGAAGCTGCGCAGATCGAAGATGGGATAGCCGACCAACTGCCCCGGGCCGTGATAGGTCACGTCGCCCCCCCGGTTCGTATCCACCACCTGCACATGACGGTCCAGCAGTTCCTGGTCTGTCAGCAGGATGTTCTCACGACGAGCATTACGACCCATGGTCAAAACTGGCGTATGTTCGAGCAACAGCAGCACGTCGCCGATAGTGCCTTCCTTCCGCTGCTGTATCAGCTTCTGCTGCAGAGCGAGGGCTGGCGCGTACTCCATGCGCCCAAGGTAGAGAACGGAAACGACCTTCACGTGTAGCTTTGTCTTCCTTCCGACAGACCTTCGACCGGCCCGGGTTCTTCTCGCATCGGCTTCATTCTGCAGCCTCTTTCGGCATCTTTATACGGAGGAGGCTTTCCGCGATGAAATCGCTCCGTATCTTCGCCATTCTTTCGGCCCTTCTAGTATCCGCCAGTCTGCCCTTGGGCCTGCATGCACAAACCGGTGTCTACGCCGAGTTCAGCGCCTCCAAGGTCAACGCCCCCAACAATGACTGGATCTACGGACCCACATTCGGAGCCTACTTCGATCGCTTCCACATCCCCTTCTTCACCGCCGGTCTGGACCTGCGCGGATCCGTTCTGGGACCGGGCGGCTCCACTCAGCTCTACAGCGGCCTCATCGGCCCGCACGTTGCCTTCCGGCCTCGCGTTCTCCCCATTCAGCCCTATATCGAAGGCCTGGTAGGTGTCGGTCACATCGATTTCG